>JAEULH010000074.1 GCA_016793925.1 Rhodospirillales bacterium | reverse complement strand
ATCCGCTCGGTCGGCGCGAGAATTGCGCTCGACGACTTCGGCACCGGCAACTCCGGCCTGCAGCAGCTGATCGGGCTCGATGTGGACATTCTGAAGATCGACCGCTCGTTCGTCCTCGGGCTCGGCCGTGACCGGTCGGCCGAGCGGTTGGTGCGCGGCATTGCAGTGCTGGCGAACGTGCTACAGGTGGGGCTTGTCGCGGAGGGCGTCGAGACCGAGGCGCAGGCGCTGTTTTTGCGCGCGATCGGCGTCGAGAAGGGGCAAGGCTGGCTCTGGGGGCGGGACATCGACGCCGGCGAGCTCGCCGCCGCCCTCGGCGCCTGAACGCCGTCCGGCCGTCCTCGATCGATCGGCCAGCGGCAGGGTTGGGTGGCCGGCTGATAGGCACCGAGCAGGCGCGGACCGTCGACGACGAGCTTCGCCCCCTCCACATCGAAAAAGAGCCGGCAATCGTTGACGCTCGCGTCCATCCCGACCTCCCGCCCGATCGATATGCCAGCCGGCGTTCTTCACCAGCCGACAGGCGAAGGTCGTTTTGCCTGACCGGGGAGTTTGCCATCACCAACAGGCGGATGGGTGCTCGGATCTCGCAAGCCTCATCTCGACGACGACCGACTGAACCGCACGAGCGGTGTCCCATCCTCGCCGAGGAACACCAGCTTGTGGCCGGTATCGTCGAGCCGGTAGGTCCGGGTCGCCGCAAGCGCGTCGAAGTACTTTCGTTCCTGATCCATCAGCGCCGGTACACACGCCATTTGTGTCGAACCGAGCTTGCCGATGGTGACGGCGGCGCCGTCGATGGCAACGGATCCGAAGTACCGATTGCAGCCGCCCGAGCCGGCAACGCGCCCTTCGCCATCGAAGGTGATCGTCGTCTGCGCGTTGTCGATCACGCCGCGTCCGCCGATATCCTCGGCGAGCCAAGACGTTTGGATCAGTGACGATTGCGCGGAGACGGCCAAGCCTTCGCCCTTGGAGGAACTGCCGGACCAGCGGAACAGCGTGAGATCGGCCGAACCGCGAACCCCGGCATCAGTGCAGGCCAGTAACAGGCACAGCACAGTGAAGGCAGCCAGGGCCGACCCGGCACGCGTCAGCACGTCGAGTGGATGAGAGCGCCGACGGCTTGCGTTTTGGCCAGGCAATTGTACTCGGCGACCGCATCCGGTGTCGGCAATACGTGGAACGGCACCTTTTTGTCGTTGAGGAGAAGGAGCGCCTGCGGACTCACGCCGAGGCGCCGGAAAACGCCGGTCGACAGCACGACGACGTTGGCGCCATGATCGAGAAGCTCGACAACGTCCGCGGGCTGAATCCCGGGATCGTGGCGGGTTCCGGTCTCCCGCCAGTCCCAGGCGCGTGCTCCGCCCGGGTAGAGCTTGGCATCCTTCACCGTGCCGTGGCCGTCGATCGTGACCCGGCCCCAGTGGCAGTCGGCGATGCGCGGTGACCTCTGCTCGTCGATGGTCATGTCGGGAGTGTAGCAGGAACCGCCAATGACTTCGACGCGTGAGCGGGTTCTCTCAGCATTGTTCGGTTTCTGCAAATCCTTCCGGTGGGCCAAGTCCACCGCAACGTCGCGCTGCCGCGGATCTGGGACGAGGAAACCCGCCGCGCGGTTCGCTGCCGTGGTCAGCTTCTGGTTCGGCGCCCGGTCGCTGGCGAAGGCGAGGGGAGGCCGTTGAGCCGATGCGTCATGTCACCGACAAAGGCCTCGCGCTCATAAAGCAACTTCGAAGGCTTCAGCCCATCGATCTGCAGCGTTCCTGGCGGCTGATCGACCATCGGTACGGTCACGTGCTTACGGAAGGCGAGCGCGAGCAGTTCGCCGTCGGCATCGGCGAGGAGGAGGCCGAGGACCTGCTCCGTGGTGAAGCCGGCACGCCGAGCGCGCCATGGACGTTCCCGAAGTCCTCGAACCATCCATCGAGAAGCTGAAGCACCGTATCGGCGTCGGGCAAGGCGTTAACGCGGACATAGTCGCGCTTGAAGGTCTTCACGAATGCCTCGACCAAGCCGTTGCTCTCCGGGCTGCGATGCGGCGCGCCATCGGCGCTGAAGCGTTTTTCAATGGCTTCGAGCACCATGTCGCGCACGTCATCGCTGCTGATGCCGCTTCCGGCGACGCCGATCCAACTGCTCGCCTTGCGATCATGGGCGTCGAGAACAAAGCCGACGCTGACCGTTGCGCCGGCGGCTGGACCGGCTCGCTTCAATGAGGCCGCGGCATTACTGCCGCGGAAAGTTGAGATGCTGCTGGTCGAATCCGCGCAGAGCGTCGCCAATCGACTGGAGGCGGTCTGCTGGGACGACGTCGCCGACGACTGGGCGTCGCCGCTGAAGGGGCTGCCGGTCGTCAAGGTCAAGGATAAGAAGGGCGAACCGCTGACTAACAGCCTGCTCGAAGCACACCGCCTGAACTCGGCTTACATCGAGAACTCGGATTGGTTCGATAGCTTCAAGGCGGAAATCGAGTACAACGAGAAAGCAAAGCGACCGATTGACATGCGCGGAACTGTATATCCAGCCGTGCTCAAATACGATCCGAACTCGTTGCTGCATGGTTTCTTTCTGGAAAGCATTGCTGGCGTCATCCGATCGGCTCGGGCACTCTCGGGCTTCATCGAGGCCGAAGGTGCTGGAGTGGCATCTAGCGGCGGCGTCAAAAACGACCGCGTGGACGCCTCAGGCAAGGCTGAAGGCGGCGGATCGAAGGAGGGCTATGGTAACGTCCCGTTCGCCCGCGACGAATTCACCGCGAAAAAAATCACAGCCTACTTCAACCTCGATCTCGCGCAGATCCGCGGTTTCGGGTTGGATGCGGAGGCTGAGCGTCTCCTGATCACGCTTGCGCTGTTCAAGATCCGCAAGTTCCTGGGCGAGGGTCTACGGCTGCGCACCGCCTGCGACCTCGAACTCGTTGATATTGCGGTGAAGAAGCCCAAAGACGGCTTCCCGCTCCCCACACCAGAGGATATGGACGCGGAGTTGCCCGGGCTGATCGCCGCCGTCACGACAAGGGGTCTGTTTGCAAACCCGGCCGTCACCACCGTGACCTGGAGGCCGAAGGGCAAGACGAGCGCGGCATGATCGCCTTCGCCTTCACGTTTCCGGCTAGCCGATATCACGCCACACCCTGGGGCCGGCACGCCAATGAAGCGGACGTGGCTTGGCCTCCCGAACCTGTGCGCATTCTGCGCGCGCTGATCGCCACCTGGTGGCGCAAGGGGGACCGCGAGAGGTTTCCCGAGTCTATTCTCGACGACCTGATAGATGGTATCGCTGCCGAACCACCACATTTCCATCTACCAGACGCCGTGCATACACATACGCGCGCCTTCATGCCTGCCCCGACGCAAAAGAAGCTGATCTTCGATGCTTTCCTCCGCTTCGATCGCGGCGCGGAAGTGATCGTCGTCTGGCCAGATGTGATGCTGACAGTGGAACAGAAGGCACTGGCCGCACATCTCCTGAAACGCATCGGCTATCTGGGCCGTTCGGAAAGCTGGGCCGAGGGGCGGATCGCCGACGATTGGCACGGTGAACCCAATTCATGCCCCCGTTCGTCGAAACGCGCACTTTCTCCCGACGTGGTGTCGGTCGATGTCGCCGCTTCGCTCACGGCGTCCGCGTGGAACTACCGGCGAGCGAAGATTCTACCGGATCTCGAAAGCATGGCCAAAGCCAAGCGGGCCGCGATCGCCGGCACTCTTCCCGAGCGTTTGTCGGCAGCGCTCGCTGTAGACACCGGCCAATGGCATAAAGCCGGCTGGTCAAGCCCGCCCCCTGTCCGCCAGATCGTTTACGACCGCCCGCCGATCGGCCCTCTGCCGCGGCTTCCGCGGGGACCACAGACGAGGCTGGTCAGCGGCGGTCTGCCTGGAGTCCCCGAGGTCGCGCGTTTTGTCCTCGCGGGACGTCCGCGTCCCCGCGTCGAAGAATCTCTGAAGATCGCCGAAATCGCTCGCTGGGCGCTGATTCGAAGTGAAGACGGCGTGCAGACACCTCCGGAGTTGCTCGGCCGGGATGCTAACGGTCCGCTGCGCGACGATCCAGAACACGCCCACGCCTTCTATCTGCCGGAAGACGCCGACGGCGACGGAGCGATCGACCATCTCATCGTGTATTGCCGCAAGGGCTTTTCCGATGAAGCCCGTCGTCGCCTGGATCGTCTGAATCGCTTGTGGCTGGCGCACGGCCGCCCCGACGAGGATGGCGATCGCGGTCGTAAGGAATGGCGGTTGGCGCTGGAAGACATCGCCGCGAAAGCCTCTTTCGACTCCAGCCCCCTGCTAGGCCGGGCCTGTGTTTGGACCTCCGTCACACCGTATTTAAAAAGCCGTTTCGACAAGCGTCGCCCGATCGGCTTCGACGCTCTAGTCGACAGCTACCGTTCCCAGATCGCCCTCGAATGGCGACGGCGGTTTCCCGCCGAACCATCGCCGACTGTTTCCCCACTAACGGATTCCATGCCGTGTCAGCGGTTCGCGGCACGGCTTGAACCGGCCGGGGTGGTGCGCTCACCTCTCGCCTTCAACCGCACGCGCAGCCGACGCGGCGGACCCCAGCCCGACGCGGCGGGCGGCTTGTTCAAGTTGACGTTCGACCGGCCCGTGGATGGCCCGATCGCGATCGGCTGGGGCTGCCACTTCGGTCTCGGTTTGTTCACTTGTCGATGGCATGAAAGCGAGATGACAACGTGAGGTGCTGAAGGCGATCCACGCCCAGGAGAGCCGTACGGCGGCTCAGGAGAAGGCGGAGGCGGTGATCGCGGAACTGCGGCGCCAACGCCTGGCCCGGGTGGCCGAACCCGGGTGGTCGGTGCTTTCCCCGACGGGCAATCCTGCCTCAACCTGGCCGCGGCCAGGTTGAGGCACATCGCCGGGACCCAGTGGTCGACCCGCAAGAACATGAACATGGCCCCACTCTACGCGGAGCAAACCGAAACCGCCGGAGCCGTCGCCTGAGCAAATGTGCGAAAGATCCTGGACACTACCCGAGCCACGCCTTGAACAGCGTGAACCCGAGCGCAAGGATCACCGAGCCGACGAAAAGCCCGATGATCCCGTAGGCCAGGAAGCCGCCGATGGCCCCGACGAAGATGACGACCATGGGAACCTTGACCCCCCGCCCGAGCAGGATCGGCTTGAGGATATTGTCGAGGATGCCGACGAAGAAGCTCCAGATCATGAAAACGACGGCGGTGACCGTATCCGCCGTCGAAAAAACGTAAATCACCGTGCCGATCAGCACGATGGCAGGGCCGATCTGAACCACTGCGAGCAGCAGGCAGACGAGCGCCAGGAGGCCGGCGCCCGGGATCCCGACCGCCAGGAAACCGAGACCGGCGAAGAGCGACTGGATGAAGGCGACGCCGAGGATCCCCCGGGCGACGCTGCGTACGGTCGCTTGTCCGAGAGCGGCGTAGTCCTTGCCCTTTTCGCCGGCGAACCGCGTAGCGATGGCGTTCGCCGCCCGACCGCCTTCTTGCGCATGCGCCAGGAAAATGCCGGCGATGATGATGGCGACCACGAACTGGAGAACGCCAAGCCCCAGCCCGGTCGCCGTCGACAAGAACCAGCGTCCGAACGCCGCGATCTGCGGCCTGATCTCGCCCAGCGCCTCCTCCAGGTTCTCCGAAGCCAGACGCCAGAACCGATCGAGCGGCTCGCCGATGACCGGCCAGGCGGCGATGTCGTGCGGCGGGGCGGGGATGGAGATGGATCCGCCGCCCAGATCGGCGGCCAACCGGCGCGCGCTTTCCGCCACCGTGCCGGCGAGCATCACGGTCGGGACGACCAGCACGGCGAGCATCAGGACCGTACAGAAGATGGCGGCGATTGCACGCCGGCCGTCGAACAGGCTCTCCAATCGACGATAGGTGGGGTGTACGGCCACCGCGATGATGATGCCCCAGACCACCGGCACGATGAATGGCCGAACGATCAGAAAGCACCAGGCGACCAGCAGGGCCACCAGTGCGATCCGCACCGTGGCCTCCGTCGCCTTATGGACGAAGTCCCGCTCCATGAGGGGTCCTGATGGTGAACTCGCCACGCTCAATCCTTTCGCCCGCGCTCGGGACGCGAGAAGTCAATCGCCGCGCAGCACAAGCGCTCGCGCACCAACGTCTGCACCGCAGTGAATTAGCATGGCGGAGGAGGCAGGTCGACGCGGCGGAAGCACTGTCCACTGAACGGGGCGATGGCCCCGCCGACACGGTCGGGCAGACGCATCCCCCTCAGCCGGCCAGGCCCGGCAGCATGCCCTTCAGCCCTCCGGCCAGCATCCCCATCGCGATTGCGGCTAGAATCAGGCCCATGACCCGGGTCACCACGCCCATGCCCGAGTCGCCCAGCCGCTTGCCGATCGGGCCGGCAAATTGAAACAGGAGACCGCACAACGCCGCCATCGCCAGAATCACGAGCGAGATCTCGACCTTGTTCAGGACCGAGGCATGCTGCTCGCCGGCGACGAGAACGGTCGTCATCGAGCCCGGGCCGGCGACCATGGGAATGGCCAGCGGGACCACGGCGATCGACTCGCGCTGCCTGGCATCGTCCAGTTCGCCGGACGTTTGCTTGTGTTCAGACTTGTTGAACAGCATGTGCAGGCCGATCACCAGCACGATCACGCCGCCCGCGGCCCGCAATGAGTCGACCGAGATGCCGAAGAATTCCAGCAGCAGCGAGCCGCTCCAGGCGACGATGAGCAGCGTGATTGCGACCGCTGCCGCGCACGTCCAGGCGATCTGGCGCGCTTCGCCCCGCTGGCGGTCGGCGGTCATGCTGGCGAAAACGCCGAGGTTGCCGATCGGATTGGTCATCGAGAACAGCGCGGCGATGAAACTGGTCAGTTCGGCTTCGGGCAGCACGCGTCGGGCTCCTTGCTGGAATCGAAATGTGTCGGCGAAGCGGCCGCCGCTCTTGACCTCCGCACACTCCGCCCGCGGGTCGGATCGATCCTCCCGGCTGAGGCGTCGGCGACGACCCTGCGCCGATGCTGCCGCGGCGTCCGGACCACCTGTTCGTCCTTCGTCGCGCGAGCGCTCGTATCGCCCCCGCAACGACAAGGCAAGACCGGTGAATACAACGCCCGCGACACCGGTCGCAACGCTGATGAACCGACCTGCAACCGTCTTCGGGGCGATGGCGCCAACGGCGGTCGGGCGACAGAAGAGAGACGGCTGGGCCATCGGGTTCAAGCAATAGGGTGGACCGTGGTCTGGACCGTGGTCGAAGAGTGGCGCAGCCCTTTGCTCGTCGCGCTGGCCTGCCCCATCTGACATGATCACGACCGGAAGATCAGTCTGCTGGCAAAGGGCGGCGCCGAAGCATATGGGCACGGAGTTGCGGGACAATCGAGGCCTGATCTTCGGCTGCCGGGTGCAGCAGGAAGGCAGCGCGCTCGAGATTGCACTGACACCGGCGCTCACGTCGACGGATGAAGTCTCGGGCGTGTGGCTGCATTTCAACCTCAATGACGCCCGAGCGCGCGGCTGGATCTCCGGTTGCTCCTGGCTTCCCGAAGACGCGCGCGAGTTCCTCGTGGCCAATGACGATGACGTCGGGTTCCAGCCCACCGGCGATGGCCACGTCGGCGCGCTGATCGACCTGCATGCTGATGATTCCGACAGCTTTGGGATCATGCGGCTTTACCTCTCCTCCGCGTACCTCATTACCGGGCGCCGCCACCCGTTGGCCGCCACTGGCCTGCTCCACCGCGACATAAGCCGGGGGATCCCCTTGGCGAGTTCAGCCGCGCTATTCAATCGCCTGCTTGCACATCTGGTCGGAGGTTTTGATCGCACCGTAAACAACGACGCCAGCCAGGTGGACGACGCCGAAGATCGCGTCTTTGCCGGCGACTACCAAAGCACCAAGCTGGCCCAGCATCGCCGCGAGCTGGCGCAACTGCGGCGCAAGGTGCTTGCCAATCGTCACGCCATCGATGAACTCGCGGCCTCGCCGCCGAGGGACTGGAACAAGCCGCTGGTCAAGGAGTTGCGCCAGACGGCGCGCGCGCTGACAGGCGTTGCCCAGGACCTGGAACTGGTCGAAGAACGGGCGCGGCTGCTTGGCGAGGAGATCAATACCAACCTCGCCGAGCGGACCAACCGCAACATCTACTTCGTGTCGATGGCGGCGGTGCTGTTCCTGCCGATTACCCTGATTTCGGGGATATTCGGGATGAACGTCGCCGGTCTTCCGTGGCTCGATGATTCACGGGGCTTCCTATGGACCATTCTCTGCATGGCCGGGGCGGTCGGGCTGACGCTGGCGTTGATGCGCTGGCGGCGGCTGCTTTAAGCGG
>JAEULH010000072.1 GCA_016793925.1 Rhodospirillales bacterium | reverse complement strand
GCGTCGCGCATGTCATCGGTGTTGGGTTTGAAGGTGAGGCCGAGAACGGCGATCGTCTTGCCGCGAACGTCGCCGCCGCAGGCGCCGATGATCTTCTCCGCCATCCGCTTCTTGCGCGTCTCGTTGATGTCGATGACGGTTTCGATGGTCCGAATGGGACTGCCGACGATCTGACCGGTGCGCACCAGCGCCAGCGTATCCTTCGGAAAGCACGACCCGCCGTAGCCCGGCCCGGCGTGGAGGAACTTGCGGCCGATGCGGCCGTCGAGACCGATGCCGCGCGCAACATCGTGGATGTCCGCGCCGACCATCTCGGACAGATCGGCAAGTTCGTTGATGTAGGTAATCTTCATCGCCAGGAAGGCGTTGGAGGCGTACTTGATCAGCTCGGCGGTCGTGCGCGAGGTGAAGACGAAGGGCGTCTCGATCAGGTACAGGACCCGGTAGAGCTTGCGCATGACGGCCCGGGCGCGCTCGCTGTCGGTGCCGATGACAATCCGGTCCGGGCGCATGAAATCGTTGATCGCCGAGCCTTCTCGCAGGAATTCCGGGTTCGAGACGACGTCGAATTCGGCGTCGGGCCGCGCCGTGCGGATGATCCGCTCGACCTCGTCGCCGGTGCCGACGGGAACCGTCGACTTGGTGACGACGACGGTATAGCCGTTGAGGCTGGAGGCGATGTCCTCGGCAGCGCTGTAAACGTGGGTGAGATCGGCGTGGCCGTCGCCGCGCCGGCTCGGCGTGCCGACGGCGATAAAGACGGCAGCCGCGTTCTTCATCGCGCTCTTGAGGTCGGTGCTGAAGGTCAGCCGTCCGCTCTCCTCGTTGCTGGCGACAAGCGCTTCGAGGCCGGGTTCGTAAATCGGGATCTCGCCGCGGCGAAGCCTGGCGACTTTCGCCTCGTCGGTGTCGACACAGACAACGGCAAGGCCGAACTCGGCAAAGCAGGCGGCGCTCACAAGGCCAACGTAGCCGGCGCCAACCAGAACGATCTTCATTCCGTATCCCCTACATGAGTCCCATGCGCGCCGGCCGCCCTAAGGCATCGTCTCCAGCATGCTGACGACCCGGTCGCGAAGATCCTCGCGGTTCAGCGCATAGCAAAGGTTCGCCTCCAGATATCCGACCTTGCTGCCGCAATCGAAGCGGCGGCCCTCGAAGCGGATGCCGTGGAAAGGAATAAGGCCGATGGTCTTGGCCATCGCGTCGGTCAACTGGATCTCGTTGCCGGCACCGCGCTCCTGATGCTCGAGCACGGTCAGGACGATCGGTTCAAGAATGTAGCGGCCGATGATGCCGAGAGTCGACGGGCTCACGTCCGGCTCCGGTTTTTCGACCAGACCGCGAGCCCGGATCAGTTGGCCGCCGTCGCGCTCGACGTCAAGGATGCCGTAGGAACTCGTCTGATCGCGCGGGATCTCCTCGACCGCAACGAGGTTGCCGCCGACCTTCCGATGGTGCTCCACCATTTGTCGCAGGCAGCCGGGTTTGGCGAGAATCAGGTCGTCGGCGAGGAGCACGGCGAAGGGTTCGTCGCCGATGAAATTGCGGGCGCACCACACGGCGTGGCCGAGGCCGAGGGGCTTCTGCTGACGGGTGTAGGAGATGTGGCCGGGCGGCGGCATCCAGTCCAGCACAGAGCTCAGCGCTTCCCCGGCCTGCCGCTCGCGCAGCGTCTGCTCGAGCTCGACGCTATGGTCGAAATGATCCTCGATTGCGCTTTTCGCCCGGCCGGTTACAAAAATGAACTCCTCGATGCCGGCGTCCTGCGCCTCCTCGACCGCATACTGGATCAGCGGCTTGTCGACAACAGGGAGCATCTCTTTCGGCATCGCCTTCGTCGCTGGGAGGAATCGCGTTCCCAGTCCGGCGACCGGAAAGACCGCCTTGCGCAGGGGTTTAGGCATTTGTGGCCTCGTCGTGCGTTGAAGGGCTTGCTGAGGGCGCTCATGGAAAGCGGCCCTTTGTGCCACAGAGGTTGTGCTACCGCAACTTCGCAGGCGCAAAGTGGACCGTCTCCGTCGCGGTCTCGACCGCGGAAAATGTTCTGGCATACCATCCATGGCTGCGGGATAAGTCGGAATCGCCCGGCGGTCAGCACAACGGACGCCTGCACGAAGAGGCGATCGATGGAGATGCGCGGGGACACAAGTTTGACGCTTCCAATGTCGATACCCAGGAACGGCGGGCGCGGGAGTCGATCCTCCGGCCTGCTCGCCCTGGCAGTAGTCATGGCGGCTCTGCTGGCTGCATGCGACGAGCAGAAAAACGCCTACGTTGCGCCGCCGCCGCCCGAGGTTACCGTCGCGCCTCCGGAGAAGCGCGATGTCGTCCAGACCCTCAATTTCACCGGGAACACCTCCGCCTATCTCTCGGCGGAGCTGGTCGCGCGTGTCCCCGGCTTTCTCGACAAGGTGCTGTTCGATGACGGCCAGACGGTCGAGAAGGACAAGCTTCTCTTTGTGATCGAACAGGCGCCCTACGTCGCGGCGGTGGATCAGGCGGAAGCCGGCCTGATGAAGGCGGAAGCGGAGCTTTCGCAAGCCAAGATCACGACCGATCGCCTCCAACGGGCCGCGAAAACCGGCGCTGTCAGCAAGCAGCAGCTGGACGAGGCGACCGCACAGGAGGAGGTTGCGCAAGGCGAGGTTCGCTCCAGGCAGGCGCAACTCGAGGAAGCCGCCCTCAACCTGAGCTACACCGAGGTCCGGGCGCCGTTCGCGGGTCAGATCGGCCGCCGGCTGGTCGATCCCGGCAACTATGTCGGCGCCGGCGGCGCGCCGACGAAGCTCGCCATGATCGACCAGCTCAAGCCGATCTACGCCTATTTCAATGTCGACGAAGCCAGCGTCCTGCGCGTCAAGGACATGCAGCGCAAGAAGGGCGCGCCGAACTACCGCACGAACCCGGTGCCGGTGCACGCGGCACTGCAGGACGAGGACGGCTACCCGCACGAAGGCAAGGTCGATTACGTCGCCAGCGGGATCGACCCGAACACCGGCACCTTGCAGGTGCGCGCCATCTTTCCCAACGACGACAACATCCTTTTGCCCGGCGTCTTCGTCCGCCTGAGCGTGCCCATCGGCACGAACGAGGGTGCACTCCTGGTGCCCCAGCTGGCGTTGGGCACCAGTCAGGCCGGCCGCTACGTCCTCGTCGTGGGCGACAATGGGGTCGTCGAACAGCGCCCGGTCAAGCTCGGCAGCCGCCAGGGCGAGATGCAGGTGGTCAGCGAAGGCCTGAAGCCGGACGACCTGGTCGTGGTCAACGGCATCCAGCGCGCCCGGCCGGGGGCCAAGGTCACGCCGGTACGTCAACAGCAAGCCGCGCAGGCCGCCTCTCCCGGGGGCTCTCCCGGGGGTACGGAAGGCGGCGCCAAGACGAACGGCGGCGACGAGACAGGGGGTAACGGGACGAGCGGAAAACGTGCCACCGGCGCCGAGGCAGGCGCCGCGACGGCGAACAAGCCTTAGAGCGACCGTTCGCAGATGTTTTCCAAATTCTTCATCAACCGGCCGATCTTCGCCACCGTCATTGCCGTCCTGACGGTGCTTGCGGGGGTGGTGACCGTGCTCACCCTCCCCATCTCGCAGTATCCCAATATCACGCCGCCGGTCGTTCAGGTTACGACCACCTATCCCGGCGCCAGCGCCCGCACCGTTGTCGATACCGTCGCCCTGCCGATCGAGCAGCAGGTCAACGGCGTCGAGAACATGTTGTACATGCAATCGACGAGCGCCAGCGACGGAACCTACAAGCTCCAGGTGACATTCGCCGTCGGCACCGACCTCGATTTCGCCCAGGTACTGGTGCAAAACAGGGTCGCCTCGGCGATGGCGCAGCTGCCGCCGCAGGTCGCGCAGCAAGGCGTCGTCACCAAGAAGGTCTCGACCGCAATCCTCCAGGTCGTCAGCCTGATTTCTCCCAATGCGACCTTCGATAGCCTCTACCTGAGCAATTACGCGACCATCAACATGGTCGACGTTCTGAAGCGGCTGAACGGGGTCGGCGACGTCAACGTCTTCGGCGCCGGCCAGTACAGCATGCGCATCTGGCTCAACCCCGATCAGCTCAAGACCCGCAACATCACGACGACCGACGTCGTCAACGCCGTCCAGGGGCAAAACAACCAGGTCGCCTCCGGCCAGCTCGGCGCACCGCCTGCGCCCAACGATCAGGATTTCCAGCTTACCCTGAACGTCCAGGGCCGCCTCGACGAGGCCAGGGAATTCGAGAACATCATCGTCAAGATCGAGCCCGGCGAAGGTGGGCGGATCACCCGCGTCAAGGATGTCGCCCGGGTCGAACTCGGCGCGCAGACCTACAGTCAGCTCTCGCGCTTCGACGGCCGGCCGTCCGCCGGCGTCGCCATATACCAGCTACCCGGCGCCAACGCCCTCGACGTCGCGGACGAGGTTCGCGGCGCGGTGTCCGAATTGAGCCAGAACTTTCCGGAAGATCTGGCCTATAACATCGCCTTCGATACGACCGTATTCACTCGCGATTCCATCGCCGAGGTCTACAAGACCCTGTTCGAGGCGGCGATCCTCGTTTTCCTGGTCATCTTCCTGTTTCTCCAGGAATGGCGCGCGACCCTGATCCCGGCGATCACGATCCCGGTTTCGCTGGTCGGCACCTTCTCCCTGATGGCGCTGTTCGGCATTTCCATCAACACGGTTTCCCTGTTCGGCCTCGTCCTGGCCATCGGCATCGTCGTCGACGACGCCATCGTCGTGGTCGAGAACGTTTGGCACAACATGGAGACGCACGGGCTCGGCGCCCACGACGCCGCGATCAGGGCCATGGAGGAGATCTCCGCGCCGATCGTCGCGATCACGCTCGTGCTGATGGCGGTGTTCGTTCCCGCGGCCCTCATGCCGGGCATCACGGGTCAGCTCTACCGGCAGTTCGCCATCACCATCGCGGCGTCGACCTTCTTCAGCGCCGTGAACGCCCTCACCCTCAGCCCCGCCCTCTGCGCCCTGCTGCTGAAGCCGCCACAGGAAAGGCGGTTTTTCATCTTCCGCTGGTTCAACGCCGCCTTTGCCAAGCTGGCCCACGGCCAGCACGCCCTGGTGAGCCGGATGATCGGCCGCAAGGCGCTGGTGATGGTGCTCTTCGTCGCGATCTCCGCGGTCGCCGTCTGGGGCTTTCGGACGCTGCCCGGTGGTTTTCTGCCGGAGGAGGATCAGGGGTACGCCGTCGTCGGCGTTCAGCTCCCCGACGGGCAGTCGCTCCAGCGCACCCAGCAGGTCGTCGAGCAGGTCGACGACATCCTTGCCCATACGCCTGGCGTGGCCCACCGGGTCGCGATCGGCGGCATCTCGCTTCTCGACAACAGCGCGACGCTCGCCAACGCCGCGGTGTTCTACGTCATCTTCTCGAGTTTCCACGATCGCAACGAGGCCGGGCTGTCGCAAAACGTCATTCTCAACAAGCTGCGACAGGATTTCGCCGGCATCCAGGACGCACTGATATTCGCAGTCGTGCCGCCGGCCATTCAGGGGCTTGGCGTGTCCGGCGGATTCCAGATGCAGCTCCTCCTCAAGGGCGGCAGCGGCGATTACGCCAAACTGCAGGAGGTGGCCCAGGAACTGATCCGCAACGGCAACTCGCAGTCGGGCCTGACCGGGCTCAGCACGTCGTTCCGCGCGACCGTGCCGCAGCTCTTTGCCGATGTGAACAGGGTCAAGGCGGAGACCCTCGACGTGCCGGTCGGCGACGTCTTCCAGACAATCCAGTCCTACCTCGGCTCAACATTCGTTAACCAGTTCAACAAGTTCGGCCGCACTTTTCAGGTTTACGTGCAGGCCGAGAGCGCCTACCGGCTGGAGCCCGACGACCTGAGCGAACTGTATGTCCGCAACCGCTCCGGCCAGATGGTGCCGTTGGGCACGATGACGGACATCGACTACACCACCGGCCCGGCCCTGCTCAGCCTCTTCAATCTCTATCCCACGGCGACGATCAACGGGCGGGCGGCGCCCGGCTACAGTTCCGGCCAGGCGCTGACGATCATGGAGCAGATGGCGCAGCGGAGCTTGCCGCCGGACATGGGCTTCGCCTGGAGCGGCATGTCGTATCAGGAAAAGCAGGTTGGCGGTCAGTCGACCGTGATCTTCGGCCTCTCGCTGCTGGTGGTGTTCCTTTTGCTGGCGGCGCAGTATGAAAGCTGGACGAACCCGCTCGCGGTTATCCTGATCATCCCCCTCTCCCTGCTCGGCGTCGTGATCGCCGTCGCTGCGCGATCGTTCGACAACAACATCTACACCCAGATCGGCATCGTCCTGCTGATCGCGCTGGCCAGCAAGAATGCGATCCTGATCGTCGAGGTCGCCCGCGAATTGCGCGCGGCCGGGACCGAAATCGGCGAAGCGGCCATGGAGGCCTCGCGGGTGCGCTTCCGGCCGATCCTGATGACATCGTTCGCCTTCATCCTCGGCGTCGTGCCGTTGGTGATCGCCTCCGGCGCCGGCGCGGCCAGCCGCCAGGCCCTGGGCACGGCCGTCTTCGGCGGAATGATCGCGGCGACGGTGTTCAACGGCACCTTCACGCCGGTGTTCTATGCCGCCTTCCAGGGCCTGAGCGAATGGCTCGCTCGGCGCAGACGTACCGGCACGCCCGGCGCCGAAGCCGGCGGGCGTGAGACCGCGAGCGCGGGCGCGGCCGGAGAGCGCTGACGCTCTGGCGAGCCCTCGCCCCAACGCCTTCCCACCGTTCGGACGTCTCGACGCCACACCCTTTACAAAAGCGTACGGGCGTGGCGAGCAGCGAGAACGACGGCAGAGCGCAGCTGTCCGAGACGCAACGGCGGCAAAAGGACGGCTGTAACCGCTGCTATCATGCATGAGGCGCCCAGGAGGTGCTGAACGGTAACGACCTCACGCTGAAGCAGGCTGGACAAGGTCACCGTCGTGATGGGCATAACCACGGTGGCCAGGCCCGCAACGTGCGCCTCCACTCGAGCCAGACCCGCGAACCACAACCAGAAGAAGCCGATTCCGCTGGCCACTGCCCACCAGGTAAGAGCGAGCCAGTATCGCGCGCCGATATTGGCGAACTCGATGTTGTGCGCCTCGCTAACAGCCAGCGGCGCAATCATCATGAGCCCGGCGACGCTTACCAGCGCCGCAACGGCAAGCGGCGGCAGAAAGCTTGTCAACGCTTTACCGGCCGTCGAGAAAAAGCCCGAGCTGAGCAGGGCGCCGATGGTCAGCAGTAAGCCGGCACCGGATGTGGCGGCAAGACCCGAATGTGCCCCTGTCGGGCCGAGCTGAATTGTCCCGAATACGGCCAGCGCGACCGCAACGACGAGTGTCCATTTCGGCCGCTCGCGTAAGAACAAAGTGGCCATCAAAGACGTGACGACCGGGAGCAAACCGAAGACGATGCCGACCGTAGCCGTGCTCGTCGAACGATACGCTTGGAAAATCATGAGATTGAAGGCGATGACCCCGATCAGGGCCTGCGCGCACAGCAAGCCGTAGCATGGGCCGCTCAACAGGGGTAACGGCTGACCGCGACGCATCAACAACGGAACCATGATTGCGGATGCCAGAAGCAGGCGGCCGGCAAGCGCAACGGACGTCGGAAGCGCTTGCGCCACGATTGCACCGGCGTTGAGAGAACTGCCGAGCAGTATCATGGCGATTATCAGGTACAAAAAGCCCCATGTTCGCGCGGACACGCTACCCCCTCCGTGCGAGCTAAGCCGCGACCCGAGTAGTCAAACGGCTCAAGCATCAAGCGCGGCTCTCTTGCTCGACTCCCATCCAGATACGATGTTTTGCCGGCAGCTTTCTTGATTGCCTTCTTTATGACACATTTTTCATTACGACGCACCTGATATCGCCAAAGAAACCGAGCACACTGATCGCACCCTTGCCGGGTGTGGCATCGGCGCCATGGGGCGCGCGCCGCGGCCCACAATGGGGACAGACACGCCCTGTGTTTGCAGTCATTCATGGCGCAAGCGGTCCGGGCGGACGCGAGCGGCCTATCGCTCGCTCCCCTCCTCCCTTTCCCCGGCCTTGGAGGCAATGAGGGCGTCGGCGACGGGATCGTAGAGGACGACGCTTTCCTGCTCGTTCGCGTCGGTTCGAGCGACGATGGCCAGGGCCGGTTCGTCGACGCTGAGGTTGACCGGCTGATGCGGAACGTCGGCGGGGATGTAGACGAAGTCACCGGCCTCGTTGACGACCGTGTGCCGCAGGCGGCGGCCGTACCGGGTTTCGACCCGCCCCGCGAGAATGTATATCGCGGTCTCGTAGCCGCGGTGGACGTGCGGTTCGGCGGCACCGCCGGCGGGGATCACCACGAGGTTCATCGACAAGCCGCCGCTGCCGGCGGTGTCGTGCGATATCCCGACAAAGTATGGCAGCCGCTGACGGGTCTTCGTCTCGGCCGGCGCCCGCACGGTGACAACGGCTCCGGCATCGTCGTTGACGGGTCCGGCGGCTTCACCCGCCGGCGACACGGTGGACATTCGCCTACTCCTTCGCGCGCAAATTGCCTCGGCCGAACTGGCCCTCGCTATGTCGGACCTCGGGGCATTAGCATCAAGCAAGCCGGCTCGCGCGCCGGTAAGATAGCGTTGCAGGCATTGGAACAAGAATCCGAGGGCAGGAGGACATGATGAAGGCTCGAACAGCGAACGCGACCTGGAAAGGCGATCTTCCCAGCGGCAGCGGCGAAGTCGCCTTGGGCAGCGGTGCCTACAGGGACAGCTACTCGTTCCAGTCCCGCTTCGAGGATGGCGGCGGCACCAACCCGGAAGAGCTCATAGCCGCGGCCGAAGCCGGCTGCTTTTCCATGGCCCTCGCCCACAGCCTGGCGAGCGCCGGGTTCAAGCCTGAATCGGTAACAACCAGGGCCGCGGTTCATCTGGCCAAGGCGGGCGACGGGTTCGAGATCCCGCGCATCGAGCTTGAGGTCGAAGCCAAGGTCCCCGGCATCGACGAGGCGACCTTTCAGGAGCACGCCGCAAAAACGAAAGTCGGCTGCCCCGTCTCCAAGGCCCTCGCCGGCCCCGAGATCACGCTCTCCGCGCGCCTCGTCTGACGGGCTGCGCCGGCAGCCGCCTTTCGACGCGAAGGTGACAGGGCGTCCAACCGGAGCGCCCTGTCACCGTCGTCGCGTCAGGTCAGTCGCGTCAGGTCCCCGTCGCAGGCCGTTCAGCAGCAGCGCATCCCGCCGCCGCCGCCGTAGCGGTGGTCGATCCGGTGGCGGAAGAAGTCCGCCCGGGAAAGGACCGGTGCGTCCGGGTGATGGGCGCGGCAGTGCTCGAGGTAGGCGTCATAGTCCGGGATGGCGAAGACTTGCCGCGCCGCCCGGCACACCCGGCGCCAGGATGCTGCGATGTCACGCATAGACGACCTCCCTTGTCGTGATGCGGGGCGAGACCCAGGCGCGCCACGCCGAGATCACACCGAACGCCACCATGCTGAGCACGACGAACACGAACACGGCGGACAGCGCCGAGTTGAGGTAGTCGCTGAACACGACCCGGTGCATCGTCGCCATGTCCTTCGCCGGGGCGAGAACCTGGTTTTGCGCGATGGCGTCCGAAAACTTGGTGGCGTGGGCGAGGAAACCGATGCGCGGATCGGAGTGGAACAGTTTCTCCAGCCCGGCGGTCAGGGTGCAGATCAGAAGCCACGCGGTCGGGACGATGGTCACCCAGGCGTAGCGCTGGCGCTTCATCTTGAACAGCACGACCGTCGCCAGGGTCAACGCGATGGCGGCCAGCATCTGGTTGGAAATCCCGAACAGCGGCCACAGCGTGTTGATGCCGCCGAACGGATCGATGACGCCGACGTACAGGATGTAGCCCCACATGCCGACGCAGATCGTCGTTGCCACGAGATTGGCGACCCACGACCCCGTCTTGCGCATCGGCGCATAGAAGATGCCGAGAAGATCCTGGATCATGAAACGGCCGACGCGGGTGCCCGCATCGATCGCGGTGAGGATGAAGAGCGCCTCGAACAGGATCGCGAAGTGGTACCAGAAGCCCATTGTCGCTCGTGAGCCGAACATCTCCGCCATGATCTGCGCCATGCCGACGGCCAAGGTCGGGGCGCCGCCGGCGCGCGACAGGATCGAGGATTCGCCGACGTTGCGCGCCGTCTCGGCGAGCACATCCGGCGAGATGCTGAAGCCCCAGCCCGAAATGACCTGCGCCGCGTTCTCCACGGTCGTGCCGATCACGCCGCTGGGCACGTTCATGGCGAAGAACTCGCCCGGGTGAAGGATGGTGGCGCTGATCAGCGCCATGATCGCGACGAACGACTCGGTCAGCATGCCGCCATAGCCGATGAAGCGCGCGTGCGTTTCGTTTTCCAGCATCTTGGGCGTCGTGCCCGAGGATATGAGCGAGTGGAACCCGGACACTGCGCCGCAGGCGATCGTGATGAACAGGAACGGGAACAGGGCGCCGGCGAAGACCGGCCCGGTCCCATCGACGAACCTGGTCATGGACGGCATTTGCAGGTCGGGGCGGACGACGACGATACCGATCGCCAGGACGGCGACAAAGCCGACCTTGAGGAAGGTTGAGAGGTAATCGCGCGGCGCGAGCAGCAGCCAGACCGGCAGCACCGACGCGACGAAGCCGTAGCCGATCAGCATCAGCGCCAGTGTCGTGCCGGGCAGGGTCAAGGCCGGGCCCCACACCGGATCCTCGGCGACGTCGCCGCCGTAGATGATCGCCAGCATCAGCAGGACGAAACCGATGACCGACATCTCGGCGACCCGGCCGGGGCGCAGAAATCGCAGGTAGATGCCCATCAGGATGGCGATGGGAATGGTCGCCATCAGCGTGAACGTGCCCCAGGGGCTCGCAGCCAGCGCCTTGACGACGACGAGGGCCAGCACCGCCAGGATGATGATCATGATCAAGAGCACGCCGATCGAGGCGATCAGCCCGGGAACCGGTCCCAGCTCCGACTTGACCATGTCGCCCAGAGACCGGCCGTCGCGCCGCACCGAGATGAACAGGATGATGAAATCCTGTACCGCGCCGGCAAAAACCACGCCCGCAAGGATCCACAGCGTCCCCGGCAGATAGCCCATCTGCGCGGCCAGAACCGGCCCCACCAGCGGACCGGCGCCGGCGATGGCGGCGAAGTGGTGACCGTAGAGGATGTACTTGTTGGTCGGCACGTAATCGAGCCCGTCGTTGCGCTCGACCGCCGGCGTCCGCCGTTGCGGATCGAGCCCAAGCACCCTGTTCGCGATGAACAAGCTGTAGAAGCGATAGGCTATGAAGAACACGCACAACGCGGCGGTAAGGATCCACACCGCGTTGATCGTCTCGCCGCGGTTGAGCGCGATAACGCCGATGGCGAATGCCCCGAGCACCGCGATGAGCGCGCAGGCGGCATATTCCAGAGTCTTGTTCACGAACGTCCTCCCAGCAGATCTTGATTTTGTGGGCGCTACCGATCATAGCCCAGCACGACCGCGAATGATAAGCACTCTGATCGCCGCCGCCGCGGATCGGTCCGCAGGCTCGGCAAAAATCGGCGGTCGGTGCGGTCTTTCTATGCCTCGCGGAGGTCGCGCACCCCGGCCACGGCCTGAAGCCGCATGACGACCTCCGGGCCGACCCGGTAGCGCCGGGGCAGGACGACCTCGGCCTGGAGCTCGCCTGCGAGGCCGCAGATGACCTTGACCTCGCCTTCGCCACCGGCGTTGTCGGCGAGGATTGCGCGGATCCGCTCGACGGGCTCGGGCGTGTCGATGACCACCGCCAGCTCGGCCGGCACGCGCGCGGCGACGTCCTCCAGGCGCTCCACCGACTGGGCGATGCATCGCACCTGCTCACCGTCGATCTGGACGTTGGCGCGCACCAGCAAGGCCTGTCCGACCTCGAGCAGGGTCCGGCAGGTATTGAGCACCTCGGAGAACACCGTGACCTCGAACAGTCCGGCGCTGTCCGAAAGCTGGACGAAGGCGTAGCGGGTGCCCTTCCCCGAGGTCCGCTCGCGCTTGCCGACGACGGCGCCGGCGAGGCTGACCGGGCCGGCCAGCGTCACCGACGGCAGGTCCGCGCTGGCCCTGACCTTCGGCCGACGCAGCGCCTTCGCGTAGGCGTCGAGGGGATGGGCGGAGAGGTAAAAGCCGATCGCGTCGAGCTCCTCCTTCAGCCGCTCCATCGGCGACCAGTCCTCGCCGCCGCCGGCCCCGATCCGTGCCGCCGCCAAACCCGGCGGCGAAGCCGCTCCCGCCTGGAACAGCCCCAGCTGGCCGCTGAGGCGATCCTGCGCCGCCGCCGCCGCGGTCCTCAGGATGGCCTCGACCGCGGAAAACACCCGCCGGCGGTTTCGATTGAGCCGGTCGAAGGCGCCGGCGCGGGCGAGATTTTCGAGCTGCCGGCGGTTCAGCGCGCGGCTGTCGACGCGGGCGGCGAAGTCGTCGAGGCTGGCGAAGGGACCGTTGCGTTGACGCTCCTCGACCAGCGTCGCCATGGCCGCCTCCCCGACATTGCGGATGGCGGCCAGGGCGAAGCGGATCGCCCTGCCGCCGGTTGCGTCGTCGCCGACGCCAGCCGCGTCGCTTCGGTCGGCGCTGTCGCGCTCGACGCCGAAGCCGACGCCGGAGCGGTTGATGTCGGGCGGCAACAGCGGGATGCGAAGCCGGTTCAATTCCTGACAGAAGGTGTTCAGCTTCTCCGTGCTGTGGATGTCGAGGGTCATCGATGCGGCGAGGAACTCGACCGGGTAGTTGGCCTTGAGGTAGGCGGTCTGGTAGGCGACCAGGGCATAGGCCGCGGCGTGCGACTTGTTGAAGCCGTAGCCGGCGAACTTGTCCACAAGATCGAAGATCTGCACCGCCTTGCGTTCGGGGACGCCGCGCGCTTTCGCGCCGTCGATGAAGGCGCTGCGCTGCTGGTCCATCTCCGCCTTGATCTTTTTGCCCATGGCCCGGCGGAGCAGGTCGGCCTTGCCCAGCGAAAAGCCCGAAAGCTCCTGGGCGATCTGCATGACCTGTTCCTGGTAGATCATGATGCCGTGCGTCTCGGCCAGGATGCCCTTCAGCGTCGGGTAGAGGTAATCGGGCGCTTCCTCGCCGTGCTTGCGGCGAATGTAGCTCGGGATGTTGTCCATCGGGCCCGGCCGATAGAGCGCGACGACGGCGATGATGTCTTCGAACGTGTCGGGCTTGAGCTGGCGCAGGACATCGCGCATGCCGGCGCTTTCGAGCTGGAACACCCCGACGGTATCGCCGGCGCTGAGCATCGCGAATGTGCCGGGGTCGTCGAGCGGAAGCGCGGTCAGATCGATGCTGCGGCCGTGGCTCTCGGCGATCAGCAGGGCGGCGCGCGCGAGCACGGTCAGTGTCTTCAGCCCGAGGAAGTCGAACTTCACCAGGCCCGCCGCCTCGACCCACTTCATGTTGAACCCGGTTACCGGGATATCGGAACGGGGATCGGAGTAGAGCGGGATGAGATCCTGAAGTGGCCGATCGGCGATGACGACACCGGCGGCGTGGGTCGAGGCGTGGCGATACAGTCCCTCGAGCCTCGTTGCGATGTCGACCAGCTTGGCGACGGCCTCGTCGCCGGCGATCAGCTCGCGAAGCTGCGGCTCGGCGTCGAGGGCCTGGGCCAACGTGACGGGGTTGGCCGGGTTGTTGGGAACCAGTTTGCAGATCTTGTCGACGTAGCCGTACGGCATGCCGAGCACGCGCCCCGTGTCGCGGAGCACCGCGCGCGCCTGCAACTTGCCGAAGGTGATAATCTGGGCAACGCGGTCGCGGCCGTAGCTCTCCTGGACGTGGGCAATGACCTCGTCGCGCCGGTCCTGGCAGAAGTCGATGTCGAAGTCCGGCATCGACACGCGTTCGGGATTGAGGAAGCGCTCGAACAGCAGGCCGAAGCGGAGCGGATCGAGGTCGGTGATCGTCAGCGCCCAGGCCACGACCGAGCCGGCGCCCGAGCCGCGCCCGGGACCGACCGGGATGGCGTGGACCTTGGCCCAGCGGATGAACTCGGAGACGATGAGAAAGTAACCGGCGAAGCCCATCTCGCAGATGACGTCGAGTTCGTAGCCGAGCCGCTCGTGGTAGTCTTCGTCCCGATGCCAGCCGGCCGCATTGTGGCCTTCGCCCGCCCGGTCGCCGCCGCGGAGCGCGTGCAGGCGCCGATCCAGCCCCGCCGCCGCCTCGGCGCGCAAAGCGTCTTCCTCGCTGCCTCCGCCGGCGCTGACAAAGGGCGGCAAAATCGGCTTGCGCGGCTCGATCATGAACGCGCAGCGTTGCGCAATGAGGAGGGTGTTGGCGATCGCGTCGGGAAGATCGGCGAACGCCGCCTTCATCTCCTCGGCGCTCTTGAAATAGTGCTCCGGGGTCAGCCGTCGTCGTTCGGCGTCGGCGATGTGGACGCCCTCGGCGATGCACAGCAGGGCGTCGTGGGCCTCGAACATGTCCGGCGTCGCGAAGCAGGCTTCGTTGCTGGCGACGATGGGGAGATCGTGGCGTGCAGCGAGCGCGAGGAAGTGCGGCTCGGTCAACGCCTCCGCCTCGAGCCCGTGGCGCTGGATCTCGACGTAGAGCCGGCCGGGAAAGGCGTCCCTGAGCGACGCCAGCATGCGTTCGGCCTCGTCCTCCTGACCGGCCTGGATCAGGCGTCCGAGCGGTCCCGCGGCGCCGCCGGTAAGCAGGATGAGGCCTTCGCTGTGCTGGCAGAGCGTGGCTGTGGAAAGCCCCGGCGCGCGGCCGGGCGCCTCGCCGCCGCAGGTCGCTTCATCGACGACCGCGCCGAGCCCGTGCGCGCAGGCGAGGAGCGCGAGGATATTGCCGTAGCCCGCGGCGTTCTGGGCGAGCACCACGAAACCGCCGGGCGCCTGCTCGCGCCGCGCCCGGGGAGCGAACCCGACATCGGCGGCGCGCGGCCCGCTCGGCTGGAACTGGCATCCGATGATCGGCTGCACGCCCGCCTGCGCCAAGGTGACCGAGAACTCCATGCCGCCGAAGAGGTTGTTCGTATCGGTCAGGGCGACGGCCGGCATTCGCAACTGTCGGCAGAGCTGAGCGAGCTGCTTGATCCGGATCGCCCCTTCGGAGAGCGAATAGGCCGAGTGAACCCGAAGATGGACGAAGTCGGCGCAGGTCACCGTTGCCTACCGGGATGCCGTGGCATGCGTCGGCAGGTCGTCGACGAGGATCCCCTCGTCGAGTTGGACCCTCCGGTCCATCTGCGCCGCGAGGCCCGGGTTGTGGGTCGCCACGATCGCGGCGAGGCCGGCCTTCCGGGCCAGCGTGAGCAGCATGGCGAAAACCTCCCCCGCCGTATGCGGGTCGAGGTTGCCGGTCGGCTCGTCGGCCAGGAGGATCGCAGGACCGTTGGCCAGCGCCCGGGCGATTGCGACCCGCTGCTGCTCGCCGCCGGAAAGCTGGCCCGGGCGATGATCCAGCCGCCGCGCCAGCCCCAGCGTTTCGAGCAGGGCGACCGCCCGCGCCCGGGCGTCGCGCTTGGACCGGCCGGCGATGAGTTGGGGGATGGCCACGTTCTCCAGGGCGGAGAACTCCGGCAGGAGGTGATGGTACTGGTATACGAAGCCGATCTTCTCGCGGCGCAGAGCGGTGCGCCGATCGTCGCCCAGCGGTCCGCAGGCCTCGCCGTCGATGAAGACCTCGCCGCCGTCCGGCCGCTCGAGCAGGCCGGCGATGTGCAGCAGCGTCGACTTCCCCGCTCCCGACGGCCCGACCAGGGCGACAACGTCGCCCGCGCCGAGTGCGAGATCGGCGCCGCGCAGCACGTCGAGCGTCGCGCGACCCTGCACGTAGCGCCTGCGAATGGCGCTGAGCCCGAGGACCGGCTCGTTCATGCCGGCCTATTCATAACGCAACGCTTCGGCCGGCTCGATGCGGGCCGCGCGCCACGAGGGGTAGATCGTCGCCAGAAAGGACAGCGCCAGCGCCATCCCCGTCACCAGCACCACCTCGAGCGCGTCGACCTTCGCCGGCAGGTGGGCAAGAAAGTAGATCTCCGCCGAAAACAGGTCGGTCCCCGTTAGCCGCTGAAGGAACTGACGGATCGCCTCGATATTCAGCGAGAACGCGAGCCCCAGGGCAAAGCCGGCGACGGTGCCGACAATGCCGATGCTGGCCCCGGAAAGGAAAAAGATGCGCATGATCGACCCGCGCGTCGCCCCCATCGTCCGCAGGATCGCGATCGCCCTGCCCTTGTCCTTCACCAGCATGATCAGGCTGGAGATGATGTTGAAGGCGGCGACGACGATGATCAGGGTCAAGATCAGGAACATGACGTTCCGTTCGACCTGAACGGCGTTGAAGAAGCTGGCATTGGACCGCTGCCAGTCCTGGACGCGATTGAGCCCGCCGGCGGCCGTACTGATCGCGCGCGCCAGCGGCACCGCGCGTTCGGGATCGTCCAGCGTGATCTCCAGGTTCGTCACCGCCGCAGGCATCCGGAAATAGAGCTGGGCGGCGTCCAGCGGCATGAACGCGAAGCTGGAATCGTACTCGAACATGCCGATGTTGAAGGTCGCCACGATCTTGTAGTTGCGCACCGTCGGCACGGTGCCGAAGACGGTGACGTTGCCTTGCGGCGAAATCAGGGTCAGGCTGTCGCCGACGTCGACCCCGAGACGTTCGGCGAGGCGGTTGCCGACGACGACGGCGTCGTCGCCGCCGAACGAATCGAGGCTGCCGGAGACGATGTTGTCGGCGATGATCCGGCGCGCGCGCAAATCCTCGGGCCGCACGCCGCGGACGACGGCGCCGCGGGCGACGCCGTTGGCGGTGGCCATGACCTGGCCTTCGACGATCGGGGCAACGTTGACGACGCCCGGAACCTGCGCCACCCGGGCGGCGACCGCGTCGTAGTCGGTGAAGCTGACGCCAGAGCCATAGAGACTGAGGTGGCCGTTCAGCCCCAGAATGCGCGTCATGAGCTCCTCGCGAAACCCGTTCATCACCGACATGACGATGATCAGCGTGGCCACCCCCAGGGCGATGCCGAGCAGCGAGAACGCCGCAATGACGGAGACGAACCCTTCGCGCCGACGCGGGCGAAGATAGCGCGACGCCATCATCCATTCGAAACGGCTGAACATGGCCGGTGCGCCTACTTCAGCAGGGCGGACAGGACGGCCTCCGCGGACATCTCCCGGCGCTCGCCGGTGGCGCGATCCTTCAGTTCGACAAGGCCGGCGCGCAGGCCCTTGGGCCCGACGATCACCTGCCACGGGATGCCGATCAGGTCCATTTCCGCGAACTTGACGCCGGGCCGCTCGTCCCGGTCGTCGTAGAGCACGTCGATGTCGGCGTCGCACAGGCTGCGGTACAGCCCCTCGCTCGCCGCCGCGCAATCCGGGTCGGTTGCCTTCAGGTTGATCACCGCGACGGCGAAGGGCGCGACGCTCTTCGGCCAGACGATGCCGGCGTCGTCGTGCGAGGCCTCGATGATGGCGCCGACCAGCCGCGACACGCCGATCCCGTAGGATCCCATCTGGATGTCCGTGGGCTCGCCGTCGGGAGCGGTAACCCGCGCATTCATCGGGCGCGCGTACTTGGTGCCGAAATAGAAGATGTGGCCGACCTCGATGCCGCGGCCGGTGATCAGATTGTCGCCGAGCGAGGCTTCCAGCGCCCGGTCGCGCTCTTCGTCGGTGGCGGCGTACTGGGCGACATAGCTGTCGACCAGCGGCTGCAGATCGGCCTCGAAGTCGATGCTGCGGCCGGCGAGGCTGAGGTTGAGGAAGTCGCGATGGTAGGCGATCTCGCTTTCGCCGGTATCGGCAAGGATGACGAACTCGTGGCTCATGTCGCCGCCGATCGGGCCGCTTTCCGCGCGCATCGGAATCGCCTTCAGCCCCAGCCGCTCGAACGAGCGCAGGTAGCTGATGAACATCTTGTTGTAGGACTGCCGGGCGCCGGCAAGATCGAGATCGAAGGAATAGGCGTCCTTCATCAGAAACTCGCGACCGCGCATGACCCCGAAGCGCGGACGGACCTCGTCGCGAAATTTCCACTGGATGTGGTAGAGGAGCTTCGGCAACTGCCGGTAGCTCGTAACCGCGGCGCGCACGATTTCGGTGATCTGCTCCTCATTGGTCGGACCATAGAGCAGATCGCGGTCGTGCCGATCGCGGATGCGCAGCATCTCCGGGCCGTAGGCGTCGTAGCGACCGCTTTCGCGCCACAGGTCGGCCGACTGGATCGTCGGCATCAGCATCTCGTGGCAACCGAGGGCGTCCTGCTCCTCGCGAACGATCTGCTCGATCTTGCGCAGGACCCGCAAGCCGAGCGGCAGCCATGAGTAGATCCCGGCGCTCGCCTGTCGGATCATCCCCGCACGCAGCATCAGCCGATGCGACACGATCTGGGCCTCGGCCGGCGTTTCCTTCAGCGTCGGCAGGAAGTAGCGGGAGAGGCGCATGGAAGTCTGGGTCCCGGAAGGATGAGGCGTGAACGCGAGCGTGCCGAACTCTATGGCATAGAGGGATTCACATCAACGGCGCGGCCGCAGGGCGGCCGTCTCGCGCCGGCGCGGAGCCGAGCCATGCGCAACAGCGCGCGAATTCGCGCCGCGCGATAAACATCCGAGATATGCGCAGTTTGCGTGTAAAAATAGGGTGACGGCGCGTGCTATTTGGTCTAACCTTTAAACTAGGCGTTGTTGCTTTTGACGCGAGCGATGACCGGCGGGCCCGGGTTTTGGGGAGACACCAAGAAAGAAACAATACAATCACAAGTGGCGAAACAGGCCGCATTCTAGGAAAACCTCTGGTGGGTTGATTGAGGCAAGATCGGCAACGATCTTGCCGTTTTGTTTGCGCAGATGGAATAACGCGCACGACCCGATGGCGTTGGCGTTGGCGTGACGGTCGGGGGCCGGCGGGAGCGCTCGGGAACATGGACCGAGCGTCCCGCCTCAAGGTTTCGGGGCGCGCCGCTTCGGTCGCTCTCACCGCTGCTGCGGCGCGACCGCCTCCGCCCCGGGAACCTCCGCCCACGGCGGCCGATGCAGGGCGATGCGGCTGAACACAGGACAGTCGCGGCTGTGGGCGCCCGGCAAATAGCCGATGCTCATGAGGAACTCGCGCACGACCTCCGGGCCGGCGAACCGGAAATTCGCCCGGAACAGCTTCACCCAATCCTCCTCGCGCCGAGGATGATGGGCGGCCAGCCATTCGGCGAAGGACCCCGCTTCGGCGCGGATCTCCCGAAACCGTCCGGCGTTCGCGATGATCGCGCGGATTTTCGCCTTGTTGCGAATGATCGTGGCATCGGCGAGAAGCCGCGCAACGTCGTCGTCGCCATATCGGGCGATCTCGTCGACCTGAAAGCCGGCGAACGCGCGGTTAAGCGCCTCGCGCTTGTTCAGGACCATGAGCCATGAGAGCCCGGCCTGGAAGATTTCCAGCCCGAGGCGC
Organism: Rhodospirillales bacterium; assembly: GCA_016793925.1. Classification (GTDB taxonomy): domain Bacteria; phylum Pseudomonadota; class Alphaproteobacteria; order Rhodospirillales; family Defluviicoccaceae; genus JAEULH01. The sequence goes on along the minus strand of JAEULH010000072.1, from coordinate 8,679 downwards.
TCGAACAGCGCCGTTTCGTCGCTGACGGGAAAGCCGTACTCGTGGTCGTGGTACGGTCCGTGGATCGGGTGCCCGGGCGCGTGATCGCAATACCAGTTCACAGCGAAACCCGCTCAGGTCCGGAACGAGATCGCGCCGCTGGTCATCACGACATAGGCGATCAGCCAGAGCACCGCCGAGATCAGCGTCGTCAGGATGACCTTGCGCAGCATGTGCGGGCGAAGGGGCGCGCTCGGCGCATGCCCCTTCTCGATATCCGCGCGTTCGATCGGCTGCACACCCCACGGCAGAACCATGAAAATGACCAGCCACCAGATGACGATGTAGACCGCGACGCCGCTGATCCAGCCCATTCCAAACCGCTTCCGCCCAAACGCTTCAGCAGCGCACCACGTGGATGAAGGTCATGGGTTTCTTGTCGAATGCGTCGCGGAATACGCGACGGACCGCGACCCGAATGGCCTCCCGAAGAACATCGTCGTCTCTCCGCCGAGCGGGCGGGATATCGTCGACAGCCTTGCCGATTGCGTCGCCGACGCGGAGACCGGCGAGATCTTCGCCGTTCTCAAGCAAACCGATCGTCGACAACAACGGTTCCTTGACCAGATCGCCGCTATTGCTAATCGCCACTGTCGCCACGGCGACGCCCTTGTATATGGCTTTTGTCCGTTCGCGAACAAGATTCCCGTCAAGCGGAACGAGACGATTGCCTTCCAGGGCCCACTTGCCCGACGGAACGTTTTCGATAATGCCGGCCGGCGCCGGCGCGAGGCGCAGGACATCGCCGTTCTCGACCGTGACGACCTCTTCTGCGCCGCATTCTCGGGCAATCGCGGCGTGGGCCAGCATGTGTCGCAGCTCGCCGTGGACCGGCACGGCAAGACGCGGCCGGACCATGGCATACATGTCGCGCAGTTCGGCGGCGGCGGGATGGCCGGAGACATGCACCGCCGCGTCGCGCTGGGTAAAGACGCGAATGCCCCGGCGCAGCAGGGTGTTGTGGATGCGGCCGACGCCGAGTTCGTGACCCGGAATGACCCTCGCGGAGAAGATGACGGCGTCGCCCGCCTCCAGCAGCAGACGCGGATGCGCTCCCGAGGCCAACCGGGACAGCGCCGCATTGCCCTCGCCCTGGCTGCCGGTGCAGACGTACAGCGCCTCGCGCCGGGGCAGGAAGGCGCCGCCGATCTCGTCGAGCACCGGCGGCAAATCGGCGAGGTAGCCGCACTCGCGGGCGGCGGTGACGTTGCGTTTCAGCGAGGCGCCGGCGAGCACGAGACGGCGTCCGGTGGCGGTGGCGACGTCGCCCAGCGTCTGCAGGCGGGCGATGTTGGAGGCAAAGCAGGTGACCGCGACCCGGTCGCGGCAGCTTTCGACGATGCGCAACAGCCCCGCGTGCAGATCCCCTTCCGAGCCGGAGCGGCCGCTCTCGAGGGCATTGGTCGAATCGCAGATCATCGCCAGCACGCCCTCGTCGCCCAGGCGAGTCAAGGCGGCCTCGTCGGCCGGCACGCCGACCACCGGGTCGGGATCGAGCTTCCAGTCGCCGGTGTGCACGACGAGCCCGGCTCCGGTGCGAATGGCGAGGGCGTTCGGCTCGGGGATGGAATGCGTCAGAGTCACCAACTCGACATCGAACGGACCGATCCGGACCCGGCCGGAAAGCGGCACCTCGATGATCGGCACCTCGCCGATGAGCCCGGCCTCGGTGAGCTTGCGCTCCAGGACCGCGCGGGCGAAACGGGTCGCATAGACGGGGCAGCGCAGTCGCGGCCAGAGGTAATGAACGGCGCCGAGATGGTCCTCGTGGGCGTGGGTGAGCAGCAGTCCGGCGATGTCCTCCCGGCGCGCTTCCAGATAGGCGACGTCGGGCGTTATCACGCTCACCCCCGGCGGCTCGCCGGAGGCGAAGGTGATGCCGAGGTCGACGACCAGCCAGCGGCGGCGGTCCGGGGGACCGTAGCCGTAGAGGTTCAGGTTCATGCCGATCTCGCCGGCCCCGCCCAGCGGCAGGAAGACGAGTTCGTCGGCGCCGGGCTCGCCGCTCATCGCTTCGCATTCAGACGATGGACCGCGAGCAGGCCTTTCAGCGTGAGGTCCGCGTCGGATCGCGGGATCGTCGCCGTGCACTCGGTAAAGAGTGGCGCCAGCCCGCCGGTGGCGATGACGTCGAGATGAGCGCCGTACTCCTGGCGGATCCGCGCGACCATCCCCTCGATCATGCCGATGTATCCCCAGAAGATCCCGGAACGCATCGCCTGCACCGTGTTCCGGCCGATGACCCGCTCCGGGCGGCCGATCGCGACGCGGGGAAGCTGCGCGGAGGCGGTGTGCAGCGCTTCCAGCGAGAGGTTGACCCCCGGCGCGATGACGCCGCCGAGGTAGGCGCCGTCCCCATCGATGACGTCGAAGGTCGTCGCCGTTCCGAAATCGATGATGATCAGCGGACCGCCGTACTCCCCGTGCGCGCCGACGGCGTTGACCAGGCGGTCCGCACCGACCTCCTCCGGTCGCTCGACCCGAACTTCGATGCCGATGTCGACGTCGGGAGAACCGACGACCTGAGCCTGGCAGGCGAAATAGCGCCGCGACAGCAGGCGGAGGCTGAACAGCGTCGCCGGCACGACCGAGGAGATGATGACCGCTTCGATCGCCTTCGGCTCGATCCCGGCCAGCGACATGAGTTGTCGGAGCCAGACGCCGATCTCATCGGCGGTGCGGTTGATGTTCGTGGACGAGCGCCATTCGCCGCGGATCGCGCCGCTGTCGTCGAAAACCGCGAAGACCGTGTTCGTGTTGCCGGTGTCGATTGCCAGAAGCATTGGGAGGGTGCGCTCTCAATTCGTTGTCGTTGGTTTCGGCAGGACGTCGCCGGCGCTGATCCGGCGGACGCCATCGTCGCCTTCGATAACGAGCGCGCCGTCCTCGTCGAGACCGCGAAAGACCCCGCACACCGGCGCACCGCCGCAATCGACTGCGATCGGCCGGCCGAGGTCGTGGGCCCGGGCCATCCAGGCCGCGCGAGTCGCAGCGAAGCCGCCGTCGGCCCATTGCCGCAGCCGGTCGTCGAGACGCCGGCAGAGCGTTTCGAGAACAGCTTCGGGCGCAATCGCAGGCGCGCCCTCGGCGGCCAGCGATGTCGCCGGATAGATGGTCTGGCTTGGCGGAGGATGGCTGGCGACGTTGATGCCGATGCCGACGATCACCCATTCCAGCCGACCGTCCGCCGTGGTCGCCGACTCGAGGAGAATGCCGGCGATCTTTCGCCCGCCGACGAGGACGTCGTTCGGCCACTTGCAGCGCACGGGCGCGGGGTCGGCCCTGTCATCGGCCAACACCGCCGAGACCGCGTCGGCGACCGCGACGGCGGCGACGAAGGTGAGCGCGGTCGCCTCCCGCGCCGCGACCTGCGGGCGCAGGATCAGCGAGGCGTAAAGGTTGCCCGTGGGCGAGATCCAGGTTCGCTGGAGCCGGCCGCGCCCCGCGGTCTGCCGCCGCGCCCAGACGAGCGTCCGGTCGGAAGCCTCGGCGCCGCACAGCCGCTTTGCGACCGTGTTCGTCGAGTCGACTTCGTCGTAGGCGATGAGCTGGAAAGGCAGGAGCGGATCACCATCCGCGACCGGCGCTACCGTCTCCCGCGGCCGCTGCGGCGGCGGCATCAGCCGCCGAACAACGACTGTGCCGCGGCTTGAGCCTGCGATAGAAGCGGGTCGGGAATGATGAAGAAAATCGCAATCAGGATGCCGGTCGCGGCCATCACCAGCGCAGTCGGCCGGTCCATCCGCCGGTCGAGCACCTCCTCTGCCTCGTCGAAGTACATCACCTTGACGATGCGGATGTAATAGAAGGCTCCGACGACGCTGGTCAGGACGCCGATGATGGCGAGGGTGAAGTAACCGGCCTGAACGGCGGCGAGAAAAATGTAAAGCTTGCCGAAGAAGCCCGCCAGCGGCGGAATGCCCGCCAGCGAGAACATGAAAATGGCGAGCGCCAAAGCCAGCATCGGGTTCGACTTCGAGACGCCGGCCAGATCGTTGATGCCGACCACCATCTGCCCGCGCCGGCGCATGCTGAGAATGCAGGTGAAGGCGCCGATGTTCATGAACAGGTAGATGGCCATGTAGATCAGAACGCCCCGGACGCCCGCCTCGTTGCCGACAGCGAGGCCGATCAGGGCGTAGCCGACATGGCCGATGGAGCTGTAGGCCATCAGCCGCTTGATGTTGGACTGGCCGATGGCGGCGTAGGCGCCGAGAGCCATCGACGCGACCGAGATGAAGACGATCACCTGCTGCCACTGGACCGTAAGGGCGCCGAACGGCTCCATCATCACCCGAAGCAGCAGCGCGATCGCCGCCAGCTTGGGGGCGACGGCAAAGAACGCGGTGACCGGCGTCGGTGCGCCCTCGTAGACATCCGGGGTCCACATATGGAAGGGCACCGCCGAGATCTTGAAGGCCAGGCCGGCGAGGATAAAGACGATGCCGATCAACGCGCCGAGCGAGACCGCCTCGCCGGGAGCGGCAGCCAGCGCGCCGGCCATGGCGTCGAAGCTGGTCGTCCCGGTAAAGCCGTAAATGAGGGAGCTCCCGTAGAGGAGCATCCCGGACGCCAGGGCGCTGAGGACAAAGTATTTCAGGCCCGCCTCGACCGAACGCTGATCGTCGCGCTGGAAGGAGGCGATGATGTAGAGCGAGAGGCTCTGCATCTCCAGGCCGAGGTAGAGCGCCATCAGGTCGTTGGCGGAGACCATCAGCATCATGCCGACGCTCGCCAGCACGACCAGCACCGGAAACTCGAACCGGGCGACCCGGTGCACCTCGAGATAATCCTGGGCGATGAGGATCGACAGCGCCGAAGAGATCAGGATCAGCACCTTGAAATAGACGGCGAAGCGGTCGACCACGAACATGCCGTTGAAGGTCGTGACCCGGTCGCTGCCGTTCATCGTCACGACGAGAATCAGAGCGCAGAGCAGCGCGAGGATGCACAGCCGGGCGACGATGCGGCTGCAGCGCACCCGCGCCGGCCCCGCCTCGTCATCCTTGCGGAAGACCCCGAACATGAGCAGCGCCATCGCCGCGACAAGCAGAAAAATCTCGGGCAGGGCCGGGAACAGGTTCGGAAATTCGGCAGTCGGCATTTTGTCGTTCAGTCCTTCCCGCGAACCTGCGTCATCGACCGGCGTAGGCCGGCTCGCCCATGTTGGCCCGAGCGACTTCGACGCGTTGCACCAGCTGATCGACGGAGGGCTGCATCACGTCGAGAAACGGCTTGGGATAGACGCCCATCCAGATGACCAGAAACAGCAGCGGCGCAAAAATGAGGATCTCGCGCGGCTTGAGGTCGAGGATCGACTTGAGCCGGTCCTTGGTCAACTGACCGAGGATCACCCGCCTGTAGAGGTAGAGCATGTAGGCCGCGCCGAGGATCATGCCGGTCGCCGTGAACGCGGCAACCCACGCGTTCACGCGGAACGCGCCGAGCATGACCAGGAACTCGCCGATGAAGCCGCCGGTGCCGGGCAGGCCGACGGAGGCCAGCATGAAGATCATGAACACCAGGGCGTAGGCCGGCATGCGTTCGACGAGACCGCCGTAGACCGAGATCTCGCGCGAGTGGATCCGGTCGTAGACGACGCCGACCACGAGGAAGAGCGCGGCCGAGACGATGCCGTGGCTCAGCATCTGGAACAGCGAGCCCTGGATCCCCTGTACCGTCAGCGTGAAGCTGCCGATCGTCACGTAGCCCATGTGCGCGACGGACGAATAGGCGATCAGCTTTTTCATGTCCTCCTGGGCCAGCGCGACCAGGGAGGTGTAGATGATGGCGACGATGCCGAGGCCGAACATCAGCGGCATGAACACCACCGAAGCTTCCGGCAGCATCGGCAGTGAGAAGCGAAGGAACCCGTAGCCGCCGAACTTCAGCAGCACCCCGGCGAGGATGACCGAACCCGCTGTCGGCGCCTCGACGTGCGCGTCCGGCAACCACGTGTGCACCGGCCACATCGGCAGCTTCACGGCGAACCCGGCGAGCATCGCGAGCCACAGCCAGATCTGCAGACTGGCGGGGAAGTCGTGCTGCATCAGGGTCGGGATGTCGGTGGTGCCGGCCTGGAGGTAGATCGTCAGCAGGGCGATGAACATCAAAACCGAGCCGGCGAAGGTAAAGAGGAAGAACTTGAACGCCGAGTAGATCCGCCGCGGTCCGCCCCAGATCCCGATGATCAGGAACATCGGGATGAGCACGCTTTCGAAGAACAGGTAGAAAAGAATCAGGTCGAGTGCGCAGAAGGTGCCGACCATCATCGTTTCCATGACGAGGAAGGCGATCATGTACTCCTTCACGCGCGCGGTAACGCTTTCCCAGCTCGCGAGGATGCACAGCGGCGTCAACAGGGTCGTCAGCAGCACGAACAGCATCGAAATGCCGTCGACGCCCAGGTGATACGCGATCCCGAAGGATGGCATCCAATCGGACCGCTCCACGAACTGGAAGCCCGGCTCGGCGGTGTCGAAGTTGAACCAGATGCCGAGCGAGAGGAAGAACGTCGTACCCGCGGTCAGCAGGGCGACGTTGCGGGCGTTGCGGGCGACGACGGCCGGCTCGCCGCGAATGGTCGCGATAAAGGCCGCGCCGACGAGGGGCAGGAAGGTGACGAGCGAGAGGATCGGCAGGTTGTTCATTGCGGCCGGTCAGACTGAGCGCAGGACGTACCAGGAGACCAGCACGAGGATGCCGATCAGCATGGCAAAGGCGTAGTGATAGATGTAGCCGCTCTGCACGCGGCGAACGGCCTGGGCGATGCCCATGGTCGCCGTGGCGATGCCGTCGGGACCGACGCCGTCGATCACGGCGCCATCGCCGCCCTTCCACAGGCTGCGGCCGATGACGAAGGCGGGGCGAACGAAGATCGCGTTGTACAGTTCGTCGAAATACCACTTGTTGAGCACGAACCGATAGACGCGGGGGAAGGCGGCAGCCACGCGGCCGGGCAGGTCCGGCTTGAGGAAGTACATCACGTACGCCGTGGCGATCCCGGCCAGCCCCACCGCCAGCGGTGCCAGCTTGACCCAGGTCGGCGATTCATGCGCACGCTCGAGAGCCGGATGCCCGGGCAGGACGGTGATCGCGCCGTTCCAGAACGCCCCGGATTCGTGGCCGACGAAGGCGTCGTAGCCGATGAAGCCGGCAACGAGCGCCCCGGTGGCAAGCACGAAGAGCGGGACCAGCATGACCATGGGCGATTCGTGCACACGCGCAAGAACCGGCTCGTCGGCGCGCGGCTTGCCGTGGAAGGTCATTAGCAGCAACCGCCAGGAGTAGAACGCGGTCAGGAACGCCGCGGCGACGCCCAGCCAGAAGGCGTACTGGCCGACCCCGGTCTCCGCCCCGTAGGCGGCTTCGAGGATGATGTCCTTGGAGTAGTAGCCTGCGAACGGCCAGATGCCGGCGAGCGCGAGGGAGCCGATCCACATCAGCGCGTAGGTCACCGGGATCATCCGCCACAGGCCGCCCATCTTGCGCATGTCCTGCTCGTCGGACATGGCGTGGATCACCGAGCCGGCGCCAAGGAACAGCAGGGCCTTGAAGAAGGCGTGGGTCATCAGATGAAAGATGCCGGCCCCGTAGGCCGAGACGCCGCAGGCGAAGAACATGTAGCCCAGCTGCGAGCAGGTCGAATAGGCGATGACGCGCTTGATGTCGTTCTGCACGCAGCCGACGGTCGCCGCGAAGATGGCGGTCGAGGCGCCGATGATGGTGACGACGGAGAGCGCGATATCGGATTGCTCGAACAGCGGCGAGAGCCGGGCGACCATGAAGATGCCGGCGGTCACCATCGTCGCGGCGTGGATCAACGCCGAGACGGGCGTCGGCCCTTCCATCGCGTCGGGCAACCAAGTGTGCAGCCCGATCTGCGCCGATTTGCCCATCGCACCGATGAACAGCAGGATGCAGATCACGGTCAAGGCGTGGGCCTCGCCGCCGAACAGGTTCAGCACGGTGTCGGCGTGCTCCGCGGCGCCGGCGAGGATCGGATCGAGCTGCACCGTGCCGAACAGCACGAAGACGCCGAGGATGCCGAGCATGAAGCCGAAGTCGCCGACGCGGTTGACCAGGAACGCCTTGATCGCGGCGGCGTTGGCGGACGGCCGATCGTACCAGAAGCCGATAAGGAGGTAGGACGACAGGCCGACGCCTTCCCAGCCGAGGAAGAGCTGGACCAGATTGTCGGCGGTGACCAGCACGAGCATGAAGAACGTGAACAGGTTCAGGTAGGCCATGAACCGGGGGATGCTCGGGTCGTGGTGCATGTAGCCGATGGAGTAGATGTGCACCATCGCCGAGACGACGGTGACGACCAGCATCATCACCGCCGACAGCGTGTCGAGCTTCAGGCCCCAGTTGATCTCCAGCTCCCCGGACGAGATCCAGTTCAAGATGGTGATGGTCTGGGTCTGGCCGTTGATGGCCACGCTGTTGAAGGTGATGATGGCCAGCACCATCGAGATGAGCAGCGCGCCGCAGGTGACCGCCTGCGCCAGCTTGTCGATGCGGGCCTTGGCCGCCCTGCTGCCCGGATCGATGAAGGCGAGCGCACCCGCGACGATCGCGCCGAGCAGCGGCAGAAGGACGATGGCGACGGGCATGGGCGGTGCTCAGCCTTTCATCAGG
>JAEULH010000069.1 GCA_016793925.1 Rhodospirillales bacterium | reverse complement strand
CATCGCCACCGCCCAGATCCGCCGCGCCACCCGGCCCATGACCGTGTATTCCGGATCCATGCCGGCCGAGAAGAAGAACGACAGGTTGGGGCCGAAGTCGTCGATGTGCATGCCGCGCGCGAGGTACGCCTCGACGTAGGTGAAACCGTTGGCGAGGGTGAAGGCAAGCTGGGTGATCGGGTTGGCGCCGGCCTCGGCGATGTGGTAGCCGGAAATGGAGACCGAGTAGAAGTTGCGCACCCGATGATGGACAAAGAAGTCCTGAATATCGGCCATCATCCTCAGCGCAAACTCGGTGGAGAAAATGCAGGTGTTCTGCCCCTGATCCTCCTTGAGGATGTCGGCCTGGACCGTGCCGCGGACGTTTTCGAGCACCCAGTCGCGGATCTTGTCGGTCTCGTCCTCGGTCGGCTCGCGACCGTTCTCGGCGCCGAAGCGATCGAGCTGCTGATCGATCGCGGCGTTGAAGAACATCGCCAGGATCGCCGGCGCGGGGCCGTTGATGGTCATCGAGACCGAGGTAAGCGGATCGCACAGGGCGAAGCCGTCGTAGAGCGCCTTGATGTCGTCGAGGGTCGCGATGGAGACGCCGGCGTTGCCGATCTTGCCGTAGATGTCGGGCCTCGGGTCCGGATCGAAGCCGTAAAGCGTGACCGAGTCGAACGCGGTCGACAGCCTCTTCGCCTCCGACTCGGCAGACAGCAGCTTGAAGCGGGCGTTGGTCCGGAAGGCGTCGCCCTCGCCGGCGAACATGCGGGTCGGGTCCTCGCCTTCGCGCTTGAAGGCGAAGACGCCGGCGGTGAACGGAAAGCTGCCGGGCACGTTCTCTTTCAGCAGCCACGTGAGGATCTCGCCCTCGTCCTCGTAGCGCGGCAACGCGACCTTCGGCAGGCGGCTGCCGGCCAGCGTCGTGTGGTAAAGGCGGGTGCGGATCTCGCGGTCGCGCATGCGCACGACGAATTCGTCGCGGGCGTAGGTCTCGCGCACACTGGGCCAGATCTCGATCAGCCGCCGACAGCGCGGGTCGAGCGCCTTCTCGCGATCGGCGATCAGGTCGGCGAGCGCCGGCGCGGCCTCCGCGCCGGCTTCCGCCAACAGTCGCTGCGCCTCGCGCAGGTGCTGGCGCTCCCGGGCGATGCGGCTCTGGTCCGCGACGGTGCGGTGGTAGGCACGGACAGCGTCGGCGATTTCGGCCAGATAGCGCCGCCGCGCCGCCGGCACGATCCCGGCGCCGGCCTCGGAATAACGGCGCACGTCGCCGTCCAGTCGCGACCGCCACCTGCCCAGCCCGCGTGCATTGAACAGGTCCACCAGCGCGCGATAGACGGCGCTGACGCCGGCGTCGTTGAAGCGCGAGGAAATCGTGCCGAAGACCGGCATCTCGTCGACCGGGACGCTGAAAGCTTCGCGATTGCGCTGGATCTGCTTGGCGACGTCGCGCAACGCGTCGTGCGCGCCCTGGCGATCGAACTTGTTGACCGCGACCACGTCGGCGAAGTCCAGCATATCGATCTTCTCGAGCTGGCTCGCCGCGCCGAACTCCGGCGTCATGACGTAGAGCGATGCGTCGACGTGGGGGACGATCCCGGCGTCGCCCTGGCCGATGCCCGGGGTCTCGACGATCACCAGGTCGAACCCGGCCGCCTTGGCGGCGGCGACGATGTCGGGAAGCCCGGGCGGGATCTCCTGCTCGCTCGACCGGGTCGCGATCGAGCGCATGAAGATGCTGGCGCCGTCGATCGAGTTCATCCGGATGCGATCGCCGAGCAGCGCGCCGCCGGTCTTGCGCCGGGTCGGATCGATGGCGATGACGGCGATCCGCGGTTCCTCGCTGTAGAGGCGGAAGCGGCGAACGAGTTCGTCGGTCAGCGACGACTTGCCGGCGCCGCCGGTGCCGGTGACGCCGAGGACCGGCGCCGGTCGGCGTCGGGCCTGAACATGGATCTGGTCGCGGACGTGATCGGGCAACGCGCCGGCCTCGAGCGCCGTGATCGTGCGAGCGAGAACCAGCATGTCGCCGGCGAAGAGCCCGTCGAGATCGGCCGGGATGCTGGTGGCCGGGTCGAAGTCGGCGCGGGCCAGCATGTCGTCGATCATGCCCTGGAGGCCGAGCCGGCGGCCGTCCTCGGGCGTGTAGATCCGCGCGACCCCGTAGGCGTGGAGCGCGTCCACCTCCTCGGCGACGATCACCCCGCCGCCACCTCCGAACACACGGATGTGCTCGCCGCCGTGGGTGCGCAGCAGGTCGAGCATGTAGCGGAAGTACTCCATGTGCCCGCCCTGGTAGGAGCTGATGGCGATGCCCTGGACATCCTCCTGCACGGCGGCGCGGACGACCTCGTCGACGGCGCGGTTGTGGCCGAGATGGACGACCTCGGCGCCGCCGCCCTGGAGCAGCCGGCGGATGATGTTGATCGAAGCGTCGTGGCCATCGAACAGGCTGGCGGCCGTCACGAAGCGGATCGGATTGCGCGGCTGATAGCCGCGGCGTTCGATTGGAGAAGCCGCCTTGTCGTTGACTGCGATGTCGTCTGGCACGAGAAAAACTCCTCCCTGGGCATCCATCCACAGCCACACAGCGCTGGCGGGTTGACGCAGCCCGCAACTCAGGCTAGCCCAGCAGCGCAGACGCGTAAAGCGAAGCTGCCCAACCGGTGGGCGGCTTGCGCTCGGAAAAGCGGCAATAAATCTGACTCTCCGCCGACAGACCGTATAATCTCCGGCCCTCGACCGCCGCGGCGCAAACAGCGTCGCCAACGCAGCGCAAGGAGCGCCCCGGGCGGGCACGAGGCGGGACGCCAAACCGGGCGAGAGACACCCACGGCCAACGCGGAGTGGAAGGCGAACAGCAGTGACGGAACGACCCATGCACCCAGAGACGCTCGCCCTCCACGGCGGCTATCGCAGCGACGAAGCGACCGGTTCGGTCGCCGTGCCGATCTACCAGACGACCTCGTATCAGTTCCGCCATACCCAGCACGCCGAGGATCTCTTCGCTCTTCGCGAGCTCGGCAACATCTACACGCGGATCATGAACCCCACCTGCGACGTGCTCGAGCGCCGGATGAGCGCGATCGACGGCGGCGCGGCGGCGCTGGCGGTGAGCTCGGGCCAGGCGGCGTCCACCCTGGCGGTTCTCAACCTGTGCCAGGCCGGAGACAATTTTGTAAGCTCCACGGACCTTTACGGCGGAACCTGGAACCTTTTCGTCAACACCCTGAAGGGCATGGGCGTTGACGTCCGCTTCGTCGACCCGGCCGATCCGGAGGCCTTTGCACGGGCGACGGACGCACGGACGCGGTGCTACTACGCCGAGACCCTGCCCAACCCCAAGCTGCAGGTCTTTCCCATCCGCGAAGTCGCCGAGATCGGCCGGGCGCTCGGCGTGCCTCTGATCGTCGACAACACCGCGGCGCCGGTCCTGTGCCGGCCGTTCGACCACGGCGCCGCCGTCGTCATGTACTCGACGACCAAGTACATCGGCGGCCACGGAACCTCGATCGGCGGGCTGATCATCGACGGCGGCGGCTTCGACTGGGAGGCGCACGCGGAACGCTTCCCGACGCTCTGCCAGCCCGACCCCAGCTATCACGGCGCGGTCTGGACGGAGGCGGCGAAGCCGCTCGGCCCGATCGCCTATATCCTCCGCGCGCGCGTCGTTTTGTTGCGCGACATCGGCGCCGCCATGAGCCCGTTCAACGCCTTCATGTTCCTCCAGGGGCTGGAAACGCTTCCGCTGCGCATGCGCACCCACTGCGCCAACGCCGCCGCCGTGGCCGATGCGCTGACGAAGCACGACAAGGTCACGAAGGTCATCTTCCCCGGCCATCAGGACGGCGAGGTGCGCCGCCGCGCCGAGGCCTACCTCGCCGGCGGCTTCGGCGGCCTCGTCGGGTTCGAACTCGCCGGCGGGCGCGAGGCCGGACGGCGCTTCATCGATGCGCTGAAGCTGGTCTACCACGTCGCCAATATCGGCGATGCGCGGACGCTCGCCATCCACCCGGCCTCGACCACCCATTCGCAGCTTTCGCAGGAGGATCGGATGTCGACGGGTGTCTCCGAAGGCTACGTCCGGCTGTCGGTCGGCATCGAGCACATCGACGACATCCTGTCCGACCTGGCCCAGGCTTTGGAGGCGGCCTGAGCGGTGGCCATTCCCGAGGTTCTGGCGGGGCGGGGCCGGTTCCCCCGCACACGGATGCGGCGCAACCGGCGGGCGCCGTGGTCGCGCGCGCTCGTGGCCGAGACGCGGCTGTCGGTCCTCGACCTGATCTGGCCGATCTTCGTCATCGAGGGCGAGAACCGCCGCGAGCCGGTCCCGTCGATGCCCGGCGTCGACCGGCTGTCGTCGGACCTGGTCGCCGACGCGGTCGCCGAGGCCGTCGGCCTCGGCATCCAGGCGATCGCACTGTTTCCTTACGTCGAGCCGGAGTTGAAGACCCCCGAAGGCGACGAAGCCGTCAACGCGGACAACCTGGTCTGCCGGACCATTCGCCGGATCAAGGCCGCCTACCCGGGGCTCGGCGTCATCTGCGACGTCGCGCTCGATCCGTTCAGCAGCCATGGGCACGACGGCGTCTGCCGCGACGGCAAGGTCGTCAACGACGAGTCGGTCGCCATCCTCTGCCGCCAGGCGGTGGTCCAGGCCGAGGCCGGCTGCGACATCGTCGCGCCGTCGGACATGATGGACGGCCGGGTCGGCGCAATCCGCGACGCGCTGGATCAGGCGGGGTGCGCCGATACCCAGATCATGGCCTACGCGGCCAAGTTCGCCTCGGCCTTCTACGGCCCGTTCCGCGACGCCATCGGTTCATCCGGGGCGCTGGTCGGCGACAAGAAGACCTACCAGATGGACCCGGCCAACGCCCTCGAAGCCCTGCGCGAGGTCGCCCTCGACATCGAGGAGGGCGCCGACATGGTGATCGTCAAGCCGGGCATGCCTTACCTCGACATCATTCAGCGGGTGAAGGCGTCGTTCGGCGTGCCGACCTTCGCCTACAACGTCAGCGGCGAGTACGCCATGCTCCGCGCAGCCGCCGATCGCGACTGGATCGACTATCCGCGGGCGCTCCTCGAGAGCCTGCTCGCCTTCAAGCGCGCCGGCGCCGACGGCATCCTCACCTACGCGGCGCTGGACGCAGCGCGCCTGCTGAAGGAAGGCTGAGCCGCGCATCTGGCTTCAAAGCCGGAGTGCGGCCACGACGATGAAAGTGCATGCGGAGCGGCCGCCCCTCACCCCCGCTTCGCAATGACAACGTCTCGTTATCGTCATCGCGAGCGCCGACAGGCGCGTGGCGATCCACTGCCTGAACGCGTGGATTGCTTCGTCGGTTCCGCCGCCTCGCAATGACGAGGTTTTGGTTATAGGCCAAGCTTCGGCTCGTCGCCTCCGCCTACGACAGCAGCCAGTCGCGGACGACGGCGATCTGGGCCGGGTCCATCAGCATCGGCGCATGGCCGATATCGGGCAGCACGACCAGTTCGGCCTCGGGACCACGGGTCAGCATTTCTTCCGCCGTCTCGTTCAGAAGGATATCCGACTCGGCACCGCGAAGGATCAGGACCGGACAGGTAATCGCTTCCCACACCGGCCACAGATCGACATCCTCGGAAAACCACTCCTTCAGCGGCTCGACAAGGCCGGGGTCATAGTGCAGCCGCCAGACATCGGCGGCCTCGTCGCGCCTTGCGCTGTGGATGGCGAGATGCCGCCACTGCGCGTCCGTCAGCGCCCCGAACGGGGCGTGAACCTCTCGGAGGTAGGCCTCCAGCGCCTCAAGGCTGCGGAAAGAGGGATCCTGGCCGACATAGTCGGATATCCGCGCCAGCGCCGCCTTGTCGATAAAGGTGCCGACGTCGTTGACGACCAGCTTGCGGATCGGCGTGTTCGGCTGCGCCGCCAGGGTCATGCCCAGGATCCCGCCCAGCGAGGTTCCGATCCAGTCGACCTGCGGAACGTCCATCCGCGCGATCAGCGCCGCCATGTCGCTCAGGTAGACCGGCGGCTTGTAATCGGCGCGAACCGTGAACCAGTGGCTCTTGCCGCGGCCGGGCAGGTCGGGGCAGGCGACGCGGTAGCGGTCTTCGAGCGCCTGGGCGAGACAATCGAAGTCGCGGCCGTTGCGGGTCAGGCCATGAACGCAGATCGCCACCTGCGCCTGGTCCGGCGCACCCCACTCGGCATAGGCGATCCGGTGGAAGCCGTGAGCGCCGAGACTGAGGTAGCTGCGTTCGCGCATGCTCATGATTGTCCTCCGCTTTCTCATCGCCGGGCCGTGGCAGGCTTTGTAGCATGTTCCTCGGCCGCGATCAGCGGGCGCGGGCTTCCGCGCGCCCGTTGACGGCCCTCATCCGAAGGCCCGCGCGCGCCGGCTTGCGAGCGAACCCGATCGCGGAAACAATGCGCGGCGATGTCTCGCTCCCTGTTCGCCCGCGGCAGCGCCGCCCTGGCCGTCGCCGCCGCCATCGGCATCGGCCTCGGCGCGCTGTGGTTCAGCGCTTCCCTGCCCCCGCGCAACGACCGCGTCGCCGCGGCGATCGGTGCGCCGGTCGCGGTCTACCGGGACCCGCACGGGGTTCCGCACATCTTCGCCGATACCGCCGCCGACGCCGCCTTCGCACTGGGTTACGTCCACGCCCAGGACCGGCTGTGGCAGATGGAGGGCACGCGCCGCCTCGGCGCCGGCCGCCTGTCGGAGCTGTTCGGCCCGGCGACAATCGAAACGGACCGCTTCATGCGAACGCTTGGGTTCGCCCGCCTCGCCGAAGCTCAGTATGAGACCTCCTCCGCCGAGGTGAGGGCGATGCTCGACGCCTACGCCCGTGGCGTCAACCGCTGGCGCGAGTCTCATCAGGGGGCGCTGCCGCCGGAATTCGCCGCGACCGGGCTCGCCCCCGAGCCGTGGCGGCCGGCAGACAGCCTCCTCTGGTTCAGGACCATGTCGCTACGCCTGGCCGGAAATCGCAATGAGGAATTGCTGCGCGAAGGTCTGGGCCGGCTTCTGCCGCCGGACATGCTCGCGGACCTGTGGCCGCCGGCACCTCCGGGCGACCCGCTAACCATCCCCGGCGCGTCGTCCGCGGCAGGTGCGGCGGGAAGCAGCCATGGTCCCGGCCATGATCCAGGTGGGGGCAGAGCGGAACTCGGCGGCGCCTCTAACTTCTGGGTGGTCGGCGGATCGCGGACGAAGAGCGGCAAGCCCCTGCTCGCCAACGATCCGCACCTCAGGCTCGGGGCGCCGGGCCCCTGGTATCTCGCGCGTGTCGTAACGCCGGCCGGCAGCCTCGCCGGCGCGACCGCCCCTGGCGTTCCGTTCTTCATATTCGGGCACAACGACCGGATCGCCTGGGGGCTGACCAACACCGGCAGCGACGTCGAGGATCTCTTCCTCGAGCGTCCCGATCCGGAGGATCCCGGCCGCTACCTGACGCCGTCCGGCTCCGAGCCGTTCGCCCTGCGCAGCGAGACGATCAAGGTCAAGGGCGGCGGCGACGTCACCGTCGCAATCCGCTCGACCCGTCACGGTCCGGTCGTCAGCGACATCCGGCCCGAGGCGCGGCCTGTCGTCGGATCGGGCGGCGACGCCTCGCCGGAGCCCGGCGGCGGCCAGGAGATCCTCGCGCTGGCGGCGACCTACCTCGCCGACGACGACGCCACCCCGGAAACAGCGCTGGGCGTCAACGCCGCCGGCTCGTGGCCGGCGTTCGTCGCCGCCCTGTCGCGGCAGAAGATCGTCCAGCAGAACTTCGCCTACGCCGACGTCGACGGCAACATCGGCTTCATCGTCCCGGGCCGGGTGCCGATCCGCGAGCCTGGCCAGGGCCTGACCCCGGCGCCCGGGTGGAGCGGCGAGGCCGACTGGCGCGGGTTCGTTCCCTTCTCCGCCCTGCCGCGGGTCTTCAACCCGCCGGTCGACCTGATCATCAACGCCAACAACCGTGTCGTCGACGACAGCTACCCCTGGTACCTGGGCGCCGACTGGGACCCCGGCTTCCGGGCGCAGCGCATCGCCGAATTGCTCATCGCCCGGTCGCATCACACGGTCGCCTCGATGGCTGCGATCCAGAACGACATCGCCTCGCCGATGGCGAAAACCCTGTTGCCCCTGATGCTTGCGGCCATGCCCGCCGGGAGCGGCCATGCCGACGTTGTGGCGCGGCTGCGGGACTGGTCGGCGGATGCGGAAATGGCTGCCGATCGTCCCGAACCGCTGATCTTCGCCGCCTGGCTGCGCGCATTGACCAGGGCCCTCGGCGAGGATCGGCTGGGCGGGCTGTTCGCCGCCTACTGGGGCTATCGCCCGCTCTTCGTCGAGCGCGTCCTGCGCGACCGCCCGGTCTGGTGCGATCGCCCGCTCACGCCCGAGGTCGAAGACTGCGGCGCGCGGCTGGACCAGTCGCTGAGCGCCGCCATGGCCGAACTCGCAGCCGCCTATGGCGACGACTGGCGGTCGTGGCGCTGGGCCGCGGCGCATGAAGCCCGGTTCGACAACCTCCTGCTCGGCCGGATCCCGCTGATCCGCAGCCTCGTCAACGTGCGCGCGCCGGTCGGCGGCGGCAACGACACGATCATGCGCGCGGCCTCCGACATCGCCGATCTCGACGGGCCTTTCGCCGCAATCCACGGTGCAGGATACCGCGCTGTTTACGACCTCGCCGATCCGGCGCGGTCGCGCTTCATCGTCGTTCCCGGCCAGTCCGGCAATCCGTTGTCTCTCCACTACCGCGATCTGGTCGGACCCTGGCTCGACGGCCGAAGCATCACGCTCGGCCAGTCGCGCGCCGAATTGGAGGCGGAAGCCACGTCTCGGCTGACCCTGGTGCCGGAGGCTGACCGCCACTGAGTCCTGGTCGCCACGCCGCCGGCGCCGCGCGGTAACGACAACCTGCTGAAGTGAGTACCATCGTCATAGCGAGGATGGCGAAGCCCGACGAAGCAATCGAGGAGATGAAACCCTCCGCTTCGCGGGCCTCACTCTCTCCCAGCTTCTCGAACGTCGCTGGCGCCTGGCGGCTGCCAGGCGGTGCGCTCAGGTGATTCGCAGATAGCGGCCGCGATAGCGAAGCAGCGGCTTGCCGCCGAGGACCCGCAACAGCTCGACCCGGCCGACGACGATCAGATGGTCGCCGCCGTCATGCGTGGCCGCGACGGCGCATTCGAGGACAGCCAGTGCGCCGTTGATCGTCGGACAGCCGGACTCTCCCAGGGTGTAGGCCACGCCGGCGAACTTGTCGCTCTTCTGCGAGGCGAATATCTCGGACACCTCCTCCTGGTCCTCGGCGAGGATGTTGATCGCGAGGCGGCCGTCGCGCGCGCCGCGGATCAGCACGTCGTTCTTGCGCCCGAGGCAGAACAGCACCAGGGGCGGGTCGAGCGAGACGGAGGTGAACGCACTGATCGTCATGCCGGCGGGTGCGCCGTCTTCCCCGACGGACGTGACCACGCACACGCCGGTGGCGAATCGGCTGAGCGCATCCTTGAACGACAGCTCGTTAACAGCCACGGCTACGGTTCCTGCAAGACCGGCGAGATCGCCGCCCGCGCTTAGCGGATTCTAAACGCTCACGACTGTAAACCTGCGGAGAAGCCTGCCGCGCCCCGATCTGGCGGCGGAGACGGGTTCCGACAGGTACCTACGGGACCAGCCATCGCACAGTCAAGGGTTTGGGAGCCTGGAATGCTGTTTATCCTCGGTCTGATCGTCGTCGCAGCGAGTGTCGTCGGGGGCTACATGGGTGGCGGCGGCCACATCTTCGTCCTTTGGCAGCCGCTGGAGTTCGTCATCATCTTCGGTGCGGCGATCGGCGCCTTCGTCATCGCCAACCCCAGGCCGGTGCTGATCGGCGCGCTCAAGGCTACGAAGAAGCTGCTGACCGGCGCCAGGGCCAGCAAGGCGAACTACCTCGATCTCCTCGCCGCCATGTTCTCCCTATTCAAACTCGCCAAGACGAAGGGCGACCTGGCCCTGGAGGCCCACGTCGAGCGGCCCGAGGAGAGCCCCATATTCCAGGCTCATCCATCCCTCGCCGGCAATCATCACGCGGTCGCGTTCCTCTGTGACTACCTGCGCCTGCTGACGATGGGCAGCGGCAGTCCCCATGAAATCGAAGCGGTCATGGAGGGCGAGTTGGCGGGGCACCATGCCGAACAGGAGGCCATCGCCGGGTCGGTCAGCGCCATCGCCGACGGGTTGCCGGCGCTCGGCATCGTCGCCGCGGTCCTCGGCGTGATCCACACCATGGGCTCCATCACCGAGCCGCCCGAGATCCTCGGCCATCTCATCGGCGGCGCCCTCGTCGGCACCTTCAGCGGCGTCCTCGCCTCGTACGGCGTCGCCGCGCCCGTGGCGCATTCCCTGGAATCGACGTTCGCAGCCGAGGGCAAGTACCTCGAGTGCATCAAGGCCGGGATCATCGCCCACATCCAGGGCTACGCCCCGCA
>JAEULH010000044.1 GCA_016793925.1 Rhodospirillales bacterium | reverse complement strand
TCCGCCGGATCCTTTGGGCGGGCAACGGGCGTCAACGCGCCGCTCGGCGCTGCGGCGGGCGCGCCGGCTGCAACGGGGCCGGCTGCGACGGGATCGTCAGCCGAGCCTTTCCGTCACCAGCCGGGCCAGGGACGCTTCGGGGCGGGCGCCCATGTGGCCGATCGCCTCGGCGGCGCAGATGCCGCCCGCGCGCGCGCACGTTGCGAGATCCCTCTCCCGGGTCAGGGCGAAAAGAAAGCCCGCCGCGTAGGCGTCGCCGGCGCCGGTCGTGTCGACCACGGCCGCAACCGGCTCGGCGTCGACCACGTGCACCGCGTCGTTGGAGACGATCACCGAACCCTTCTCCGAGCGCGTGAGCGCGGCAATCCAGCAGTGGTGGCGGACCTGTTGCAGCGCGGCGTCGAAGGAATGCTCCTGGTAGAGCGAGACGATCTCGTCCTCGTTGGCGAAAAGCACGTCGACGTGGTGCTCGACGAGCGCGCGGAAATCCGCCCGGTGGCGGTCGACGCAGAAGGGATCCGACAGGCTCAGGGCAACGAGACGGCCGGCGTCGTGGGCGGTCTTCGCCGCCTTGCGAAAGGCTTCCTTGGCCGCCGGCCGGTCCCACAGATAGCCCTCGAGATAGGTGATGCGGGCGCCGGCGACGGCGGCCTCGTCGATGTCCGCCGGCGTCAGCTCGGCGCTCGCGCCGAGGAACGTCTGCATCGTTCGCTGCGCATCCGGCGTGACGAAGATCAGACAGCGGCCGGTCGGGGTCCCGCCGTGACCGGGTTCGGCGAGGAAGCGGATGCCAAGCGCGGTGATGTCGTGGCGGAAGATCGCGCCGAGCTGATCGCTGCTGACCTTGCCGATGAACGCGCCGTCGCCGCCGAGCGAGGCCAGCGCGGCGATGGTGTTGGCGGCCGAGCCGCCCGAGACCTCCACCGCCGGTCCCATCCGGTCGTACAGAAGCGCCGCCGTCTCGGCGTCGATCAGGGTCATGGTGCCGCGGCTGAGGCCGAGCCGCTCGATCTCGGCGTCGTCGGCATGGGCGATGACGTCGACGATGGCGTTGCCGATCCCGACAACATCGTGGTGAGACGCTGGCATCGGCAAGAAGCCCCCCTCGTGCGCTAAGTCCATCAAGCCAGGCAACGTTCGTGCGAGCCGCGCTGGCGGCGTGGCAAGTCCCTCACCCTCCCGCTGACGCGGGCCCCTCCCTCTCCCTGGGGGAGAAGGTCGGGGGTGAGGGGCGCAGCGACGACCCGCCCTGCTCGCGATGAGACCGTCGCTTTGCCTGCCGATTATCACGTCGGTGACGGCGGCGGCAAGCGCGCTCTCGCCAGAGCGAGCGCCCCGGCTGCGGGGCGCTCGTTGGCATTCCGGCTACAGGATGAAGTCGCCGGCGATCCAGTCGCCGGGCTTGCTCCCGTCGTCCTGAACCAGGATCTCGAAGTCGACGCCGGCCTTGCCGTCGACCTCGCCCTGGACGAGGCTGGCGGTTCCGCCGCCGGCGACCACGTGGACTTGCCCGGCCTTCAGCGTCGCGGTCGGGCTCACGAAGACGAAGGCCTGGTTGCCGCCCTTGGTC
>JAEULH010000007.1 GCA_016793925.1 Rhodospirillales bacterium | reverse complement strand
GCCAGGGCCGGGCATTTGCTGGTGCTCCTCCACGGCGTCGGCGCCGACGGCAACGACCTGATCGCGCTGGCCCCCTACTATCGCGCCGCGGTCCCGGATGCGCTGGTCGTCGCGCCCAACGCGCCGGAGGCGTTCGACATGGCGCCTTTCGGCTATCAGTGGTTCAGCATCAGCGATCTGGAGGCGAAGCCGCGCGCCGATGGCGTCCGCCGGGCCGCGCCCGTGCTTGACGCCTTCATCGACGCCGAACTGGGGCGCCTGGGCCTCGGCGACGACAAACTGATTCTCTGCGGGTTTTCGCAAGGCGCGATGATGGCGCTTCATGTCGGGTTGCGGCGCAAGGTCCCGGTCGCGGCGCTCATCTCGCATTCGGGAATGCTGGTCGGTGCGGAGCGCCTGGCGGCTGAGATCCGCTCGCGTCCGCCGGCGCTGCTTACCCATGGCGCCGAGGATGACGTGGTCCCGCCGGCCGCGCTGCCCGCCGCCGAGGCGGCGCTGAAGGCCGCCGGCGTCCCGGTGCGCTCGCTGCTGGTCCCTGGACTGGGGCACGGGATCGACGAGACGACGCTGAGGGCTGCGGTGCGCTTCCTCGCCGATGTCGTTGCCGCGAAGAAGGACTGAGAGCGGGGCCGAGCGCCAGATCCTGTACGATGATCCGAGAAAGTTCACGAAGCGCACGTTTGTCAAGACGTTGACCGATGGTGTATCGTCCGCGGCATTCGTGATGGGCGCGTGCGCCGGATGGTATGAACGGATACCCAGCCCTCGTTCTCAACGCCGACTTTCGGCCGTTGAGCTACTTTCCGCTCTCGCTGTGGCCGTGGCAGGAGGCGATCAAGGCGGTCTTCCTCAGCCGCGTCAACGTCATCTCCGAGTACGACAGGCTGGTTCGTTCGCCGAGCCTTGAAATCCGTCTGCCCAGCGTCATCGCCCTGAAGCAATACGTGCCGGTATCCCGCCGGCCTGCGTTCACCCGCTTCAACCTGTTCCTCCGCGACCGCTTCATCTGCCAGTACTGCGCCACCCACCTGCCGGCCGAGCGCTTGACCTTCGATCACGTCATTCCCCGGGTACGCGGCGGCCGAACCGAATGGACGAACGTCGTCGCCGCCTGCGAGCCGTGCAACCTGCGCAAGGGCCATCGGGTGCCGCAGGCGAGCGGCTTGTTCCCCCTGCGCCCGCCCTACGAACCGACGACCTACGAGTTGCAGGAGAACGGCCGCTCGTTCCCGCCCAACTTCCTTCACGAAAGCTGGCGCGACTTCCTTTACTGGGACAGCGAACTGGAGCCGTATTAGCGTCGCTTGCGCCTTGTCGCCGGCCCGGCTGTCTGCGGTCCCGCCCACGCCTCCCGGCATATGGGTTTTGACAGCCGCGCGCACGTTTGTGTACTCTCCAGCCCCTCATCTCCCGGGAACGTGGGCGCCGCCGTCAACATGCGTGCGCCCCGTCCGCGTTTGCGGACCTGCCGGGACAACAACATCCGTCGCAAACGAGAGCGAGATCATGAGCAAGCGCACGCAATCGAAGTACAAGATCAACCGGCGCCTCGGCGTCAACCTGTGGGGCCGGCCGAAGAGCCCGGTCAACAAGCGCGACTACGGGCCCGGCCAGCACGGCCAGCGGCGCAAGAAGCCGACCGACTATGGCACCCAGCTGATGGCCAAGCAGAAGCTCAAGGGCTACTACGGCAACATCAGCGAAAAGCAGTTTCACCGCTACTACCAGGAGGCGATCCGCCGCCGCGGCGACACCTCGGAGAACCTGATCGGCCTGCTCGAAAGACGCCTCGACGCCGTCGTCTACCGGATGAAGTACGTGCCCACGGTCTTCGCCGCGCGCCAGTTCATCAGCCACGGCCACATCACCGTCAACGGCCGGCGGGTGAACATTCCATCGTACCTGGTCAAGGAAGGCGACGTGGTCGCGGTCAAGGAGAAGTCCCGGGATCTGGCCCTGGTGCTCGAAGCGGTCCGCCTGCCCGAGCGCGACGTGCCGGAGTACATGTCGGTCGACCTCGACAAGATGACCGGCACCTTCGTCCGCACGCCTCAGCTCGCCGACGTGCCCTTCCCGGTGCAGATGGAGCCGAACCTGGTCATCGAGTACTATTCGCGGTAGAGCCGACGCGCGAACGCAATCGCCATTGCGAGGAGGGCGGGCGCCCGAGGATCCCGTCGTCGGATGGTGCCGTCAACGCGGCATGGACGCGGCTGCGCTCATGACCTCGAAGATGTCGACGGGGGCAACGCGACCGCGAACGGGGACGGCGCCGATCGGTCGACAGGCGAACTGTCCTCCGGTCGCGGCGAGGGTGCTCTCCGTCGCAAGCACGTAGGTGCCGTAGGACTTGTTCATCTGCTCGAGACGGGCGGCGATGTTGACCTGGTCGCCGTAGACGGTCACCAGCATGCGCTCGCTGGTGCCGATGACGCCGGCCACCAACTCGCCGGTGCTGACGCCGCAGCGCGTGCGCAGGACCAGCCCCGGGCCGAACCGTTGCCGGTCGACCACGTCCTGGATGGCGAGCGCGGTTTGCAGCGCGCAAACGGCGTGGTCGGGCACGGCGGTGGCGGCGTTGAACGTGACCAGCACGGCGTCGCCCTGGAACTGGGTAATGACCCCGCCGTGGCGGTCGATGACCCGGGACAGCGCGGCGAAGTACTCGTTGAGCGCGCCCATCAGGGTGTCGGGCGCGAGGCCCTCCGACAGCGTCGAGAAGCCCTCGATATCGCAGAACAGCACCGAGGCCGTTTTGACCTCGCCGTCGCCGGGCTGAATCGCCTGGTCGGCGCGCTTGATGTGACTGGCGATCTCCGGCGCGATGAAGCGGGTCAGGTCCTGCGCCACGGTGGCGTCGGCGACCGAGCGCATCAGCAGCCGGCGGGCGCGGATCAGGGCGACGCACAGGACCACCGTGACCAGCAGGATCGAAATGATCTTGTCGACCTCGCCGCCGATCAGCACGCGGTTCGAGGTCAGGTAGTCGACATAGTTGCGGGTGATTACGGTCATGTCGCGGGTGGCGTAGGCGACCAGGATCAGCCACCCGGCGGCGGCGGTGAGTCCGGTTGCCACCACGTAGGCCGGCTCGAAGCGCAAGGCCCGCAAGGCGATGAAGATGAAGACATAAAGCAGGGTCGGCGCCTTGAGATAGAAGGGCGGCGGCTGCTGGTACTGCAGATGGAAACTCCAGATCAGCACCATCAGCAGGCCGATGTCGATGACGATCGACGCGAGCACGAACCAGTGGGGCAGCGGCCAGACGTAGGCCAGGGCCAGGCGCAGGAGGGAAAAGCCGAGATAGCCGGTGAGGACGTACGGGACCGGCGCGAACGGTGTGCCGGCGGAGGTTTTGGGCGCGATCGCGTAGAGGGCGAGGAAGAACGTGACGAGCGTAAGCTGGACCCAGCCGATGAGGATCTCGGCGCGGGCCTCCTCGGCGTCGATCACCCGGCGTACGCGCGTGGGCAGTTGGCCGCCGACGGCGGCGCCGAAGATGAAGTCCGCGATGTTTGCCATCCCAAGCCCGCCCCTTCAGGCTGCGCCAGGCCGAGATCGTAGCCCGACCGGCTACGCCGTCACAGGCTCGGCACGCCCTCGTTCAGGATGACAAGCCTAGCAGGCTTCGGGCAAAGCTCCGCGCTTCGAACGCGCGCATGTCTTCCATGCCTTCTCCGACCCCGACAGCGTAGACCGGCAAGCCGAATCTCTCCGCCAGAGCAACGACGACGCCGCCCTTGGCCGAACCGTCGACCTTGGTCACGACAAGACCGGTGACCGCGACCATCTCGCGAAAGACCTCGACCTGGGCGTGGGCGTTCTGGCCGACGGTCGCATCGAGGACCAGGATACAATCGTGCGGCGCGGCGGGATCGACCTTTTTCAGCACGCGCTCGATCTTCTTGAGCTCGCCCATCAGGTCGCTCTTGTTGTGCAGCCGGCCGGCGGTGTCGATGATCAGGATATCGGCACGCTGCGATCGCGCCTGCGTGTAGGCGTCGTAGGCGAGGCTGGCGGCATCGGCGCCGGTCGCTCGCGCAATCACCTCACAGCCGGCGCGCTTGCCCCATATCTGCAACTGCTCGGTGGCCGCGGCGCGAAAGGTGTCGCCCGCGGCAAGGATGACCTCCAGGCCGACGCTCTTGAACAAACGCGCCAGTTTGGCGATGGTCGTTGTCTTGCCGCTGCCGTTGACCCCGCAAACGAGGATGACGTGCGGCTTGTGCGCCTCGTGGATGCTGATCGTCTGCGCCACCGGCTCCAGCAGTTTCGCGACCTCGTCGGCGACCGCGCCGCGAACGTCCTCGGCGGTGACCTCCTGGTTGAACCTGCTCTTCGCCAATGCGCCGGCGATCTTCGCCGCCGTGCCGACGCCGAGGTCGGCTCCGATCAGCAGGTCCTCCAGGTCCTCCAGCGCCTCGTCGTCGAGCCGGCGGCGGGTGAAAAGCCCGGAGATGCCGCCTGTCAGCTTTTCGGACGAGCTTCCCAATCCGCGCTTCAGGCGCACGAGCCAGCCGCCGCGATCGCCGCGCTCCCCGGGGTTCGGCCGTTCGAGCGCGGGCGCTTCGATCGGGCGCTCGGTCGGGATCTCGCTCAGGCCCCGGCTCGGCGGCGGCGCTTCCGGCGCTCCATGATCCGCATACTCCGCCGGCCGTGCGCCCGGCACCTCCGCCGGCGTCGCACCCGGGACCTGCGCGCCGCCTTGGCCTTCGTCCCGCCTGTCTTTGCCGCTCATGCCCGCGCTCCGATGAGATGCGCGGGCGTCGCACCGACGATATGCGCCGGGATGATCTCGCCCGGCCGTGCCGCGAAGTCCAGCGCCACCGGGGCAAAATCCGGGCAGCGGCCGGTGCGTTCGTTCTCGACCGCGACTTCGACGCGATCGCCGATCCGCCCGTGGAAATGCGCCGCCGTTGCCGCCGCCCCGGCCCGGCGCAAGACCGCCGCGCGCTCGCGCCGGACCGGCCCCGGCACCGCCGGCATCCGCGCCGCGGGCGTGTCGGGGCGAGGCGAGAACGGGAAGACATGGAGGTAGGTCAAGCGGGCCTCGCTGATGAAGGAGAGCGTGTTGGCGAACATCGCCTCGGTTTCCGTCGGGAAGCCGGCGATAAGGTCGGCGCCGAAGGCGATGTCGGGCCGCGCCCGGCGCAACGCATCGATCGTTGTCAGCGCGCCGGCGCGCGTGTGGCGGCGCTTCATCCTTTTCAGGACCATGTCGTCTGCGGCCTGCAGGCTGAGATGGGCGTGCGGCATCAACCGCGCCTCCTCGCTCATGAGCGCCACAAGATCGCGGTCGATGGCGGCGGGGTCGAGCGACGACAGCCGCAGTCGGCGCAGATCGCCGACGGCGGCCAACAGCGTGCGGACAAGGCCGGCCAGCGTCGGTCCGCCGGCCCGGTCGCCGCCGTAGGAACAGATGTCGACCCCGGTCAATACGACCTCGGGGTAGCCGCGCTCGACGAGAATCCGGACCTGGTCGACGATGCGGTCCGGCGGCACGCTCCGGTTCGGCCCGCGTGCGAACGGGATTGCACAGAAGGTGCAGCGATGATCGCAACCCTGCTGAATCTGCACCATCGCTCGGCTGCGTCCGTCGAACTCGTCGACCGGGGACACGGTCGCCTCGGGCGCGCTCATGATGTCTGAGACGACGACGCGCTCGCCGCCGACCCCCGCGCCGTCGCTTTCGGCGGGCGCGTAGTGGCGTCGGTGCAGCTTTTCGGCGTTGCCGAGCACCCGGTCGACCTCGGCCATCGCCGCGAAGGCGTCCGGCTCAAGCTGCGCGGCGCAGCCGGTGACGATGATGCGGCTCTCCGGCCGCTCGCGGCGGAGCCGGCGGATCGCCTGCCGGGCCTGGCGGACGGCTTCCCCGGTCACGGCGCAGGTGTTGATGACGACGGCATCCCCCGCGTCGGCCGCCGCCGCCTCGGCGCGGATGATCTCCGATTCCAGGCTGTTCAGGCGACAACCGAAGGTCACGATGTGCGGATCTGGCATCGGCCGGCGCCCTACCGGAGGAGCGCCGGGTCCAGGAACCCGGTGAAACTGGTTGCGACGGGGCCGGTCATAAGGATGTGGTCGTCTCTCAGCCAGTCGATCCGCAGCGTGCCGCCGTCGAGCACAACCTCGGCGGTGCGTTCGGTCAGGCCGCGGCGGGCGGCGGCGGCGAGTGTGGCGCAGGCTCCGGAGCCGCAGGCGCGGGTAATGCCCGCCCCCCGCTCCCAGACCCGCAGCCGGATCCTGTCGCGGCCGAGGATCTGGGCAACCTCGACATTGGTGCGCTCCGGGAACATCGCGTCGGTTTCGACGACAGGCCCGAGCGTTTCCAGGGCGACGGCGTCGACGTCGTCGACGAAAAAGACCGCGTGCGGGTTGCCGATGCTGACCGCCACCGGGTCGCGCAACGCTCCCGCGGCGAGTTCGAGGCGCACCGTGTCGGCCGGTTTCGCGAGCGGGATGTCGCGCCAGTCGAAGCTGACCCGGCCCATGTCGACGCCGACGAGGCCATCGCCGCGGCCTTCGGCGTCAAGCAGGCCGGCGATCGTCTCGACGATGACGTGATCGCTTCGCGACTCGCGCATCAGCATCGCCGCGACGCAGCGCGTCGCGTTGCCGCAGGCGCCGACCTCGCCGCCGTCGGCGTTGCGGATCCGCATGAAGGCGTCGGCGAGCGGGGATGCCGGCGGCTCGATGACGATGAGCTGGTCGCAGCCGACGCCGGTGTGCCGGTCGGCGATGGCGCGCACCTGCGCCGCCGCAAGCCGCAGCGGCGCCTTGCGGGCGTCGAGGATGACAAAGTCGTTGCCGAGGCCGTGCATCTTGACGAAAGGAAGCGCGCTCATGACCGGCTTAATATGGCGGCTGCGCGCGCAAATCCAGCCTTGGCGGTTCCGCCAGAGCACCGTTCGGACGATGTCCTGACCTGTGTCGCTCCCGACATATCGCTCCGGGGAACAGGGGAGCCGCTGATCGCACACATCTCCGGAGCGCGATCGCGATGCCATGGGAAGGTTGCGGAGGTTGCCGGCTGGCGTGTGCCCGGTGGTGGCTGCGCCGGAACGCGCGCACCGTGTTGACTTGATCCCGGCGCAGGCCTAGAAGACCGTGGTCGGCGAGGGCGCGGCGGCAGGGGCCGTTCCGCGGACCTTGCAATTTGCGCGTCGCCCGGTCGACATCAAATGCGACGAACGAAGAGGCCTGCGGGTGTTCGAGAGCCTGAGCGATCGCCTGGGAAAGATCTTTGACCGGCTGAACAAGCGCGGGGCGCTCAGTGAAGCCGACGTCAGCGACGCCCTGCGCGAGGTGCGCGTCGCTCTGCTCGAGGCCGACGTCGCCCTGCCGGTGGTCAAGGAGTTCATCGCCTCGGTGCGGACGCGGGCCGTCGGTCAGGACGTGATGCGCAGCGTCACGCCGGGGCAGATGGTCGTCAAGATCGTCAACGACTATCTCATCGAGATGCTCGGCGGGAAGCCGGACGGCGGCGACGCCGATGCGGCCGAGCGCGGCGGCCTCAATCTCGCCGGCACGCCGCCGGTGGCCGTCCTCCTCGTCGGCCTGCAAGGCTCGGGCAAGACCACCACTGCCGGCAAGATCGCGCTGCGGCTGCGCAAGCGCGAGAAGAAGCGGGTGCTGATGGCCTCGCTCGACGTCTATCGGCCGGCGGCCCAGCAACAGCTCGCGGTTCTGGGCGAGCAGACGGACACGGCCGTCCTGCCGATCGTGGCCGGCGAGAATCCGGTTGCGATCGCCGAGCGGGCGATGGAAAGCGGACGCAAGCAGGGCTTCGACGTCGTCATTCTCGACACCGCCGGGCGGCTGTCCATCGACCAGGCGATGATGGACGAGGCTGCGGCGGTCAAGGCCGCCGTCCGCCCGATCGAGTCGCTGCTCGTCGCCGACGCCATGACCGGCCAGGACGCCGTCAACGTCGCCAAGGCCTTTCACGATCGGGTCGGGCTCAGCGGCATCGTCCTGACCCGCGTCGACGGCGATGCGCGCGGCGGCGCGGCCCTGTCGATGCGCGCGGTGACCGGCATGCCGATCAAGCTGATCGGCGTCGGCGAGAAGCTTGACGCACTCGAGGCATTCCAGGCCGACCGGATCGCCGGACGGATCCTCGGCATGGGCGACGTTGTCGGGCTGGTCGAGCGCGCCTCCGAAGTGATCCAGCGCGAGGATGCGGAAAAGCTGGCGAACAAGCTGGCCAAGGGCGAGTTTACCCTCGAGGACATGGCGGCGCAGTTCAAACAACTGCGCAAGATGGGCGATGTCAAAGGCCTGCTCGGCATGCTCCCCGGCATTGCCAAGATGAAGAAGCAGATCGCCGACGCCAAGGTCGACGATCGGATGATTGCCCGGCAGGAAGCGATTATCCTGTCGATGACGCCGCGCGAACGGCGCAACCCGAAACTCCTCAACGCCTCGCGGCGCCGGCGGATTGCCGCCGGTTCGGGCAGCACCGTCGCCGACGTCAACCGGCTGCTGAAGCAGCACCAGCAGATGAGCGCGATGATGAAGAAGGTCGGCAAGCTCGGCAAGCGCGGGTTGCTCGGCGGCGGCGGTCTGCCTCCGGGGATGATGCCGCCGATGCCGCCGCCTCGCTTCTGATGGACATTGGCGAAAGGATAGTGTGAGACGATGGCACTGCGACTGCGCTTGACGAGGGGCGGCGCGAAAAAGCGGCCCTTCTACCGGATCATCGTGGCGGAATCGCGCAGCCCGCGCGACGGCCGCTTCATCGAGGTGCTCGGGACCTACAACCCGATGCTGGCGCGCGATCACCCCGAGCGGATCGTGCTGAAAGAGGAGCGGCTGCGCCACTGGCTGAGCGTCGGCGCGACGCCGAGCGATCGGGTCGCCAAGTTCTGCGCCGATGCCGGCCTGATCGAGCCGCGGCCGCGGCCCGAGCAGACGAAGAAGCCGCTGCCGAAGGCGAAGGCGCAGGCGCGCCTGGCGGAGGCCGCCGAGGCGACCGGCCAGGCCGGCGCCTGATCGGGGTTCTGGCGGCGTTGGGATGGCGGCCGGAGCCGGTGCATCGATGGTCTGCCTCGGCGTCGTCACCGCCGCCCACGGGGTGCGCGGGGAGGTTCGCATCCGCACGTTCACCGCGCGACCCGAAGATCTCGTTGCCTACGGCGATCTCTGCGACGAGCAAGGCGAGCAGCCGCTCGCCGTTCAGCCGACGGGTTGCGTGCGCGGCGCCGTCACCGCTCGCATCCGAGGCGTGGATGATCGCAATGCCGCCGAGCGGTTGCGCGGGCGCAAGCTTTGCGTCCCGCGCAGTGCGTTGCCCGAGCCGGAACCCGACGAGTACTACCACGCCGATCTGATCGGCCTTCGCGCCGAGTTGATCGACGGTTCCGGAGGGCCGGAGCCGGTTCCGCTTGGCCCGGTGACGGCGGTGGACGACTTCGGCGCCGGCCCGGTGCTGGAGATCGCCGTGGACGGCGGGCCGCCGGCCATGGTGCCGTTCACCCGCGCGGTGGTCCCGTGGGTCGACGTGAACGCGGGCCGAATCGGCATCGTCGCCGTTCCCGGGCTTCTCGGCCGGGCGGATGAAGAGAAGGCGCAAGGAAAGCCGCGGCATTCGCCGGCGGCGGGGCGGCCGTGAGCACACCGCCCCCGGCGCCCGACCGCGCGGCATGGACGGCGCGGGTGCTCACCCTGTTCCCGCAGGTGTTCCCCGGCCCGCTTGGCGTTTCGCTCAGCGGCCAGGCGCTCGCGACGGGACTTTGGCGCATCGAAACGTTGGACATCCGTGCGTTCGCGGGCGATAAACACGCAACCGTCGACGATGCGCCGTTTGGTGGCGGTCCCGGTATGGTCATGCGGCCGGACGTTGTGGACGCGGCCATTGCCGAGGGCTTGCGGCCGTCGCCGGCGCTGCCGCTGGTTTTTCTCACGCCGCGCGGTCGCCCGCTGGATCAAGGCCTGGTCAAGAGCCTTGCCGCGGGCCCGGGCGTGGTTCTGCTTTGCGGTCGTTACGAAGGCGTCGACGAGCGGGTGATCGAGGCGCGGCGGCCGATCGAGGTCAGCCTCGGCGATTTCATTCTGGCCGGGGGCGAGGTTGCCGCGATCGCCCTGATCGAAGCGTGCGTCAGGCTGTTGCCGGGCGTGATCGGCGCACCGGCGGCGCTGGACGAGGAGAGCTTTGAGCAGGGACTGCTTGAGTACCCTCACTACACCCGGCCGCGGTTGTGGCGGGGTTTGGCGGTGCCCGACGCGCTGCTGTCCGGCAATCACGGCCTGATCGCCGGCTGGCGTCGGGCGCAGGCCGAACGGCTGACACGCGAACGCCGGGAGGATTTATGGGCGCGACATCGGGCCGCGGCAGAGTCCGCGGCGGGTGCGGGCTCCATTGAGAGGCTCCGGAACGGGCCTACATGTAAGACGGATCGGTAAGGACGACGTGCGATGAATATCATCCAGGAGCTCGAGCAGGAGCAGATCGCGAAGCTGTCGGCCGAGCGCACGGTGCCCTATTTTGCGCCCGGCGACACCGTGCGGGTCAAGGTCAAGGTCGTCGAAGGCTCGCGCGAGCGCGTCCAGGCCTTCGAGGGCGTTTGCATCGCCCGGCGCAACCGCGGCCTGAATTCCGCCTTCACCGTGCGCAAGATCTCCTACGGCGAGGGGGTCGAGCGGGTCTTCCCGCTGTATTCGCCCAATGTCTCGACCATCGAGGTCGTGCGTCGCGGCGATGTTCGCCGGGCCAAGCTCTATTACCTCCGGGCGCTGCGCGGCAAGCGGGCGCGGATTTCGGAGAAGACCGACGGCTTCGCCGCCAAGGTCACCCAGGAAGAGCGAGAGACGGCAAGCCGCGGCAAGCAGGAAGCCGTGGCCCGGAGCAGGGCCGCCGCGGCGGAAAAAGCGGCCTCGTCGGGCTCCTAGCGGCGGCCGCCGCCGGGGCTTTGCGATGGGCGCGGGAGAGGGCGTAGCAATGACAAGAGCGCGAACGCTCTTCGACAAGATCTGGGAGGCGCATGTCGTCGAGGTTCAGGGCGACGGCACCTGCGTCCTGTACATCGACCGGCACCTGGTCCACGAGGTGACGAGCCCGCAGGCCTTCGAAGGACTGCGCCTCGCCGGGCGAGGCGTGCGCCGACCCGAGGCGACGCTGGCGGTCGCCGACCACAACGTGCCGACGACGGACCGCTCGCGCGGCATCGCCGATACGGAGTCGCGGATCCAGGTCGACACGCTGGCCGCGAACTGCGCCGAGTTCGGCATCCGCTATTTCTCGATGGATGACCTCCGCCAGGGCATCGTTCACATCATCGGCCCCGAGCAGGGCTTCACCCAACCCGGCACGACCATCGTCTGCGGCGATTCGCACACGTCGACCCACGGCGCCTTCGGCGCGCTCGCCTTCGGCGTCGGCACCTCGGAGGTCGAGCACGTCCTCGCCACCCAGACGCTGTTGCAAAAGCCGGCAAAGAACATGCTGGTCGCCATCGACGGGGCGCTGCCGTTCGGCGTCGGAGCAAAGGATCTGGTGCTTGCGATCATCGGCGCCATCGGCACCGCCGGCGGCACCGGCCACGTCATCGAGTACGCTGGTGAGGCCATCCGCGCCCTGAGCATGGAAGGGCGGATGACGGTGTGCAACATGTCGATCGAGGCGGGGGCCCGTGCCGGCCTGATCGCCCCCGACGAGACCACCTTCGCCTACATCAAGGGTCGGCCGATGGCGCCGACCGGCGCCGCATGGGACGCCGCCGTCGCCGACTGGCGAACGCTGCCGTCCGACCCCGGCGCCGTCTACGACAGCGAAGTCCGCCTCGACGCCGCGGCGATTGCGCCGCAGGTGACCTGGGGGACGAGCCCGCAGGACGTGGTCGCGATCACCGGCGCGGTGCCGGTGCCGGCCGACGTCGCCGACGAAGGTCGCCGCCGGGCGATGCTGCGCTCGCTGGACTACATGGGCCTGCGTGCGGGTACACCGATGCGCGAAGTCGCCGTCGATCGCGTCTTCATCGGCTCGTGCACCAACGGCCGGATCGAGGACCTGCGGGAAGCCGCGGCTGTGGCGCGCGGGCGCAAGGTCGCAGCCAACGTCGGCGCCATGGTCGTGCCCGGCTCGGGGCTGGTGAAGCAGATGGCGGAAGCGGAGGGCCTGGATCGGATCTTCCGCGAGGCCGGCTTCGAATGGCGCGAACCCGGCTGCTCCATGTGCCTGGCGATGAACGCGGACCGGCTGGAGCCCGGCGAGCGGTGCGCCTCGACCTCGAACCGCAACTTCGAGGGACGCCAGGGTCGCGGCGGCCGCACGCACCTGATGAGCCCGGCCATGGCCGCGGCCGCGGCGGTGACCGGCCGGCTCACCGACGTCCGCGAGCTCGGTGCCGGCTGACCTCGTTTTTCAATCGGCAAGAACGGCCTGAATTATGGATCCCTTTACCAAGCTCACCGGCGTCGTCGCACCGCTGCCGATGATCAACGTCGACACCGACATGATCATCCCCAAGCAGTTCCTGAAGACGATCCAGCGCTCGGGCCTCGGCTCAAGCCTGTTCTTCGAGATGCGCTACGGCGACGACGGCGCCGAGAAGGCCGATTTCGTGCTCAACCGACCGGCCTACCGCGGGGCGCAGATCCTCGTCGCCGGCGAAAACTTCGGCTGCGGCTCGTCCAGGGAACATGCGCCCTGGGCGCTGCTCGATTTCGGAATTCGCTGCATCATCGCGCCCAGCTTCGCCGACATCTTCTTCAACAACTGCTTCAAGAACGGGATTCTTCCGGTCGTCCTCCCCCGCGCTGAGGTCGATGCCTTGATGGCGATTGCCGAGCGCGGAGGCGAAACGCTTTCCGTCGATCTGGAGCGTCAGGAGATCGCCTGCCCGGACGGAACGACGATCCCGTTCGACGTCGATCCGTTCCGCAAGGCCTGCCTGCTCGGCGGGCTCGACGAGATCGGC
The DNA here is from genome assembly GCA_016793925.1 of Rhodospirillales bacterium. Taxonomy (GTDB): domain Bacteria; phylum Pseudomonadota; class Alphaproteobacteria; order Rhodospirillales; family Defluviicoccaceae; genus JAEULH01. Next base: position 23,826 of record JAEULH010000007.1, on the reverse strand, counting down.
CTGACCCTGCAGAAGGCGACCGCCATCGACGCGTTCGAGCAGGAGCACCGGACGCGCCACCCGTGGCTGTTCGCCTAGCGCTCGCTCCCGTTCGCCGCTTAATGGGCGGATCCAGCGCCGGCATAAAAGAGGAACTCCGATGGGCGAGAAGAATACGCTCCTGCTGCTGCCGGGCGATGGCATCGGGCCCGAAGTCATGAGCGAAGTCAAACGGGTGATCGACTGGCTGGAGCGCAAGCGCGGCGTGCATTTGTCCGTGAGCGACGATCTCGTTGGCGGTGCGTCGATCGATGCCCATGGCGTGCCGCTCACCGACGAAGCCATGGCGGCGGCGATGGCGGCCGACGCGGTGCTGCTCGGCGCTGTCGGCGGCCCGAAGTGGGACGATCTGCCCTTTGCGCAGAAACCGGAACGCGGGCTTCTGCGGCTGCGCAAGGAAATGGCGCTGTTCGCCAACCTCCGTCCGGCGGTGGTCTTTTCCGCGCTGGTCGACGCCTCGCCGCTCAAGCCGGAGATCGTCCGCGGCCTCGACATCGTGATCGTGCGTGAACTCACCGGCGGGGTCTACTTCGGCGAGCCGCGCGGCATCGAGGATCTGCCTGGCGGCGGCCGGCGTGGGATCAACACGCAGGTCTACACCACCGGGGAGATCCATCGCATCGCCCGCGTCGCCTGCGAACTTGCCCAGCGGCGCAACAAGCGCGTGTGCTCGGTCGACAAGGCGAACGTGATGGAGAGCGGCGTTCTCTGGCGACAGGAGGTCCAGACCGTCTGTGCGGCCGAGTTCCCGGAGATCGAGTTGAGCCACATGTACGCCGACAACTGCGCCATGCAGCTCATCCGTGCGCCGCAGCAGTTCGATGTCATCGTCACCGACAACCTGTTCGGGGACATGCTCTCCGACGAAGCGGCGATGCTCACCGGCTCCCTTGGCATGCTGCCTTCGGCGTCGCTCGGCGAGACGGACGCGAGCGGGCGCCGGCGGGCGCTGTACGAGCCGGTGCACGGCAGCGCGCCCGATATCGCAGGCAAGGGGATGGCGAACCCGCTGGCGGTTCTGCTCAGCTTCGCCATGTGCCTGCGCTATTCGCTCGACATGGCGGAGATCGCCGAGCTTCTCGAGCACGCGGTCAAACGCGTCCTCGACGGCGGCTTGCGCACCGCCGATATCATGCAGCAGGGCAAGGCGCGGGTCTCGACACGGGTGATGGGCGAGGCGATCGTTCACGAACTCGACAAGATCGCGGCTTGAGAGAAGAAGCAGGAAGGATCGTACCCATGGCTTATCGCGTCGCCGTCGTTGGCGCCACCGGGAACGTCGGCCGGGAGATACTGCAAACTCTCGCCGATCGCGACTTTCCGGTCGCCGAAGTCTTCGCCGTCGCCTCTGCGCGCACGGCCGGAGGCGAGGTCTCTTTCGGCGACGAGGCGACGCTGAAGGTGCGCAATCTCGCAGACTTCGACTTTCGCGGCATCGACATCGTCCTGTCGTCGCCGGGCGCCAGCGTTTCGGCCGCATTCGCGCCGAAGGCGGCGGCCGCGGGCGCGGTCGTCATCGACAACACGTCGAGGTTTCGCATGGAGCCGGACGTGCCCCTGGTCGTGCCCGAGGTCAATCCGGGCGCCATCGCCGGCTACACCAAGCGCGGGATCATCGCCAACCCGAACTGTTCGACGATCCAGATGGTGGTCGCGCTCAAGCCGTTGCACGACCTGGCGCGGATCAAGCGGGTGGTGGTCTCGACCTATCAGTCCGTGTCCGGGGCGGGCAAGGAGGCGATGGACGAGCTGTTCAACCAGACGCGGGGAATCTACGTCAACGAGCCGGCGCACCAGCACCGGCACAAGTTCACCAAGCAGATCGCCTTCAACGTGATCCCGCACATCGACATGTTCATGGACGACGGTGCGACCAAGGAAGAATGGAAGATGGCGGCCGAGACCTGCAAGATCCTCGACCCGTCGATCCGGGTCACGGCGACGTGCGTGCGCGTTCCGGTCTTTGTCGGCCACGCGGAGGCGGTGAACGTCGAATTCGAGAGCCCGCTGAGCGAGGATCAGGCGCGCGAAGCGCTGAAGGCGGCTCCCGGCATCGTCGTCGTCGATCATCGGGCCGACGAGGGCTACGTGTCTCCGGTCGAGAGCACCGGCGAGGATGCCGTCTACGTCAGCCGCATCCGCAAGGACCCGACCATTGCGAACGGCCTGAACCTGTGGGTGGTCGCCGACAATCTGCGCAAGGGCGCGGCGCTGAACGCCGTGCAGATCGCCGAGGAGCTGGTTCGCAGCTACCTCCGCGCCGCCGCGTAAGGGCCTTCCTGCCTTGGGACAGGGCGCGGAGCAGCGGCCGATGCTGCAGTGAGCCAATGTCCCGACAACAGAGCGCCCCGCCGCTTCCGCGCCTTTTGGCACTGGCGACGGCCGTTCCGGACGTAACGCTCCGGCAGGACGATGTCGTTCGCCACGCCGCCGAGATCTTCGCGCCGGCGGAGGGCGGCTTCTACCGGCTCGCACCGGTTTACCGAAATGCGCGGATCGCGCAGCGTCGATCGTGCGTGCCGATCGAATGGTTTCTCGAGGAACACGGCTTCGCCGAGCGCAACGCGCTGTTCCTCGAACACGCAACCCGCCTGCTTGTTGAAGCCGCTCGCGGCGCGCTTGCGCAGGCGCGATTGGCTCCCGAGGACATCGACGTCATCGTCGCCGTGTCGTCTTCTGGGATCGCGACGCCGGGGCTCGGCGCCATGCTGATGGAGACGATTCCCTTTCGCGACGACGTGCAAAGACTGCCGATCTTCGGCCTCGGCTGCGCCGGCGGCGTGCTCGGACTGGCGCGGGCGGCGGCCATGGCCCAGGCCATGCCGGACGCGCGCGTGCTCCTGCTCGTCGTCGAGCTCTGCAGCCTCACCTTTCGCCGCAACGACCGGTCGAAGAGCAACATCGTGGCCACCGCCCTGTTCGGGGACGGGGCGGCGGCGGCGGTGGTTTCCTGTCGCGACGACGGGGCCGGCGCGAGGAACGCGCCGCGGCTCGGACCCTGGGGCGAGCACAGGTGGCCGAACAGCCTCGACGTGATGGGCTGGGACGTCGCCGACGACGGGCTGAAGGTGGTGTTCTCGCGCGACATCCCGACGCTGGTCGAGACCGAGCTGCGTCCGGTGGTCGACGCGTTTCTCGCCCGCCACGCGCTGACGCTCGCCGAGATCGACGCGTTCGTTCCTCACCCGGGCGGGGCCAAGGTTCTCGACGCCCTGGAAGACTGCTTCGGCCTCCGGCGCGGCGGCTTGACGCACGCCCGGCAGGTCCTCCGTGACTTCGGCAACATGTCGGCGGTGACGGTACTCTTCGTCCTGCGGGCGGCGCTCGATGCGTCGCCCAGCGGCCGGCACCTGCTGACAACCCTTGGTCCGGGGTTTACCGCGGGGATGATGATCGTCGAGGTTCCCTGACGTGCGGGCGACCGTGGCGGCGGCAGCGCACAGCCCGCTCGCCTGGGTTCTGGCGTTCGTTGTCGTCCAGCGGCTCGGCGAGCTGGTTCTTGCACGTGCGAACACCCGCCGACTGCTCGCCCGCGGCGGACGCGAGGTCGGGCGGGCGCACTACCCGCTGTTCATCCTCCTCCACGCCTCGTGGCTGCTCGCGATCGCCGTCGCGGCGCCGCTGGAGAGCCGACCGGTCTGGCCGCTGATTGCGATGTTTGCCGTCCTTCAGCTTTTGCGGATCTGGGTGATCGCCACGCTGGGGCCCTATTGGACCACCCGCATCATCACCGTCGATGCGGCGCCGCTGGCGCGCGGCGGTCCGTTCCGCTTCGTCCGTCACCCCAACTACTGGATCGTCAGCGCCGAGATCGCGATTCTGCCGTTGGCGTTCGGCCTCTGGCCGGTGGCGCTCGTCTGGTCGATCCTCAACGCCCTGCTCCTGCGCCATCGCATCGCCATCGAGAACGACGCGCTGGCACCGCGCGCGCCGCTCAAGGCGGGTCCGGGATCGCTCGGGCGTTGAACCGCTGCGCAGGCGCGACGAGCGCGTTTTGCGCTGCGACCAGCGTGAGCTCGCGGCTGCCGGCGGCGACGGTCGCTGCGACGATGGCGTAGGTCGAAGCGACGGCGAGTTCCAGCGCGGCGGCCGCTTCCATCCCGTCGAGGAGCCGGCCGAGGAGAAGCGCCGCGAACACGTCGCCGGCGCCTTTGGCGTCGACGTCGAATTGCGGCGTTGCGACAAGCCAGGCGCCCTCGCCGTTGACGAGCAGGCTCCCCAGATCGCGGCCCAGTTCGCTCACCTGCAGCGAGGTGACACAGACCAGCGCCGGTCCGCGGTTGCGCAGGGCCTGGGCGGCGCTCAGCGCGTCGTTCAGCGTCGGCAACGAGCGCTCGCTCAGCGTCTCCAGCTCGAAGTGGTTGGGAAGGAGCATGTCTGCGGCGGGCAGGGCGACCTCCCTGAAGAAGGCGACCAGGTCGTCGCCGACGTAGAGCCCGGAGCTGCGGTCGCCCATGACCGGGTCGCAGCAGTACAGGCTTCCTGGCGATTGCGCCCGGACCCGCTTCCACGCCGCCAGCGCCGCATCGCCGGCGGCGACGGTGCCGAGATAACCGGTCAGGACTGCCCGGCACCGCGCGAGGACGCCGATGTCGTCGAGCCCGGCGGTCAGATCGGCGATGTCCTCGGCTGCGACCGCGCCGCCCCGACAGAGGCCATAGCCGGGGTGGTTGCTCAGGCGAACGGTGTCCACCGGGCAGACTTCGTGGCCGATGCGGCGCAGGGTGAACTCCGCGGCGCCGTGCCCGACACAGCCGTACGACACCCGCGACTGGAACGAGAGGATGGTCACGTCGCGCCGCTCACCCGCAGACGAGACCGGGGCCGGCACGCGGGGCTGTACGGGGAGCTGTACGCGGGGCTGCACGGGGGCATGCACGGGGGGCGGGCATGCTTGCGGTTGCTTCGTCGCCTTGCCATGGACCCGACTCCAGGATTACGTTTTCGCAACCGCGGAACATAATCTCGATCGGAGGGGATCGCCTAATGCCGAAGACAGCTCGCCCGCGCCGCAGTGTACTCTATATGCCGGGGTCCAATGTGCGCGCCCTGGAAAAGGCCAAGTCGTTGCTCGCCGACGGCCTGATCCTGGATCTCGAGGACGCCGTCGCGCCCGACGCCAAGGAGACCGCGCGCCAGCAGGTTTGCGACGCCGTCAAGGGCGGCGGCTACGGGATGCGCGAGATTATCATCCGGGTCAACGGCCTGGCGACGCCGTGGGGATACGGCGACATCGCGGCCGCGTCGCGTTCAGGCGCAGACGCGATCCTGCTGCCGAAGGTCGAGAGCGCCGACGCCATCCGCCATCTGGAAGCGGTCATGAAGGCGAATGGCGCGCCGGAGAGCATGGCCATCTGGGCGATGATGGAGACGCCGCGCAGCGTGCTGCAAAGCCAGCACATCGCCGAGTCGACGCCGCGCATGACCTGCCTGGTCATGGGCACGTCGGACCTGGCCAAGGAACTCGACTGCGCCCACACCCGCGAGCGCCTGCCGTTCATCACGTCGCTCAGCCTGTGCATGCTCGCCGCGCGCGCCTCGGGTTTGGCCATCCTCGACGGCGTCTATCTCGACCTCAAGGACGAGAGCGGCTTCGAATTCGCCTGCCGCCAGGGTGCCGAACTCGGCTTCGACGGCAAGACGCTGATCCACCCCAACCAGGTCGCGGCCTGCAACAAGGTCTTCACCCCCAAGGCCGACGACGTCGAGTGGTCGCGCAAGATCATCGCCGCGCACGCCGCCGCCGCGGAACGCGGCGAGGGCGTCGCAGTGGTCGATGGCAAGCTCATCGAGAACCTGCATGTCGAAAGCGCGCAGCGGCTGGTGAAGATGGCCGAGGCGATCGAGAAGATGCAAGGCAGCGCCATCGCCGCGCAATAGGGCATGCCTTCCGCCGGGGACGGGCGTCAGACGGACGCTCGATCCCGTGCGTGATCGATCGACCTTCCGCTTGCTGATGGATGCCATCCGCAAGCGGATCGAATGAGGCTCGCCGTGCCGCTGTGAGGATCCGCAAGGCGCAGCGGACGCGGCGAGCCGAGTGCATGCGCTTCAGGCGTAGCCGAGTTGTCGCAGCAGGTCGCCATACCGGTCGCAGAAGCGCTCGCTGATTTCGGCGTCGAAGTGGTTTTTCCAGTCGCCGGGCAGGCCCCTTCTGTACTTGTGTGACGCGTCCACCTCGCCGGGCTTGCGGCCGCCCGATATCTTCGAGAATGCGTAGGTGTCGAGGATCCGGCCAAGGACGTCGGTCGGCACCGCGATGTCGCAGTGGGCAAGCAGACCCGCCCATTCCTGCAGACTGTCGGGGCCGGTGATGTCTTCGTAGCGAACGATCCGGATGCCCGTGTCGATCTTCGCGGCGCGGGCCCAGGATCGCAGCATCCAGGCGATTTCGTCGAAGTGGTCGATGCTGGCGATGATGCCCTCGCGCTCCGACATCTGCGCGAGCGCCCTGCGCGCGCTGTCGATGCTGCACATCGACGGGTGCGAGTAGCGGTTGGAGAAATACCACGAGACCAGGACATCGCGAGGATCCCGCTGGACGAAGAAGACGGCATGGCGGGGCGGTTTGCGCACGCTGGCGAACTGCTGGTAGGTGCAGTACAGCCCGGGAACGATGCGCCGTTCCGATATGACCAGACGATCGGGGTCGGGCCACCAGACCTCGGTCGGAATGGGGATGTGGGTCTTGAGCCCGGAATACATGTAGATCCGAGGATCGGACAGTACGAGGCGAACCCACTGGCTGGCCGTCTTCCAGACGCAGGTGTGGAAGACGACATCGTGGCGCGACCGGTGCCGGATCGGCACCACCGACACGCAGGCGTTGCGCAGCTCATACTCCGCCTCCACCGGGAGGATTTGACGCAACTTGCGCAGACTTCCGATGAACACTTCACGTCCTTTCTCTTCGTGACGAAGAACCCTGAGTGAAACGACGCATAGTCTGAGTTTGAGTCGTGTCGGCCCCTTGCGGATACCCAGCCCGATTGGCGCGGCCGCCAGGCGCGCTCGCCCGCCTGCTGCCGTCATCACGCTATCGAGGCTGGCTCCGCCCCACCCCCATCGCCCCCGTCGTTCACAAGCGGGGGCATCGGCAAGGATATCTTCCTCGCCCAGCCAGTTGCCATAAATTTGCCATAAAGTCAGAAGCGGTGCAAGAGCAAGTACAACAGGCATTTGCTTCTTATAAGAGCAAGTAATAGCGCCATTCGCGCATGACGCGCAGCAACGGCCGCTTCGCGAACGGCTCAACCGGGCGAGGATGTGCGAAGCCCGTCGCAGGGGGGTCGCGAAGGGCTTTGCTCGCGGCGTGACGCACGCGCGAGCCTGATCGCCGCCGCCTTGCGGACGGGCGTGCGCCGCTGGTCTACGGCAGAGGGAGCGGACCGTGCGTCGCCTCAGGAAACCTAAAGACGATCGGCCAGTTCGACCGTCAGCGGCTCGAAGCCATCCTTCTCCGGAACGTAGACGTACATGTTGCCGTCGTGGATGTCGTAGTACCAGCCATGAAGCCGGAGGCTGTTGTCGTCGACCCGTTCGCGGATCCACGGAAAGGAGAGGAGGTTGGCCAGCGAGGTCTTCATCGCTTCCTGCTCAAGCGTCTTGAGCTGATGGTCGAACGGCTGGTCGCGGGCGATGATGAGCGTCCGCCGCCGGGCCTCGTCGGCAATGTTCATCCAGTTATGGATAAACGTGTTTTGCGCGCTGAGATTGGGATCGGCGGTCAGCAGCGCCTTGATGCCGCCGCAGCCGCGATGACCGAACACCACGATGTGCTCGACCTCGAGGGCGGTTACGGCGAACTCCAGCGCGGCGCTGGTGCCGTGCTTGGAGTCATCATCCGCGCGCGGCGGCACCAGGTTGGCGACGTTGCGGACGACGAACATCTCGCCCGGTTCGGAGTTGGTCAAGATCGCCGGATCCACCCGCGAATCCGAGCAGGCGATCATCATGACGCGCGGTTGCTGCCGCTCCGCCAGCTTTAGGAAGAAGTCCTTCTTGGTCTCGTAGGTCTTCTCCTTGAAATCGAGAAAACCCTTGAGCAGCTTGCGGATGGACATGTCGCATTCCCCGTTGAAAGCGCCGGTCATGGCGTCGCCCCGGTTCGGGTCGGCGCCCCACGCGCTGATAGCATGGCCGCCGAGCCGAGGCCAAGCCGCACCGTAGCGGGAGCCTTTGGCTGCCGCTATGCTGGCTGCGGGTTCAGCATGGTGAGGCGCGGGCGTGCGCATTCCGCAAGCAGTTCAGGTTGTCGAAGTCGGGCCGCGCGACGGCTTGCAGAACGAGGCCAAGCCGATACCTGCGGCGATCAGGATTGCGCTCATCGACCGTCTTGCCGCCGCGGGTCTGCCGGCCGTCGAGGTCGGCAGCTTCGTCTCCGGCCGCCGCGTGCCGCAGATGGCCGATACCGCGGCCGTGCTCGCCGGCATCGCCTCCCGCCCCGGCGTCCGCTTTCCGGTTCTGACCCCGAACCTGGAGGGCTTTCGCGCCGCCGTGGACGCCGGTGCGAAGGAGATCGCGGTCTTCGCCGCCGCGACGGAAACCTTCTGTCGGCGCAATCTCAACTGCTCCATCGACGAAAGCCTGGCCCGCTATGCGGCCGTCTGCGCCGCCGCCAGGGCGCACGATGTGACGGTGCGCGGCTACGTCTCCTGCGTCCTCGATTGCCCGTACGAGGGCGCGGTTGCGCCGCAGGCGGTCGCCGGGATCGCGCGCGCGCTGTACGACCTCGGATGCCGGGAGGTCTCGCTCGGCGACACCATCGGCACGGGCACGCCTGGCCGCGCCGTCGCCATGATCGATGCGGTCGCCGAACAGGTGCCGGTCTCGGCGCTGGCTGTGCACTTTCACGACACCTACGGTCAGGCGCTCGCCAACATCCTCGCCTGCCTCGAGCGCGGCGTCGCCGTTGTCGACGCCTCGGTCGCCGGTCTCGGCGGCTGTCCCTTCGCCCCCGGCGCGGCGGGTAACGTCGCCACGGAAGACGTGCTCTACATGCTCGACGGCCTGGGCGTCGGCACCGGCGTCGATCTGGCGGCCGTGGCCGAAGCCGGGCGCTTCATCTGCGCGGTGCTCGAACGCGCGCCGGCCTCGAAAGCGGCGCAGGCGCTGGCGGCGCACTGCCGGCCGTGACCATGCATCTGCTCAAGCTGGCGGTCGGCATCGATACCGTCGCCCACCTGCGCGAGGCGCAGGGCCGCCGTCGGGGCGCGGCCCCGACCGTCAGCCATGTCACCCGGCACACGCCGAAGCGGGCGACGGAGCTGCTCGACGGCGGCTCGCTTTACTGGGTCATTCGCGGGGTCATCCGGGTTCGCCAACGCCTCGTCGGGATCGAGCCGGCTTCGACGTCGGCGTTGGCGGGCGACGGTGGCGGCGGCGAGGGGCCGGCGCCCACTTCGGCCCGAACGTGCCGGCTCCTTCTCGATCCGGTCCTGACCCCGACCGTGCCGCGCGGCCACCGCGCCTTCCAGGGGTGGCGCTACCTGCGCAGCGAAGATGCGCCGGCAGACGCGCCCGCGGATGTGTCCGCCGCGGCCGGGGAGGGCGCGGACGGCGGAACGGAGACGACGGGGGGACTCCCCGCGGCGATGGTCGCCGAGCTGGCGAGACTGGGGTTGCTGTAGGAAAGGGAAAGGCGGATGGCGGACGGCGCGTTTTGTGGGGTATTTCCGTATCTTGTTTCGCCGGTCGCGGACGACGGCCGAGTGATGGACGAGCCGCTGACCCGGCTGGTCGACCACGTGATCGCGGCCGGCGTTCACGGGCTGACCCCGCTGGGCTCGACCGGCGAGTTCGCGTATCTCGACTGGGCGCAGAAGCGCCGGGTCGTCGAGGTTACGCTGGCGGCGGCCGCCGGCCGGGTGCCGGTCATCGCCGGGGTCGCGGCGACGACCACCGCCGAGGCCTGCCGGCAAGCGCGCGACTTCGCCGCCCTTGGCGTCAGCGGGATCGTCGCCGTTCTCGAGGCGTATTTCCCGCTCAGCGAAGACGCGATCGTCGATTACTTCACCGCCGTCGCCCGCTCGGTGGATCTGCCGATCGTCATCTACACCAACCCCAACTTCCAGCGCGCGGACCTGACGCTGGCGGCGATCTCCCGTCTCGCCGAGGTCGACAACATCCGCTACATCAAGGATGCGTCGGTCAACACCGGCCGGCTGTTGTCGCTGCTGGGCCGGGTCGGCGGGCGGATCGATGTCTTCGCCGCGTCCTCGCATATCCCCGCCGCGGTCATGCTCATCGGCGGGGTCGGCTGGATGGCGGGACCGGCCTGCCTGCTGCCGGCGGAAAGCGTCCGCCTCTATGAGCTCTGCCGCGCCGGCGACTGGGAAGGGGCGATGGCTTTGCAACGCCGGCTGTGGCGAATCAATGAAGTCTTCGCGAAATACTCGCTCGCCGCTTGCGTCAAGGGCGGGCTCGAGCTGATGGGCATTCCTGTCGGCGCGCCGCTGCCGCCGCAACGGCCGCTGGACGCCGTCGGCCGCGCCGAGGTCGAAGCCGCCCTGGCCGCAGCCCGCGGCGAAGGCTAGGATCATGATTCAAAAGACGGAAACACGCCGATGCCACCGGCCCACGACCTGATCCTGCGCGGCGGCGCCTGCATGCTGCCGGGCGGCGTGGCCGTAACCGACGTCGCCGTGCGGGCGGGGCGGATCGTCGGCTTCGGCGATTTCGGCGCTGCGGGCGGCGACGGCGAGGTGATCGATTGCCGCGGGCTGCACGTGCTGCCTGGCGTCATCGACAGCCAGGTTCACTTCCGCGAGCCGGGGCTCGAGCACAAGGAGGATCTCGCCACCGGAACGGCCGCGGCGGCTCTGGGCGGCGTCACCGCCGTTTTCGAGATGCCGAACACCCAGCCGCCGACGGTCTCGGCCGGCGCCCTCGCCGACAAGTGCCGGCGAGCCAAGGGCCGAGCCTGGGTCGATATCGCCTTCTACATCGGCGCAACGCCGGAAAATGCGGCCGAGCTCGCCAACCTCGAACGGCTCCCCGCCTGCGCCGGGGTCAAGATGTTCATGGGCAGTTCGACCGGCAACCTGCTGGTCGCCGACGATGCGAACATTGCCAAGGTGCTGGCCAACGGCGCCCGTCGCATCGCCGTTCATGCCGAGGACGAACAGCGGTTGCGGGAGCGCTTCACCATCGTCCGCGGTGGCGCGAAGCCGGCGCTGCACGCCGAATGGCGCGACGCCGAAACCGCGGCGCGGGCGACCGGCCGACTGCTGGCCATGGCCGAAGGCCTTCGCCGCAGGGTCCACGTGCTCCATGTCAGCACCGCCGAGGAGATGGAGATCCTGCGCGATCACCGCGACGTCGCGACAGTGGAGGTGACGCCCCAGCACCTTACCCTGAGTGCGCCCGACTGTTACGAGGCGCACGACACCTACGTCCAGATGAACCCGCCCATCCGCGACGCCCGCCATCGCGAGGCCCTGTGGCGGGGCGTTCGAGACGGGCTGGTCGACTGCATCGGCTCCGACCATGCGCCGCACACCCGCGAGGAAAAGAACAGGCCCTACCCCGACAGCCCGTCGGGCATGCCGGGCGTGCAGACGCTGGTGCCGCTAATGCTCGATCACGTCGCCCGTGGCCGACTGTCGCTGGAACGCATGGTCGATCTGACCAGCGCCGGCCCGGCGCGCATCTTCGGCGTCGCCGGGCGGGGGCGGATGGTGCTCGGCTACCGCGCCGACTTCACCATTGTCGACCTCAAGGCGAAGCGGATGATCACCAATCGCTGGATCGCCAGCCGTTGCGGCTGGACCCCGTTCGACGGCGTCACCGTCACCGGCTGGCCCGTGGCCACGGTCGTCGGCGGCCGCGCGGTGATGCGCGACGGCGTGCTCCTGGGCGAGGCGGCGGGGGAGGCTGTGAAGTTTCTCGAATGCCTGTAGGCGATGCGGCGCACCCGCCGCCGCCGGGCAAGCTGCGCCAGACCGTCACCTACCTGGAGATGACCGCGCGTCCGGACATGGCCGCGCCGCCGTTCGCCGCCGCCGGCGACCCGTCGGTTCGGCGGCTGGAAGCGCCGGTGCACCTCGCGCCCGACGCCTATCGCGCGCTCTACCGCGCCGTCGGCGAGCGCTGGCTGTGGTGGGAGCGGCTGGTCCTGACCGGGTCCGAACTCGCGGCCGTTCTCGACGATCCGCGGGTCGAAACCCGGCTGTTTCGCGTCGGCGGCGACACCGCCGGCTTCAGCGAGATCGACCGCCGGGCCGGCGCCGACGACGTCGAGATCGCCTTCCTCGGGCTCAAGCCTGCGTTCACCGGCCGCCGCCTTGGCCGGGCGCTGCTTGCGGAAACCTTGCGCGCGGCGTGGACCCCGGCGACGCGGCGGGTCTGGCTGCACACCTGCGACCACGATCATCCGGGCGCACTTGGCCTCTACCGGAGCGCCGGCTTCCGCGTCGTGCTGAGCGAGACGGTGCTGATCGACGACCCGCGCTTCAGCGGCCTGCTGCCGAGGACGGCGGCGCCGCACATCCCACCGTCCCCGCCATCCCAAACCGAAGCGGGGAACGAGGCGGCGCTGCAGGAGTCGTTGCGACGGTTCCGGACTTGATTTACGACCCGGGAGCCGAGGCTTTTCACAGGGTATAGGTGATTGCGTGTCAGAAAAGACGGACCTTCCGCCCACCGACCGCACCCGCCTGCGGCGGCTGCGGGAGCGCGGCGACTTCAGCCTGCAGACGATCTACGCCATCCTCGACGCCATGCCGTTGTGCCATATCGCCTACCTTGGCGAGCGAGGCCCGGTCTGTGTGCCGACGCTGCAGTGGCGCGAAGGCAATCACGTGTACTGGCACGGTTCGAGCGCCAGCCGCGCCATCCGCGCCGCGGCCGATCACGATGTCTGCCTGACGGTGTCGCTCCTCGACGGCTTCGTCCTCGCCCGTAGCGCGTTTCACCATTCCGTCAATTTCCGCTCGGCGATGATCTTTGGCCGGCCAACCCTGGTCGACGATCCGGAACGGAAGCTTGCCCGGTTGAAGGCGTTCATCGACGGTCTTTACCCGGGCCGCTGGGACACTCTTCGCCCCATCGATGGCCGCGAAGCCAAGGCGACAGCGGTTCTCGGCATGCCCATCGACGAGGCCTCGGCCAAGGTGCGCACGGGTCCGCCGGTGGACGACGAGGAGGATTACACCCTGCCGATCTGGGCCGGCGTCGTCCCGGTTGAGATGCGGCTGATGAACCCGGAGCCGGATCCGCGCAACCTGCCGGGGCTCGATGCGCCGGAACACGCCACCTCCCTGAAGATCGGATAGCTGAACGGGCGTCCCCTGCGTCCCACGGCCCAGGGGCGACCCAGGGGCGCGAACGCGTTGCAACCCGGCCGACATCGTGCGAGGCTCGGCGAACTTGAACGGGGTACGGGGATCGCGCGGATGAAGGGTTTTGTCGACGACATCGAGAAGCTGACCGAGGAGAACGACGACTTTCGGCGTGTTCTCTACACCGGGCACAATCTGCAGCTGGTGTTGATGACAATCCAGCCCGGGGACGAGATCGGCGAGGAGGTCCACGACGATCGCGACCAGTTTTTCCGCATCGAAGCGGGCGAGGGCGAAATCTGGATCGACGGCGCCTGCAACAAGGTCGCGGCCGATGACGGGATCATCGTTCCGCAGGGCGCCAGCCACAACGTCGTCAGCACCGGAGCGGAGCCGCTCAGGCTCTACACCATCTACGGTCCGCCCGAGCACGTCGACGGCACCGTGCACAGGACCTGCGCAGAGGCCAACGCGGCCCACGAGCACTTCGACGGCAAGACGACGGAGTGAGGGTTCCGGGCATTCACGCTTGCACGGGCCGTCGGTGAACCGCACCGACCTTGGGTGAGCCGCAAGACCGGGCGACCGTCGTGCGCTGTCGCCACTACTCGAAGGCGATCGTCCTCGACGCGCTCACCACGGGCGCGCCGTCGCGGATCAAGGCGTAGCTGGCGGTGACGACGCCGGCCGGCCAGCCGCCGGGCGGCCGGCGGAGGCCGGCGAAGCTGAACCAGCTGATGTTGCTGTCCGAGATCCGCTGTTCCCGCTCCATCAGCGTCGCGCCGCCCGGACCGGTTACGAGGAACCGCTCGCGGTCGCCGGCCATGGCCCCCGAGACGTCGACCCAGAACACCAGCGCCTCGGCGCTCGCGGGCAGTGGGTTGTCATAGGCGCCGTGCCGCGCCGCCCGCGGATCCGGCCTCTCTCCGGCGAAGCCCGTCTTCAGCAAAACGGTTGCACGGTAGGGCAGGCGCGCCGCCGCGGCTGCCGACCATAGCGGCTTGCGTGGATCGCCGCAGTTCGTGAACGCGCTCAGACCCACAAACGGATCGACCGGACGGCCCCTGTAACGCACGGAAAAGTTCAGGTGCGGAAACTCGGTGTTGCCGGACAGGCCAATGAGCCCGAGCGTTTCGCCGGTGGTCACCCGCTGTCCGACCGCGACGGCGACGCTGCCGCGTCGAAGGTGGCTGTACTGGGTCTCGAAGCCGTTGCCGTGATCGACGACGACGCCGTTGCCGGCCCAGCGGCCGCGAATCGCTTCATGACCGATTTCGGCGACGCTCACGTCCTCCATCCCGTCGCGCACCGCGCTGACGACGCCGGGCGCCGCGGCAACGACGGCGACGCCGCGTTCCATGGTCGGGTAGTCGGGAACACGAAAGTCGGTGCCGGTATCGCCGTCCTTGCTCAAACGCCCGCAGGCGTAGTCCATCCGCTCCGGGCCGGGATCGTGATCGACGTATTTCTGGATCGAGCAGACTTGGTCCATATCGCAGACCACCGGCACCTCCAGCGCCAGCCCCGGCTCGTCGGCGGACCCACAAGGCGCGTACGCCGCGAGGCCGATGGCGACGAGCAATGCCCGAGCCGCGCCCGATCGTCCGCGCGGCGGTCGTGCCGGCGAAACCGCCGCCAAGCGGCAGCGGGCGCAATTAATAAGCGTCCGCAGCGGAACCCCAGCGGGCCTTTGTCGTTCGTCATCCGGAAGGGCCGCAGGCACCTCTGGCGGAGGTGCTCGCCCTTCGGCAAGCGGAGGGACATGTGCCATGGATCTGTTGAAAGTTTTGCTTGCTATCCTGCTTCCGCCACTTGGCGTGTTCCTCCAGGTCGGGTTTGGCGGGCAGTTCTGGCTCAACATCCTGCTCACGCTGCTCGGCTACATCCCCGGCATCGTCCACGCGGTCTGGGTCATAGCCAAGCGCTAGGTCGGGCGCGTGCAAACGTATGACGGGCGAATATGCGATGAGGGAACTTCGCCCACACAGAGTTGTTGATTGCAAGTTGCATGTACAAAGTGAGGCGCGCAATGGCGTATTCATATGAGACCCCGACTGGCGCGGGGCATGAAACCAAGCAGGCCGCGGAAAATGCCGCGCAGACGCTGAAGGACGAAGGCCGGCGGCTCGCGACGGGGCTCAAGGCCAAGGCTGACAGCTTGGCGAATGAGCAGAAGCAGACCGCATCGAGCTACTTAGGCGATTTTTCAGAAGCAGTAAACAGCATGACCTCGACCCTCGATGATCGGGGTCATGGCACAATTGCTAAATACACGCGTTCTGCTGCGGAAGAGCTGAAGCGCATGGGCGGCTCCTTGGAGTCGCGCGATTACACGGATCTGGCGCGCGACATCGGTGCTTTCGCCCAGCGGAACCCGGCTGTCTTCTTCGGCGGCGCCTTCATCATTGGTTTCGGTATCGCGCGGTTCTTGGCGAGTTCGAGGGCATCCGCAGACGACGCCTACGACGATGATGTTCAGCCGCATCCGTTGACGACGGGCGCGGCGGCGCCGCAGCCGACGTATCTGGAGGAGTAACGCAGCCATGGCTGAGCGGGACGACAAAGTAGGATCGCTTCTTGCCGATCTGGTTCGCAGCATCCAGACGCTGGTCCGTCAGGAACTGCAGCTGGCCCAGGCGGAGGGGTCGGAAAAAGTAAACCAGGTGATGCTCGGCGCCGTCGGCATTGTCGCCGGGATGCTCATCGCTTTCGCGGCGCTTCTGGTGCTGCTGGAGGCGCTGGTGGTTGCCCTGAGCCACTACATGGACGCGGGGTGGGCCTCGTTGATCGTCGGCGTTGCCGTCGCGATCATCGGCTTCGGTTTGATGAAGTACGGCCAGTCGAGCCTTAAAGGCGCAAATCTGGTCCCGGAGCGCACGATGAAGTCGATGCGCGCCGACGCTGACTTGGCGATGGAAAAGGTGCGATGAATACTTACAAAGACAAATCCCCGGACGAGATCGAGCAGGAAATCATCGCAACCCGCGAGCACATCGACCGGACCCTGGACGTCCTGACGGAGCGGCTTTCGCCGGGCGGTCTGTTCGACCAGGCGATGCACACGGCCCGCGAAACCGGCGGCGAGTTCACCCTGAACCTTGGCCGGACGGTCCGCGACAATCCGGTTCCGGTGGCGCTGCTGGGGCTGGGGCTGGGCTGGCTGATGGTTGCCGACCGGCAGCGAAAGAGCGGCTACGGCGGCTATGCAAGCTACGACTACAATGGCCGCGGTATCGGCGGCTACGCCGCGAGCGATGGCGGCGATGAAAGCTACCGCCGGCGCGTGGCGGGGACACCGACCCCTTCGGCCGAAACGCGCGATATCGACGTTCCGGACGATTGGGCCGCCGCCTACGAGGCGCAGCCGCGCGAGTGGGCAGGCGATGATCGCGCGGGCGTGACCGGCCACGAACACGGCACCGCCGGAGACTCGGCCCGGCGCGCGTACGAAACGACGCGGGCCGAAGCGGAGGCGATGCGCTCGTCGCTGGTGGAATCGGGCCGGCGCGGATCGGAGCGGGCCCGTGAGGCGGCCGACCGCGCCCGCGACGCCGTCGGCGATACGGCGGACCGGCTTCGCGCCGGCGGTCGAGACGCAGGCGAGCGGGTACGCGCGGGCGCACATGACTCGGCGGATCGGCTTCGGGCGAGCGGCCACGATGCCGCCGAGAGGGTGCGTGCGGGCGGTCGCGATGCCTCCGAGCGGCTGCGCGCCGGCGGACGCGACGCGGCCGAACGGATGCGCCATACCGGGCGGCGGGTCAAGGAGAGGATGCGCGACGGTCGCCGCGGGCTCGCGGAGTCTGCCGACGATGCCATGGCCCATACCCGCGCCTACGGCGAGGCCGTAAGCGAACGGGCTTCCGCGATGTATCGCCGCTCCGGCTACGCGGTTCGGTCCGCCGGTGAGCGGGCGGTGGACGCAGCGGGTTCGGCGGGCGCGTTCGCGCGCGAACATCCGCTGGCGGTCGGCCTTGTGGTGGCAGCGGCCGGTGCAATCATTGCCGGCCTGGCCCCACGCTCGCGCCGCGAGGACGAACTCATGGGCGAAACCAGCGACGAGCTGAAATCGGCAGCGCGCGATGCTGCGAACGCGGAGATCGAGCGCGTTCGCGACGCTGCCTCGGCGGCGATGCGCACGGGGCGCGAGGAGGCCCGGCGTGCCGGGTTGACTGCCGACGACGCGTTGGCTGCGGCCGACGAAAAGGTTGCCGCCGGCATCGGTGTCGCGAAATCGGCGGCGCAGACGGGGATCGACAAGATGGAAGAGCGACACCAGGGGAAGCCGTCGACCGACCCTGCCGCGATGCCGGCGGAGACGGTGATCGGATCCGAACACGCAGACAAGATCCAGCCGCAGCCGACCGCGGACAAGCCGAGCAGCGAGGCCGAGCCGGGCAAGGTCGGCGGGGTGAGCGGGATCGAGACGCCGCCGGTCGCCGGTGGCTCGTTCGGGTCGACCGGCGACAGCCATCCGATCGATCCGACGAAGCCGGGCGACTGGGAAGGCGGCGAGCCCGGCCACGAGCGGACTTGACAGCGGAGCGAGGCCACAGGATGGACCGCACTGTGCCTGACTACCGCAGCGGCAAACACGGGGAATATGCCGACCGGCCGTCGGCTATTCCCCGCCCGGGATGGCGGCAGGTGCTGTTCCGGGTCAAGGACGAGATCAGCGGCGACAATCTCTCGATCGTGTCCGCAGGTGTTGCCTTCTACGGGCTCCTTGCGGTGTTCCCGGCGATCGCGGCGACCGTCCTGATCTACGGCCTGTTTGCGGACCCCGGAGATGTGCAGCGTCAGCTTGCGCCTCTCCAGGACGTCATGCCGCCGGACGCATTCCAGATCCTCAACAATCAGCTATCGGCGGTCGCAGCCAAGGGCGCTCAGCCTCTCGGCTTCGGCCTGCTCCTGACCCTTGGCCTGTCGCTATGGAGCGCCACGGCCGGGATCAAGGCGCTGTTCACGGCCATGAACATCGCCTACGAGGAACGGGAGTCCCGCAACTTCTTCAAACTGAACGCGATTGCGATGGCCGTGACCGTGCTTGCGATCGTATTCGTGATCGTGACCCTGACGATCATTGCCGCAGTGCCGGCGGCCGTGGACTTTCTCGGCTTCCAGGGCTGGCTGCGGGCGGGGCTGCTGCTGTCGCGCTGGGTTCTCCTGGCGCTCTTCGTCCTGATCGCTCTGGCGATCCTGTTCCGCTACGGCCCGAGCCGTGCGCCCGCGCGCTTCCGTTGGGTCACGCCGGGGGCCGTCGTCGCGGCCGTCCTGTGGATCGCGGGATCCGTCGCATTCTCGTTCTACGTCCAGAATTTCGCCAGCTACAACAAGACGTTCGGGTCCCTCGGCGCCGTTGTTGTGCTGCTGATGTGGTTCTACCTGAGCGCGTTCATCGTCTGTATCGGGGCGGAGTTGAACGCGGAGCTCGAGCATCAGACCGCTCGCGATTCGACGACGGGCCGTGAGCGGCCGATCGGGGATCGAGGTGCCTACGTGGCCGACCACACCGTCGGCGGCGATAATCAGTAGACAGGAGGGAGGTATTTGACATGTACAACATCTTTTGGCTCATCGGCGTAATCGTCGTCATCCTCGCCATTCTTTCGTTTCTCGGTCTCAGGTAGCTTGCCTGCCGGCCAGGCGCAGAGAGGCCCTTCGCACGATCGGCGTCTCTGCGCTTCGGCCTTGTTCAAGGTTGATTTACATGGCGTGCGACGCTTCCGCGTTGCGCGCCACTTCCATGCCGGCGAGCGCGATCGAAGCCCGAACCTGGGCGACGTCCTACTTCGGAGAAAAGGGGCGGGTCTTTGCCGGCGGTGACGGTCGTCGCGCGGGTTCGCAATCGGCGGCGTCGGGCGGTCTCGCGGTCGCTGTCGGGCTTGGCGACGCCAACCGCTCGCTGAGGCGAATGAACGAGCGGACCATCGCAGCGGACTGGTTTCGCAGGCGACCGCCCTGGTTGATCGCCAGGGCCGCCTCGTGGCGACGACCTGCCTCCATAAGGTTTACGACCTGCGCCGCTTCCGCGTGGAACAACGCATGGGCTTGTCTCGCCGCTTCATACTCGGGAAGATGTCGGTACGGCGCTGCCTCGCCGTAAATCCAGCGGCCAAGATCGCATTGATCGTCCCGCATGATAACCTGAACGTCGAGGGTTCCTGAGCCATAGACATATTCGCGGAGATGGACGATCCATTCCGCATGCGCGCGCAACAGGGGTCGGATATCGATCTGCGATTTTTGCCTGGCAAAGGGCACAGACGTTCACCTTCGTCGTTGACGCTACTATACCCGCACGAAAGCTCTGACTCCATCGGGTCAGAGCGCCAGGCGATCCGGATTGCTGCTCTTTTTCAGTCGGTTGCAGGGCGGATAATGAAATTGCGGACAACGGCGTTCGGCGCCTTCCTTCTAGCGGCCTGCGTCGCCGGCTGCGTGAGCGGCAGCATCCGCGATGACTACATCAGTGGCTGGCAGTGGCAGCGGGACGTGTACATTCACCAGTTCGTGCACGCGAACTTTGTAAAGGAGCGGGCCTGGACACTCCAGAGCGCGAAGCTGGCGAAATCGGAGTCGGTCGATTGGGCGGACTACGCCCGGCCCGTTCTGGCCGCGGCCACGCGTTCCCGGGCCATATCCGAAGATCGAGGACGCGCCCTCGTTCTGGAGCGCTTTCTTGCGCACATGCGCACGAGGCCCGCAGCGCCGGCGACGGTCGACTGGTTCGCCGCCGAGGCGACCGATATCAGGGTCGCGGCGAAGGACAGCGAGGACCGCACCGCGGCGCTGATCGACCAGCTCGCCGGACCCGCGGCGATGACCGAACAGTTGTTTCAGCGCGTCTGGGCCACCGCGGCGCTGCAAGGGATCGTCCGCGGCCGCGCGTTGCAGCATGCGGACCTGCGCCGCACGGCCGCACTCTATTTCAATGCGCGCGACGAGACCGCCGTCCTTCCCGACGACGAGCCCGAGCTGATCGATGAGGTCGAACGGCTGCTCGATGCGGCCGACCTGCGCGCTGCGATCCTGCGCGCGCGCCAGTGTCGGCGGGCGGGTGACGTCGTGACCTGCACGCCGCAAGCGGGCGGCGTACCGTTGCCGGGAGACGACGAGGCGGAGCCGTCCGCTCCGGACGCCGGCACATCGACGCAGCCTGCGAACGAATTCGGGCCGAACAGGCCGCAACGGGATATCTTCGAGGATCCTTCAGGATGGTGAGGCGCCGAGTTTCAGGCGGCGGCCGCCGCAACGCCCCGTCGGCGACGTTCAAGGCCGCGGCGCCCGGAGGGGTGAGATGATGCAGACAGTTGCGGCGGCGCAAGCCGATCGCGCGAACCAGACGGAGCGAAGGTGATGGCAGAGAGGCGACGCCGTGCGGGTCGGGCGCTTATTCTTGTGATTGCGACCGTCATCGGCGCGATCGCGGTCGGCGGCGCCGACGCGGCCCCCGGCGACGCGCGGGGCGGCAGCGACGCGGCGACTTCGGTGGGGATTCTGTCGGCCGGCGCGAACAGCACCGACGTTCGCGTCGTCGCCGACATGGCCGAGGTTCTCGATAACCCCCGCCTGCGCATCGTTCCCATCATCGGCCACGGCGGGATCCGCAACGTCGAGGATCTTCTGAACCTGCCGGTCGCCGATGTCGCGATCGTCCAAAGCGACGTCCTGACCGCGCTCGGCGAGGACCAGAGCCGCCAGGGGGTCATGGACAAGCTGGTCTACATCGCCAAGCTGTTCAACGAGGAGGTCCACGTCCTCGCCCGCAAGGAGATCGGCAGCCTGGCCGATCTGGCCAATCGCACGGTCGCCGTCGGTCCCGCCGACGGGGGATCCAGCGTAACCGCCGGCGTGCTGTTCTCTGCCCTGTCCATTCCGATCAGGCCGGTGTTCGAAGCCCCCGCCGCGGCGATGGCGAAGTTGCAGGCCGGCGAGATCGACGCGATCGTCTACGTCGCGGGGAAGCCGGCGCCGCTCATGAGCGAACCCGGCAATGCGACGGCGGGCGGGCAAGGCCTGCACTTCCTCAAGATTCCCGTCAACGAGCGCCTGCTCGCCGCCTACGTCCCGTCCGCGCTCGGCCATGGCGACTATCCCGACCTGATCGCCTCGGGCGAGACGGTCGAGACAATTTCCGTGCCGATGGTCATGGTGGCCGCCGCCGGCCGGGCCGCGCAGGGCGGCTATCTCAACGCCTTCGTCGACGCCTTCTTCGGCAACTTCGCCCAACTCCAGGAGCCGCAGCGAAATCCCAAGTGGCGCGAGGTGAACCTCGCGGCAACGGTTCCCGGCTTGCGCCGGTTGCCGGCCTCGGTCGACTGGGTCCGAACCAACATGGCGACGCCCGAGGAACGAAAGCTCCAGGAGGCCTTCGCCGACATCCTGCGCTTCCTCAAAGAGCAGAACATCAAGCCGGACGTGAAGCAGAGCGACCAGGATATGAAGGCGCTGTTCTGGCGCTTCGTCGATTGGCGCGCCGCGCAGACCCAGCCCTGAGCGCCGCCGCCGGCCGGATCCCGGCTACTGTTGTCCCGCCTGCGCCGGCTGCGTCGTCTGAGCCTGCTGCGGCGGTTGCGCCTGCGGGGACGGTTGCGCCGCCATCGCCGCGACCAGCGCGTCAAGCCGCTCGTGCGCGGTCGCATCGCCGCGAGCGATCGCAATACGATACCAGGCCGCCGCCTGCTCCGGGTCGGCGTCGACGCCGCGGATCGCGCTGCGCTCCAGGTAGACGGGGTCGTAACTCGCGGCCATAGCCGTCGCCGCGCTCGCGCTCCCGCTTTCCGCGGCGCGGCTGAAGAAGCGCCGCGCCGAGACGGCATCCGAGCCGCGGAGCAAAACCTCGCCGCGGGCGACGAGGAACTCGGCGGAGGCTTCGCCCGCGGGACCTGCGGGCGCGCCGAGGTCGGACAACTGATCCGCGCTCGTCCGTCCCATGTCCGCGGGGTTCGGCGTCGCCTGTCCGCGAAGGGCCACGTCCGCGGGCCCCGGCGCGACATTATCCAGGCCGTTGATCGGCACGCCGGGCGGCGCCGGCAGGAACGCGGCGCGGAGGTAGTCGTTTGCGTCGCTGACGACGGCGCGGCCTCCGGGAAGCGCCAGGGTCACTGCGACGACGGCGGCCGCAACCACGCCGATCGACGAGCCGGCCCAGACGAAGCGGCTTCGGCGCGCCCGCTTCTTCTTCGCCGGGCCCTCCGTGTCCACCAGAACCAGCGCCCGCGCGGCCACCGCAGGGGTCGGGGCCGTCAGCGGCAGGCAGGAGCCCGGACGCTCGATCAGGTCGGCCGTGATCGTTCGCCGCGACGATTGCCACGCGAAAATCATGGCCTGTGCGGCGATGGCGTTCAACTCGCTCAGCACGCCGTGCGAAACTTCGGCAAGCTTCGCGATCGCCGCCTCTTCGAACAGGGCGGTGTCCGGGCACCCGGCGGCGTCGAGGCAGTACTCGACGTAGGAGGCGACCTCTTCGGTGCTCAGCGGCCGCAACGTGCAGTGGGCGGCGCCGCCATCCCAGAGCGGCGGCAGCTCGGCGTCCTGGGCGACGCGATCGAGGCGGTCGCGGAGGTCGGGCGGGCCGGCGAGCAGCACGGCGAGGTCCGGCGCGGTCGGGCGCGCCAGCGCTTCCGCCGCCGCGTCGGCGCGGGCGTCCGCCGGAACCAGCACCGCCAGACGCAACAGTCCCACGAGGGCCGCGTCGGCCAGCCGGTCGGCGTCGTCGACGGCGATGGCGATCGGCACCTGCGCGCGCTGGGCCGCATGCGCTCTCAGGCTCTCGGCAGCGGCGTCGGGCTTGCGCTCGGTCATGGCCCGGAACAGGCCGAAATTGCGGCAGGCGGCGAGCAAAATATCGTCGTCCGACAGGTGTTCCGGATGCGGCAACGCCTCCGTCTCGACGGTGAAGACCCGCCACCCCGCCGGCTTGAGGGTGTCGAAGATCTGCCTCAGGGCGCTTGTCCGACCGGTGCCCGCTTCGCCCGAGATCAGAAGCAGGCGCGCGGGCTCGCCGCCGGTCTGGCCGGTCAGCGCGTCGGCTCCTTTCGGCGTTGCGCCGGGGGGGAAAAAGTCGCGCCGCCGCGGCGAGACCCGAAACGGCTCGCTCAACAGCCCAAAGTGCCTGAGGAGCCTACCGTTCTCCACCTGCAACCTGCTTGTCGTAGATATCTGATTATACAAACGTTAGCATGATCCGGGCCGACGTCAATGGCTCCAGTTTTCCGCCACAATGCGGCGGCGCCGGAGCCGGCTCCGCCCGCTCTCGACGGCGCCGGCCGAAGCCAGGCCGCAGGCCGTACCGCCCCCGCACCGAGACTCGTCCGCACCGCCGTCGGCATTCGCTTGCGGCGACAAGCGGTGATGCGGTAGGCTCCGCGCTCCGTCGCCGACTTCCCGGCGACGCCTCGCGCGCCCGTAGCTCAATGGATAGAGCACCTGACTACGGATCAGGAGGTTAGGGGTTCGAGTCCTCTCGGGCGCGCCAATGATATCAACAGGATAGCGCTTTCTG
>JAEULH010000106.1 GCA_016793925.1 Rhodospirillales bacterium | reverse complement strand
CCGTACATGGCGCCGTAGTAGACGCTGGTCAACAGGATGAGCGCCGGCGTCGCCGGCAGGCCGAGGGTGAACGCGAGCGGGATCAGGATGGCGACGCCGTTGGAGGGACCGAGCCCCGGCATCGCCCCGATGATCGTGCCGAGGAAGCAGCCGAGCAGGGCGAGACCGAGGTTTTGCAGGGTCAGTGCGACGCTGAAGCCCTGGGCGAGCGCGTCGAGGATGTCCATCGCCTAGAACCCCAACGGGCCCTTGGCCAGCGACAGGCCGAGGACGAGATGAAAGATGGCGTAGATCCCCACCGAGATGCCGATGCCGGAGACGGCCGCCCACAACGGCGTGCCGCCGAGCCGCCAACTGAGCACGGCCGCCGCGACCGCCGTCGCGATGACGAAGCCGACCAGCTCCAGCGCCAGCCCGTATGCGATCAGGACGACGACGGCGCCGACGACCTCGAGCGCCCGCCCGCGCGTCGGCCACTGCGGGTCCGGGTCGGGACGGAAGAGAACGTATGCGGACGAGACGACCAGCAGGACGCCGATGATGATGGGGAAGGTCTTCGGTCCCAGCGGATCGACGATGAACCCCGTCTCGATGGCGTTGGCGTTCCAGATGAAGAAGATGCCGAGAACGACGCCAACCGCCCCGAGGATGCGATCCGACCGTGTCACTTGATCAATCCGATTTCGCGCGAGATGTCCTGGATCTCGACGATCTGCTTGCTGACGAATTGGGCCAGGTCCGGCCCGGATAAAGCGAACGGGACCATGCCGTTGTCGGCCATGACCTTCTTCCACTCATCGGACGTCGCGACGTCGTGGATGGCCTGCGACCAGTACGCGTAGGCGTCTTCGGACATCTTGCCCGGACCGTAGAAGCCGCGCCAGTTGGTGCCAATGGCGTCGACGCCCTGTTCCTTGGCGGTCGGCAGGTCGGCGAGGGCGCCGGGCAGGCGCTCGGGGGCGAGCACGGCCAGAACGCGCAGATCGCCGGACTCCAAAAAGCCGAGGGATTCGGACACATCGCCGCTGAACGCCTGGATGTGGTCGCCGATAAGCTGCGTAACCGCCTCTCCGCCGCCCTGGAACGCGACGTACTTGATCGTCCTCAGGTTGGTGATGCCCGCGGCCTTGGCGGCGATCAGGACTTTCAGGTGGTCCCAGCCGCCGACGGCGCTGCCGCCGCCGACCGCAATCTTGCCGGGGCTGGTCTTGATCGCGTTCATCAGGTCCGAAAGCGTCGTGTACGGGCTGCTCTTGGCGACGGCGATGATGCCGTAGTCGGTCCCGACGCTGCCGAGCCAGCGGACCTGGTCGGCGGTGAAGCCCGCGTACTGGCCCTGGGCGAGACGCGTGGTCGTCGAACTCGATGCGGCCACGATCAGATTGTTGTCGGTGTTGCGCTTGG
Source organism: Rhodospirillales bacterium (assembly GCA_016793925.1). Taxonomy (GTDB): domain Bacteria; phylum Pseudomonadota; class Alphaproteobacteria; order Rhodospirillales; family Defluviicoccaceae; genus JAEULH01. The sequence continues at coordinate 17,176 of JAEULH010000106.1, read as the reverse complement.
CGACGACTTCCGCGAAGGCGACGGCGCCGCCACCTCCGGCCTTGTTGGTCACCTGTACCGGCGACGGGGTTTTCTTCAGCTCGTACATCGTCTTGCCGACCTGGCGGCAGGTAAAGTCCCAGCCGCCGCCCGGATTGGCCGGCGCGATGCACTCCAGATTCCCCGGCTCGAAGGCGGCCGCCGACCCTGCGGCCAAGAGACCGGCACAAAGTACTGCGGCCGTCGCTCCAAAAAGCAGATGGCGACGGGTGGCCAGGATAAGCTTCTTCACGGCGTCCTCCCCGAGCTTCTTTATTTGCAACGTTACCACGCTCGTATCGGCGCCACAAACCGGACGATCGGCTCCGATGCCGGATATCCGAAGGGAATCCGGGCCGTTGCAGCGGACGAACCTGCCGGAACGGACATCCTGCTGGACTTCGGCCGTGGCGCAGCGCACTCTTGCACAGATGGTTCCCGTTTGGGGGGTAATCTTATTAGAATGCCGCAAACCGGAAGTGCGGCAGACAATCGCGAGCAGACGGATCAAGCCGTGGAAATGGGCGGGCTGGCTTAACCGCCGGAACTTTCGAGTCTCTCGGTTGCAGGCATTGCCGGGCGTTCGAATGGCCGACGGAGCCGGGACGCCTAGACAACCAAGCGCTCATAACATTCTTGCTTTGAAATGAACGATACCGATCTCGTTCCTGTAAAAAGCAGAACAGAGGAGGAACTCGAAGGCCTCCTGTTTTCGAGCCTGCCTGTTGTGCTGGCAGCCAATTTCATCAACGGCACCCTCATCGCGGTCATCTTTGCCGGAACCGGCGCTTCCCTGGTCGTCGCCATCTGGTGGCTGCTCCTGGTGCTCCTGGCCTCGGTGCGGATGCTGGCGTGGGTCTGCTACGGCAACCGGCGTGTGCCGAATCGCCGGTGGACGACCATCGCAATCGTCAGCTCGGCATCAAGCGGCGTGATCTGGGGGGCTGCCGGCTTCCTGTTCTTCGCGGACGGAAACGAGACGCAGCGCATGGTGCTCGGCTTCGTCCTCGGAGGCATGGGGGCGGGGGCAATGACGGCGCTGACGCCGTACCTGCCGGCGTTCTACGCCTACCTGTTCCCCTCGGTCCTGCCGTTCTGTCTGCAGCTCGCGCTGCAGGGCGACGCCGATCACCTCGCGATGGCGGGCGCTTCGGTCTTGTACCTCGTCGCCCTGGCGGTTCTCGGCAGGAGAGCGAACGGTTGGCTGGTCGACTCGATTTCCCGTCGCTTCGAAAACGCCGATCTGGTCCGCTCCCTGGAGCGGCGCGTCGATGAGCGCACGCGGGCCCTGCATGGGGTCAACGAGCAGCTTCATCGCGACATTGCCGAGCGGCGCCTCGCGCAGGCCGATGTCGAGAAATACGGCGAACGGCAGGCCGCCACCGCCGACTTCGGCCGGCTTGCGTTGTCTGGTATCGACCTGGAGACGCTGTTCGACCGGGCGGTGGCGCTCGTCCGCGACCGGCTGGAGGTCCCGCGCGCGGCGGTACTCGACGGCGTGATCGAGACCCTTCGCGCGGGCGCCCGCGGCATGTCCGGCGCCGTCACCCATCCAGTGGCCCTGCCGACGAATGAGTTGACCCTCGCCGGTCTGTCCGATCGGACCATGCAGCCGATGAAAGCGGGCCCCGGCGAGCGTGGCGTCGATCTGCGCGCCGTCGATGCGGGCAGGCTCGGCGATCCGCAATTGAGCCTGGAGGCGGCCATTCTCCCCCACGGCCGGCCTTACGGCATACTCGTCGCCGCGGCGGACACACGCCGGGCATTCTCAAAGAACGACATCACGTTCCTGCAGTCGATCGCGAACATGCTGGCGGCTGCCATCGAGCGCAAGCGAGCCGAAGAAAGCATTCAGGAACTGGCGCTTCGCGATCCCTTGACCGGGCTGCCGAACAGAGGATTGTTTTGCAGACGTCTCAGGGGGGAAGTGGAGAAGGCGCGCTACGGCTCAAAGCTCGCCTTGCTGCTTGTCGACCTCGACGACTTCAAGGATGTGAACGACACCTTCGGTCATCTTGCGGGCGATCGACTGCTTGCGGATGTCGCCGGGCGTCTGAAGGCCTGCGTTCGCAAAGCGGGCTTCACCTCCCGACTGGGCGGCGACGAATTTGCGCTGATCCTGTCGGACCTGCGATCCTTGGACGACGCCACCAGTGTCGCGCAGAGGGTCATCCGCCAGTTATCCGAGCCGTTCCATCTGGATGGCAGCCAGATCAACCTGGGCGCCAGCGTCGGCATCACGGTCAGCCCCGCCCACGGCATCGACGCGGACGGCTTGCTGCGCAACGCCGATCTCGCGCTCTATCGCGCAAAGACCGAAGGCGGCGGCGTCCATCGCTTCTACGCAGCGGACATGGCGGTGCACATCGAGGCCCGGAAGACGATGGAGCAGGATCTCCGTCGCGCCCTCGAACACGGCGAACTCTTCCTGGAGTACCAGCCCTTCATCGATCTGAACACGAGGCGGCCCGTCGGCGTCGAGGCGCTCTTGCGATGGCGGCACCCCGATCGAGGGGTCCTTTCGTTCGACGCATTCGGCCCGGTTGCCGAGACCACGGGCGCGATCGTGCCCATCGGCCGCTGGGCGCTTCGGCGCATCGCCGAGCACAGGCTCGAATGGCGAAACGCAGGGCTGCAACCCCTGGTCATCGCCGCCAACACTTCGGCCAGTCTGTGTCGACGCGGCGATCTCGCCGGAACGATCGAGCGGATCGCCGCGCAGACCGGAGGCGATCTCGATTGGCTGGAACTTGAGGTCAGCGAACAGGCCCTCATGCCGGCGGCCAACTGCACGGCGATGCTGGAGAACGCGCGCGCCCTCGGCGTGAGGATCGCGGTGGACGACTTCGGCACGGGATATTGCAGCGTGGGGCGGCTGCACGCCTTGCCGGTGGACAAGGTCAGGATCGGAAAGGGATTCGTAAGCGGCATCGGCACCAGGCGCGAGGCCGAGACGGCCGTTCGCGCCATCATTGGGCTCGCCAAGGGCTTCGGCATGTCGGTAACGGCGGACGGCGTTGAGAACGAAGCGCAGGTTGAATTCCTGATCGCCGAGGGCTGCGATTACGGGCAGGGGCCCGTCTTCAGCGCGCCGCTCTCGCCAGACGCGTTCGCGACGATGCTGAGACAGAACCCGTTGCCTTCGAGGGTGACGCGCCTGCTTGACCAGCGCAGGCAGCCTCGGCCCTGAATGCCGTGCCCAAGCCGTGTCCTTCTTGACGCAGACATCCGATCCGCGCCGATCATGACCTGACGAAGTCCCGCAGCAGGTTCAGCCAGACGCAGGTTTGGCGCTCCCAGCCGCTGAGACCGATCCGTTCCCGCAGCGGATCGCCCAGCCGACACCGCGCAGACAGCTTGTGCGCCCGGCAGAGGACGACGCGGACATAGGTCCGCAGGCGGCGGTTCTCGATCACCAGCGGCAGGATTTCGGCCTCCAACAGCAGTGCGTCGGCGCCGTCCAGCACCCGGTCGAGGACGGCGCGGGTCTGCCCGCGCGCCGACGGCGCACTGAGATGGCGCAACGAGATCGAGGCGTCCTGCAGGAAGGCTGCCGGGATGCAGAGCGCAGCGCCCGCCTCGCCATCGATGTTGCCGTCGCGGATGGCCTTGAGGATGCGCAGGGCGGTGCACAGGGCGTCGGTCGGCCGGCCGCAGCGGTCGGCATCCTCGCCGAGCAGCGCCAGCATGTGCCGGCCGATCGGCGCGGCGATGCCCGTCGCGCCGGCGACCACCTCGGCCCAGGTTGCGTGCACAACGTCGCGGGCAGGGCGCGATGACCCGGATGGGTCGGACGGTTTGGCTCCCGTTCCCGTCACCGTTCGGTCGAGGGCGTGAAGGATCCGGCGCGCGTGTCCGGACGAAATCCCGCGACGCAAGAGGCTTTCCCGGAGCGCCGTCATGACCGCCCGATCGGCTTCCCCGCCCCCAGGGCCCGGGTCGAGCATGGCTTCGAGCGTTGCCAGCCGGGCGTGCCGCGCGCTCCGAGACAGCATGGGGTTGGCGGCGACACCCTCGGCCAGACGGACGAAGCGGCCGAACACGCGCACCTCGTCGCGGACGTGCGCCGGCAACAACCACGGCATCAGCGAGAAGTCCGGATCGAGCCTGGGCTGGATCAGTTCGCCTGCCAAGGGCCGGACCTCGCGCCCGTCGGAATGCCGCCGTCGCGTTCGCCTCTCAACTCGGCCGCGCGGCCGAGGCAGGCCAGCCCCCTGCGAAGTCGATGATGGCTCCCGTCAGGAAGCGCGCCTCGCTGGTCGCGAGGAAACGGATCAGCTCGCCGATCTCCTCGGGCCGGCCGAGGCGCTTTGCCGGGACGGCGGCCTCCACATAGGACCGTCCGCTGGGGTCGTCGATGAACACGGCGCGGGGATAGTATGCCTCGCTGTAGAGGAAGTTCGGCGCGATGGCGTTTACGGCGATGTTGGACGGGGCGAGCTCGACCGCCAGCGAGCGAACCAGCGCATTCGCGCCGGCGCGTGCGGCGTCGGGAATGGCGCCCCCGGGAATCGGCAGCCGTGTCCGGCACGACGTGATCATGACGACGGCGCCCCCGCCTTGGGCCTTCATCCGCGGGATGGCCGCCTGCAGAAGCGCAAAGGGCTGAACGACCAGCACGTCCAGGGTTTGGCGAAGATCCTCGATCGATGCCTGTTCGCTGGGGGTCTGGATCGCTGGATAGTGGTCATTGCTGACGATGACGTCCACGCGCCCGGCCTCCCATGCCGCCGAAACGAGTGACGCGGGATCCGTAGCCGCGACAGGCTCCGCATGAGGATGGCCCGCGGCAAAGCGTCGCCAAGCCGACGGGTCGGAGAAGGTTGGGTCGTGGACCAGCACCCTGAAGCCGGCGGCGGCGAGCGCCTCGACGGCGGGCGGCCCGGCGAAGTCGGTGACGTTGGTGACCAGCGCGGTCTGCCTGCCGCTTTGGTTCATCGTTGTCTCCTGCATCTGTTCAGGTCGATCTTCCGACACGTGGCGGTGCCGTCCTTTCGTGTCACCTATATCAGCCGCAGCGCGAATCGCCCAATCGAGGAGACGTGGTGTCAGAGCTTTCCCATTGCGCCCGGCAGGTTCGCCGCTTCGACAACGACCGTTTCCTCTGCACCCTGTTCGCGCCGCCGGCGGAGCGCGAGGCGCTGTCGGCGCTCTATACCTTCAACATCGAGATCGCCCGGGCCCGGGAACTCGTTCGCGAAGCGATGCTGGCAAGGATGCGCCTGCAGTGGTGGCGCGACGTCCTGGCCGGCATCTACGCGGGGCAGAGGCAGCGCGAACCGGTGGCGGCGGCATTGGCCGAGGCGGTGATGCGCTTCGATCTGAGCCGTGGCCATTTCGAGCGCCTGATCGACGGGCGGGAATTCGACTGCGAAGACCGGCCGCCGGCGAATCTCGACGATCTCGTGGCCTATGGCGAGGCCACGGCGGCGCCGCTGGTCAAGCTCTCGGCAGAGGTTTGCGCTGCCCGCGAGGACCGCGTCGTCGATGCGGCCGGCGACGTGGGCATCGCCTGGGCGCTGACCGGGCTGATCCGGGCGGTGCCGTTCCATGCCCGGGCAAAGCGCCTGTACCTCCCGGCTGCGCTGAACCGCCGGCACGGCCTCGACGTGTTCGCCATGTTCGAAAGAGGGTCCAGCCCCGGGTTGAGCTCCGTCGTTGCCGCCGTCAGCGCGCGCGCTCGCGAGCACCTCGTTCGGGCGCGGGCGATGCGGGCCGAGGTCCCGGCGCATGCACTCCCGGCGTTTCTTCCGGCGACGCTGGCGGACCTGTACCTGAGGCGGATTGCCGCAGCCGACTATGACCCGTTCGACGAGCGGGTTCGATCGTCCGCGGGGGCCGGTCGGCTGCTCGCACTCCTCTCGGCGCGCCTGCGCCGGCGCTACTGACGGATCGAGAAGGTTGCCGTCGGCGCCGAGCGCTCAGCGCATGCTTTCGCTGGCCGCGACGGCGGGCGTATCGGTGGCGAGCAGCGGCCCGTCGGCGGACGCTCCCGCTGCACCGGGCGAAACGCCATCGCGCACCTGTCCGACGACGGGAAGACCGGTTCCGAATGCCGGAGCGGCCGGATCGAACGGATTTGGCCGATCGTCAGGCCAGGCCGCCGGCGCCGCGGCGGGCGCCGGGGCAACGGCTGCCGCCGTCGCTTGTTGGGGCGCTGAAGGCTGAGACCGGGTCCGCGCTCCGGCCCGGCTCGGCGATGGCTGTGCCGTCGCGCTTTGCGTCGCATCGACGGGGCGCGCCGTCACCTCCGGGGTCACCGTCGCCGCCTGCTGACGGGTGTTGCGTACGGAGACGAGAAAGTGCGCGATTCGGAAGTAGCCCTTGTCGACAGCGAGCTCGACCGGCGTGCTCTCCCAGCGATCGCGCGCGTCGATGTTTGCGCCAGCGGCAACGGCGGCCTCGGCGCCCGCGAAGTCGTTGGTATGCACGGCGTCGAACAGGAGTTGGGTCGCCCGGTCGGATTGTACGGTCGCATTGAGGGGCTGAGCCGCAGCGGGCGCCTCGGCAACGGCCAAAGCCAGCACCAGCGCAGCCAGCCCGCTCAAGAGACCACTGATTCGCAAGGGACTACTCATGGTTCTCGACAATCTCTTATCCATGATGGCGAAAGATGCTAATCATAGAGAGTGCAGGGATCGCCGGCGGCCGGCAACATTAAACTGCTTTGCGCGGCGGATTGCGTGAGCACTATGGCATCGTGACCCGGGCTTGAGCGGGGCCGGCTCCGCTTGCGAGACGGGCCGGCTTGATTTTGCGCGGTGGAGATGGCTTGCTTGACGCGCGTGCCGGGTGCGATTGCGTCCGGCTGCCAACTAGCGGGAGAGTTAGGCGATGCGAGACAGGATCCAGCGGAAGAATTTTGCGGCGTTTGCGGGGGCTGCGCTTGTCGGACTGGGCCTCGTCGCCGGCGGCGCCGGCGCGGCGGCAGCGGCGCCGGCGTGCGCGACGGCAACGGATGAAGCGGCGCTGAACACGCGGGTACTGCAGACGGAGCTGATGGTGGCGGCGCTCTCGTGCGGCGAGCAACAGCGCTACAACACCTTCGTCAACACCTTCAAGACGGACCTGATCAAGGGCGGCGAGGGCCTCAGGGCCTTGTTCAGGCGCGTCCATGGCGCCAGCGGCGAGTACCAGATGAACGCCTTCGTCACCAAGCTGGCCAACGACGCCGCGCAACGCACGGCCAATGGCCAGGCGGCGTATTGCGCTTCGGCGGCCAATCTGTTCAACGAGGTGCTGGCGACGCCGCCGCAGCAGTTCAGCCGGATCACGACGAAGCCCGAGCTCAGCAGCCGCAACGGCTTCACCCGCTGCCGGTCGTAGATCGACCGGCCACAATGCGCCGCGGTTCAGGCGGTTCGCCTGGGCCGGGCGACCTCGAGATAGGAACGAAGATACTGGCCGGTGTAGCTGCCTGAGACGGCGGCGACCGCCTCGGGCGTGCCCGCGGCGATGAGCAGCCCGCCCTTGCCGCCGCCCTCGGGCCCCAGGTCGATGATCCAGTCGGCGGTCTTGATCACCTCGAGATTGTGTTCGATGACGATGACCGTGTTCCCCTGATCGACGAGGGCGTGGAGCACGTCGAGCAGGCGGCGGACGTCTTCGAAGTGCAGCCCGGTCGTCGGTTCGTCGAGGATGTACACGGTCCGTCCCGTCGCCCGGCGCGAGAGCTCTTTCGCCAGCTTGACCCGTTGCGCTTCGCCGCCGGAGAGCGTTGTCGCCTGCTGGCCGAGGTGGATGTAGCCCAGTCCGACCCGGCCGAGCGTCGTCAGCTTGTCGCGGATGACCGGAACGGCGTGAAAAAAGCCCGCGGCCTCCTCGACCGTCATGTCGAGGACGTCGGCGATGGATTTGTTGCGGAAGTGCACCTCAAGGGTCTCGCGGTTGTACCGCTTGCCCTTGCAGGTTTCGCACTGGACGTAGACGTCGGGGAGGAAGTGCATTTCGATGCGGATGACGCCGTCGCCCTGGCAGGCTTCGCAGCGGCCGCCCTTGACGTTGAACGAAAACCGCCCGGCGCGATAGCCGCGGGCGCGGGCCTCCGGCAGGCCGGCGAACCAGTCGCGGATGGGCGTAAAGCAGCCGGTGTAGGTCGCCGGGTTCGACCGGGGCGTCCTGCCGATCGGGGACTGGTCGATGTCGACCACCTTGTCGACCAGCTCCAACCCCTCGATCCGGTCGTGCGCGCCCGGAAGGTCGCGCGCGCCGTTCAGCCTGCGGGCCAGGGCCTTGTACAGCGTTTCGACAACCAGCGTCGACTTGCCGCCGCCCGAAACGCCGGTGACGCAGGTCAGCGTGCCGAGAGGGAAGTCGATGGTCAGATCGCGGAGATTGTTCTCCCGCGCGCCGACGACCCGCAGAGCCCGCCCCGGGCGCGTCGGCCGGCGGGACGAGGGGACGACGATGCGGCGGACGCCGGAGAGATACTGGCCGGTGAGGCTTTCCGGGCGGGCGATAACCTGCTCGGGCGTACCGCGGGCGACGATCTCGCCGCCGTGCATCCCGGCTCCGGGGCCCATGTCCAGCAGGTAGTCCGCCGACCTGATCGCCTCTTCGTCATGTTCGACGACGATCACGGTATTGCCGAGATCGCGCAGACGCTTCAGCGCCTCGAGCAGCCGGCCGTTGTCGCGCTGGTGCAGGCCGATGGACGGCTCGTCGAGGACGTAAAGGACGCCGGTCAGGCCCGAGCCGATCTGCGAGGCGAGACGGATGCGCTGGCTTTCGCCGCCCGAGAGCGTGCCGGCGGCGCGCGCCAGGGTCAGATACTCGAGGCCGACGTTTTCGAGAAAGCCGAGGCGTTCATTGATCTCGCGCAGGATTCGCCGCGCGATTTCCCGCTGCTGCGCGCCGAGCGTCGCATCGAGGCCAGCGAACCAGGCGGCCGCCGCGTCGATGGGCAGCTCCGCCGCGGCGCTGATGTCGAGACCGGCGATCTTCACCGCCAGCGCCTCCGGCTTGAGACGCTTGCCGCCGCAGGCGTCGCAGGGGGCGACGGTCTGATAGCGGCCCAGCTCTTCGCGGATCCACGAGGATTCCGTCTCGCGCCAGCGCCGCTCCATGTTGGGGACGACGCCCTCGAAGGGCTTGCGCACCTCGTAGGCGCGCACGCCGTCGTGGTAGCGCATGGTGATCGGCTCGCCGCCGGAGCCGTAGAGGATGGTTTCGCGGATCTTCGGCCCCAGCGCGGCGATCGGCGTCGAGAGGTCGAAGCCGTAATGGTCGGCGAGGCTGGCCAGGGTCTGCTGGTAGTACTGGGACGTCGAGTTGGCCCACGGCGCGATGGCGCCCGCTGCCAGCGACAGGCTGTCGTCCGGGACGATCAGGCCGGCGTCGAAAAACATCTCGTTGCCGAGGCCGTCGCATGACGGACAGGCGCCGTAGGGATTGTTGAACGAGAACAGCCTGGGTTCGATTTCGTCGATGGTGAAGCCCGAGACCGGGCAGGCGTAGCGCGCGGAAAAGACGGTCCGCTCGTCGCTGTCGGCGTCGTCGGCGAAGGCCAGCCCTTCGCTCAGGCCGACCGCGGTCTCGAGGCTTTCGGCGAGGCGCGCCGAGGCGTCCGGCCGGACCACGAGGCGATCGACGACCACCTCGATGTCGTGTTTGACCTTCTTGTTCAGCGTTGGGACGGCATCGATTTCGTGGAGCCGGCCGTCGATCTTGACCCGCTGGAAGCCGCGCTTCTGCAGGTCCATGAGCTCCTTGCGGTACTCGCCCTTTCGTCCGCGAACGATGGGCGCGAGCAGGAGCAGGCGCCGCCCGGCCGGCATGGCGAGGATGCGGTCGACCATCTGACTGATCGTCTGGCTCTCGATCGGCAGGCCGGTCGCCGGCGAGTGCGGAACGCCGACCCGGGCCCAGAGCAGGCGCATGTAGTCGTAGATCTCGGTGACCGTACCGACGGTGGAGCGGGGGTTGCGCGATGTCGTTTTCTGCTCGATGGAGATCGCCGGCGACAGGCCCTCGATGGAATCGACGTCCGGCTTTTGCATCAGCTCGAGGAACTGGCGGGCGTAGGCCGAGAGCGATTCGACGTAGCGACGCTGGCCTTCGGCGTAGATCGTATCGAAGGCCAGGGACGATTTGCCCGAACCGGACAGGCCGGTGATGACCGTCAGCCGGTCGCGCGGGATCTCGACGTCGACGTCGCGCAGATTGTGCTCGCGCGCGCCGCGGATGCGGATTTCATCCATCGCCGAAGGAGCGGCCCACGGTTGCGCCGCCGACCGCGGAAAGACGCCGCATTTCCGGGTGGCGTGGCTGAGCGGTTTGCATGTAGACTCGGCACACTTTCAGGCACGTCTTCACGGTAAAGGAGTGGAGCCGCCCGGTCGAAGGACCGTCATGGACCGGCCTCGCCGGCCTCCATGCCGTGGTGGCGTCCGTAGCGATACACATGGCAGGATCCGTCAACAAAGTCATCCTCGTCGGCAATCTCGGCCGCGATCCGGAGACGCGCCAGATGCAGGACGGCAATAAGATCGTTCATCTCTCCGTCGCGACCTCCGAGCGCTGGCGGGACCGCCAGAGCGGCGAGCAGCGCGAGAAGACGGAGTGGCACCGCGTCGTCATCTTCAATGAGCGTCTGGCCGAAGTGGCGGAGCGGTATCTTCGCAAGGGCTCCAAGGTTTATGTGGAGGGCGCGTTGCAGACCCGCAAATGGACGGGCAACGATGGCCAGGAGCGGTACACGACCGAGGTCGTACTGCAACGCTTCCGCGGCGAGCTGACCATGCTCGACGCGCGCGGCGAGGGCGGTGGCGGCGGCGGTTCGTACGCCGACGGCGACCCCTATGCCCAGGCGGAACAGCGCGGCTCGTCGACGCGCCTTCCCGCCGGCGATCTCGACGACGAAATACCGTTCTAGGCGATGATGGCGACAGGCGGCGGCGCGCGCCGAACAGGGAAAAGCGCATCGGCACCGCCGGCGCGCGGGCGGCCGACGCCGCTGCTCGTTGCGCTTGTGGCGATCGCGGGCACGCTTGCGGCCCTGGCGGTGGTCGCGTGGATCGCCTGGCGGCCGGAGGCGACGGGCGTTGTCGTTGCCGTCCCGGAGCAGCCGGCGAGTTCAGCGCCAGGCGCCGACGCGGCGGCTTCCGGTCGACCCGCCGTCGCCGAGCCGGAACGCGCTGCGGCCCGAGCGACGCCGGGCGCTGCAGCCGCTGCGGAGCCTGCCGGGGGCGCAGCCGCTGCGGAGCCCGCAGCGGCGACCACGGTCGCGGCGGGTGAAAGTCAGGCCGACGAGCCGGCGCAGGTCGACAGCGAGAGCAATGCGGAGGCGGTCGATGAAAACGCGACAGACCCGGACGCAGGCGTCGAAACGCAGTTCGCCGAGATCCCGGCGCAGGTAGTCCGACGCAGCAACATCCGCACCCGGCCGACACCGAATGCGACGTCGCTGGGTATCGCCGAAGTCGGCAGCTCCATCGTCCTGCTCGAGGCCGAAGCGGTGCGCGGCTACAAGCGGGTCATTTTCCGCGATCGCCGGGCCTGGATCTGGGGACCCAACGTCGCCGCGTTGCCGCAGGAAGAACCGGCCGGGTCCCGCGACAGCGGCGCACAAGGCGCCGGCTCGTCCGAGCCCCCCGCCAACGAGGCGCGGTAGACCGGGCCGGGGCCTTCGCCGGGCCGCGATGCGCGTTCCGGCCGACCGGCTTTCGCCGACCGGTGTGGCCGTACGGCCGAGCCGGGCGGCGGGACGGCGCCGCCGACGCGGACCGCGCCGGAACTACAAGGGCTGAACGTGGTTTAAGTCGATAACCCGCGGGCTTTGCGCGGGAACGTCACATTGCCGGCGCGTCGAACGCGTGGTACGGTCGCGCTGCTTCCGGCCTGTTCGCTGAGCGGAGCGTCGACAAAGGGTTTCCCCGCACCGATGGCGTCTTCCAGCATTCCATCCGGCTCCGACATCGCATCCGTCTCGATCGAAGACGAGATGAAGCGCTCGTACCTCGATTACGCCATGAGCGTGATCGTCAGCCGGGCGTTGCCGGACGCGCGCGACGGTCTGAAGCCGGTTCAGCGGCGCATCATCTATGCCATGCACGAGAGCGGCTACGCATCGGACAAGCCGTTCCGCAAGGCCGCGCGCATCGTCGGCGACGTGATGGGCAAATACCACCCGCACGGCGATCAGGCGATCTACGACGCGCTCGTTCGCATGGCGCAGGCCTTTGCCATGCGCCTGCCGCTGATCCAGGGCCAGGGCAACTTCGGCTCGATGGACGGCGACCGGGCGGCGGCGATGCGTTACACCGAGGCGCGGCTCGCCAAAGCGGCGGAGACGCTGACCGAGGATATCGACAAGAACACCGTCGACTTCCAGCCGAACTACGACGACTCGGCGCTCGAGCCGAAGGTTTTGCCGGCCCGCTATCCCAACCTCCTCGTCAACGGCGCCGGCGGCATCGCCGTCGGCATGGCGACCAACATTCCCCCGCACAACCTGGGCGAGGTCGTGAGCGCCGCCTGTGCCGTCATCGACAACCCGGACATCACCGTCAGCGAGCTGATCGAGGCGCACATCGCCGGTCCCGATTTCCCGACCGGCGCCATCATCCTCGGGCGGCGCGGCATTGTCAGCGCCTACCAGACCGGGCGCGGCTCCGTCGTCGTGCGCGCCCGGGTGCACGTCGAGGAAGTCCGCAAGGACCGGATGGCGATCGTCGTCGACGAGATCCCCTACCAGATCAACAAGGCGCGGATGGTCGAGATCATTGCCGACGCCGTCCGCGACAAGCGCATCGAGGGCATCTCCGACCTGCGCGACGAGTCCGATCGCCACGGGGTGCGGGTGGTCGTCGAGGTCCGCCGCGATTTCGAACCCGAGATCGTGCTGAACCAGCTCTATCGCTACTCCCCGCTGCAGACGTCGTTCGGCATCAACATGCTGGCTTTGGACGGCGGCCGGCCGCGAATGATGACGCTGAAGGACATCCTCGCGGCCTTCCTTGCCTTCCGCGAAGAGGTCATTCGCCGCCGGACGATCTATCTCCTCGGCAAGGCCCGCGAGCGCGCCCATGTCCTGATCGGCCTTGCGATCGCGGTCGCCAACATCGACGAGGTCGTCGCGCTGATCCGGGCGTCGCCGGATCCGGCGACGGCGCGCGCAGGGCTGATGGCGCGAGCCTGGCCGGCGGCCGATGTGGCGCCGCTGATCGCGCTGATCGAAGGTTCGGACGAAGACGCGAGCGAACGATCAGGCGACAAGGCGGGAGAGGGCGTCTACCGGCTGAGCGAGGCCCAGGCGCGCGCGATTCTCGACCTCCGCCTGCAGCGCCTGACCGGGCTGGAGCGAGAGAAGATCACGGCCGACCTCGATGCCCTGGCAAAGGAGATCGAGGGGCATCTGGCGGTCCTTGGTTCGCGCGCGCGCCTGCTCGAGGTGCTGCGCGCCGAACTCATCGCCATTCGCGACCAGTTTGCGACGCCGCGCCGCACCGCGATCGAGGAGGAGGAGCCGGACGCCGACATCGAGGATCTGATCCAGCGCGAGGACATGGTCGTCACCGTCACCAACACCGGCTACATCAAGCGCGTGCCGCTGTCGACCTATCGCGCCCAGCGTCGCGGCGGCAAGGGTCGCGCCGGGATGAGCATCCGCGACGAGGACTTCGTCAGCCAGAACCGGGTGGTCAACACCCACACCCCGGTGCTGTTCTTCTCTTCGACCGGGATCGTCTACAAGCTGAAGGTCTACAAGCTGCCGCTCGGCACGCCGACCGCGCGCGGCAAGGCCCTGGTCAACATCCTGCCGCTTCAGCCGGGCGAGACCATCACGACGATGATGCCGCTGCCCGAGGACGAGGCGACGTGGCAGGACCTGTTCGTTGTCTTCGCGACGGCCTCGGGCCGCATCCGCCGCAACGCCCTCAGCGACTTCACCAATATCATGGCCAGCGGCAAGATCGCCATGAAGCTGGCGCCGGGCGATCGGCTGGTGCGGGTGCGGACCTTCAGTGAGACGGACGATATCGTCCTGTTCACCCGTCGCGGCCAGTGCATCCGCTTCCCCGTCGGCGACGTGCGGGTGTTCGTCGGGCGGACCTCGACCGGTGTGCGCGGCGTCCGCCTCGCGGCCGGCGACGAGGTCATCAGCATGTGCGCCCTGCGCCACTTCGAGGTCGACGCCCAGCGACGCGACGAGTACCTGCAGGCGGTCAACGCCCGGCGGCGGCTGGCCGGCGGCGACTACGCCGAGCGGCCCGACGATCGCGTCCGCGATACGGAACTGGCGGCTCGCCTGGATCGGCTCGATGCCGCCGAGATGGCGGCGAACGAGGAGTTTCTCCTCACCGTCGCCGAGGACGGCTTCGGCAAACGCACCTCGTCGTTCGAGTACAGAACCACCGGCCGCGACGGTCACGGCATCGCCGCGATCGACCTGGCCCGGCCCGGCGGCCAGGTGACCACGGTCGGGGCCTTCCCGGTGCTGCCGAGCGACCAGATCGTGATGATCACCGACCGTGGCCAGATCATCCGCTGTCCGGTCAACGGCATCGGCATCACCGGCCGGCGGACCCGCGGCGTGCGCCTGTTCGCCACCGCCGAGGGCGAGCGCGTCGTCTCCGTCACCCGGATCCGCGAGGAGGTCGAGTCGGTCGAGGGCGAAGGCGACGGCGAGGATCTTGCAAGCGGGGACAATGGCGCAAGCGGCGGCGGTAGCGGCTGAAGGGCGAGACGTGCGCGGGCGGTCGGCGAAGACCGGCCCCCAGGCGAGAGACAGGGACGAGGACGAGCGTCATGATGAACGGCCGCATCGGTGTCTACCCGGGCACCTTCGACCCGGTCACCAACGGCCATGTCGACATCATCAGTCGCGCGACGCGGATCGTCGAACATCTGGTCATCGGCGTCGCCGTCAACGCCGGCAAGGGGCCCTTGTTCAGCCTGGAAGAGCGGGTCGAGATGCTGGAGGATCAGGTTTCGCGCATGCGCAACGGCGACGGGACGAAAATCGTCGTTCGCCCGTTTTCCAACCTGCTCATGCATTTCGTCGAGGAGGTCGAGGCGACGATGATCCTGCGCGGACTGCGCGCGGTCTCCGACTTCGAATACGAATTCCAGATGGCGGCGATGAACACCCGGCTGAACAGCCGGGTCGAGACCGTGTTTCTGATGGCGTCGGAGAACCACCAGTTCATCGCCTCGCGCTTCGTCAAGGAGGTCGCCCGGCTCGGCGGCGACATCGGCTCGTTCGTCCCGGCCGCCGTGAAGGCCCGGACCCTGCGCCGGCTGGGCGAGCCCGATGCGTCCGGCCGAAGCTGGGATTGACCGGCGGGGGCGGCCATCTATAGTGCCAGGCGCGCGCGGCGACGGCGCGCTTTTGCGGTTGCGCGCCGGCCGAGGCGTTCGCAGGCCGCGACGCGAGCTCGGGTCGGTCCCCGCTCGCGTAAGGAATGACCGGCCGACGGGCCTTGGCCCGTCTCGGGGTGGGGCGCGTAGCTCAGTCGGCAGAGCATCTGACTTTTAATCAGAGGGTCTTGGGTTCGAGTCCCAACGCGCCCACCAAAATCTCCCGATAAATCGAATGACACATGGTGTGGCGGCGATAGCCCAAGGGCTCGCCAGCTTCGTATCCACATTGTGTCCCGCCATGTCCCTGTCAGGCTGGGCCGACGGGCAGGCCGTAGCGGTGATGCCGGCCGAGGGAAGGCGGGGTGCGAAGCGCTACGGGTGACGGTAGAGGCGTGTAGGGTGTGGTCGTGCCCTACTCTTTGGGAAAACACCTCAGCCAAACGTCAATCCATAAATCAATAGATTGCGCGATCTTTAGGTCAATGGTAACGTCATGTTGGAAGGAGCCACTCATGTCGTGCGGCGCGACGTTGGATCTTGTTTACCATCTCGCAGTCCCGATGACTGTACTGCCAAGCGCGACCGAACGCCGGGCCATCATCGCCGCGCTCGATGATGCGCCTTGCGACGCGATTTGGCTGAAGGTTGAAAACTTCGGTGACAACGCCACGGGCGAAAAGCTGGCAGCCTACATTGACGCGTGTCGTGATTTTCACGAGCGCGGCGTCCCGCTTGTCGGTGATCATATTGGCGGGTTGCCGTGGCTCCGCGGCGCCGGCAATCACGAAAGAGTGGGTAAGGGATGCGGGAGGAGGGAGACACTCATGCGCGAGCGGGAGGAAAGGCCGTGACAAGCGCTGTCGCCAAAAGGTTGGATGCGCTACGCAGAAAAGGCGCAATGAAGAATATCGAGGTTGCCAATCTCCTCGGAACCCGGCCGGAGACCGTCTCGCGCTGGAACAAGGGGCGCGCCTATCCGCACGCCGGCACGGAAAAGATGCTGCTGGAGCTGGAGTACATCATTGACCAGCTTGCAGACTATTATGAGCCGAACGAAGCGCGGCAATGGGTTTTCGCGCCTCAGAAACTCCTGGCAGGCGCGTCGCCGGCAGAATTGATACAGAACGGGCGGATCGATGAGGTAATGCGGTTGGTGGGCCAGCTCCGCGACGCGGTTCATCTTTGAGCGACCGGCGAGGGGCATGATTCACGAGCAGGGCCTCGTCGATCAACTCAGCGCACTGCCCGTCGAACGATACGAGGGAAAGGCTTTCCGGGCGACGGGCATCGCCGCAGATCCATTGGCGAGTTCGGTCAGCGGCGGGCGGTGGGCACCGCGGGCGGAGGATGGGATCGACGTGCCCGTCCTTTACACGAGCTTGGAACGCGATGGCGCGCTTGCGGAAGTCGTGTCCTATTTGATGTTGCTGACGCCGCTGCCTTCCAAGCCACTGAAGGTGGCGCGGTTGGGCGTCTCCACGGCCAAAACGCTGCGCCTTGGGCGCGCCGACCTTACGGAGTTGGCCGTCGATATGACGCGGTATGGTGCACGTGACTACGGGCATACGCAGAGAATCGGCGCTGCGCTTGCCTTCTTGGGCCTTGATGGGCTGATTGCCCCGTCCGCGCGCTGGTCCTGCGACAACCTTATGATATTTACGGCGAACAGCGAGATCAGTGAACGGCTAGAGGTCATCGAAACCGAGCATGTCATCTGGCGCACGTGGGCTCGAAACAACGGGTACCTTGCGGATGGCTGAGGTGGTGTTGGTTGCCCTTCCTTTTGGCGATGCTGGTCGCGCCGGTCGCGGTGACCGGCGTGCCTTTCCTGCCGCTGGCCTCGTCCACTGATCGA
>JAEULH010000095.1 GCA_016793925.1 Rhodospirillales bacterium | reverse complement strand
AAGCTTCGCGACAAGCTGAGGGAACGCCGCAAGAAGGTCTTCGCCGCCGGCGGCGAACAGAAGATCAACGAGCGCCATGAGCGGGGGCTGCTGAGCGCGCGAGAGCGGCTCCATACCCTGTTCCAGCCCGACACCTTCCAGGAATACGGCGCGCATATCCGCCACACCTGCACCAGCTTCGGCATGGGCAAGAAGGAGTTGCCGGCGGATGGCGTGGTCGTCGGTACGGGTTACGTCGACGGGCGCGAAGTCTCCGCATTCAGCCAGGACTTCACGGTCGTCGGCGGCACGCTCGGCAAAATGCACGCGCGCAAGATCGTCTGGGCGATGGACGTCGCGCTGAAGAACGGCGTGCCGCTGGTCGGCTTCAAGGACTCGGGCGGCGCCCGCATCCAGGAGGGCGTCGACGCCCTGTCCGGGTATGGCGAGGCGTTCTACCGCAACGTCCAGCTCTCCGGCGTCGTGCCGCAGATCGCGATCATCGCCGGTCCCTGCGCCGGCGGCGCGGCCTACTCGCCGGCGTTGATGGACTTCATCATCATGACCCGGCAAAACGCGCAGCTCTTCATTACCGGGCCGCAGGTCATCAAGGCCGTCACCGGTCGCGAAGTGAGCATGGAGGACGTCGGCGGCGCGATCATGCACGCCACCGTGAGCGGCAACGTCCATTTCGTCGCCGAGGACGATCGCGACGCGATCGCCATCACCCGCAAGCTTCTCAGCTTCCTCCCCGGCAACAACACCGAGGATCCGCCGCACGCGCCGACGGCGGCGATTTCGTTCGACGAAGACGATGCGATGGACGGGCTGGTCAAGTCCGACCCGTCGGAGCCGATGGACATGCACGCCATCGTCGAACGCGTCGTCGACAACGCCGACTTCCTCGAGATCCAGGCAAGCTTCGCCCGCAACCTGATCATCGGCTTTGCCCGCATCCAGGGCATCGTCGTCGGCGTCCTCGCCAACAACTCGATGGAAAAGGCCGGCTGCCTGGACATCGATTCTTCCGACAAGGGCGCCCGCTTCATACGCTTCTGCAACGCGTTCAACATCCCGCTGGTCACGCTGGTCGACGTCCCGGGCTTCCTCCCCGGGATCGAGCAGGAGCGCGGCGGGATCATTCGTCACGGCGCGAAGATGCTGTTCGCCTACTCCAGCGCCACGGTGCCGAAGATCACCATCGTCTGCCGCAAGGCCTATGGCGGATCCTACCTCGCCATGTGCAGCCAGGAGCTCGGCGCCGACGTCGTGTTCGCCTGGCCGACAGCGGAGATCGCGGTCATGGGCGCCGACGGCGCGGTCAACATTCTCTATGGCCGCGAGCTGAAGGCGGCGGAGGATCCCAAGGCTCGGCGGGCCGAACTCGTGGCGGAATATCGCGACGAATTCGCCTCGCCCTACCTCGCCGCCTCGCGCGGCTACATTACCGACATCATCGAGCCGGCGGTGACGCGCTCCATGATTTCCCTGTCGCTGCGCAAGCTGCTTGGGAAACGAGAACTCCGCCCGCCGAAGAAGCACGGGCTGATCCCGCTCTAGTCAAACGGGCGGCTGCGACAAGAACTAAGGACAGGAGGCGGGAATGGACCTCAGCGGCACCATCATGATGTCGTTGTTCGCCTACGGCATGATGATCGTCATCGCCGGACTGAGCGCGGTGCTCATCCGAATGATCGTCGCCGTCCTTGCCCGCGCCGGGGACGCTCGCAAGCGCGCCACCGCCGCGGCCACGTCGGTCAGCGTGTCGGTTGCCCCGGCCCGCGATGAGACCGCAGCTCAGGTGGCCGCTGTCGCGGCGGCGGTCTACGCCGTCATCGGCGCGCATCGCCTGGTCCATATCGGCGAAGCGACTCGCGGTTCCGTGTGGGCGACGCTTGGCCGCTCGCAGCATCAGACCTCGCACGCGCCTCGCCTCGATCACCATTGATCTCGTCACGCTTTCAAGGATCGCCCAATGACCAGACATTTGCGCATTACCGTAGACGGCAAGGTCTATGACGTCGTCGTCGAGGACGTAACCGAAGACGCCGGCAGCACCTTCTATCAGACCAGCGGCGTCGGCATGCCGCGCGCGCCGCAGCCGGCGCCGGCGGCGGCCGCTCCTGCACCGGCGGCGGCACCCGCGGTTGCGGGCGGCGCAGGGACTGAGGACGACAAGCTGGCGCCGCTCGGCGGCGTCATTCTCGAGGTCGTCGTCAAGGTCGGCGATGCCGTCAAGACCGGCGACAAGGTCGCGGTCATCGAGGCCATGAAGATGAAGACTGTCGTCTCCGCCCACAAGGATGGGACCGTCTCCAGCGTCGCGGTCAAGGCCGGCGACGCGGTGGATGCCGGTCAGGTTCTCCTGTCAATCAGCTAAGCGGGGGCCGGCGATGGGAAATATCGATTTTCTTCAGTTGTTTCAGGGCATCGCGACGCTGGCGGCGTCCGAGCCGAAAATTCTCATCGGCCGGATTTTCCTGATCCTGCTTGGCGTCCTGCTGATCTATCTCGGCAAAAAGGGCGTGCTCGAGGCGCTGCTCATGATCCCGATGGGCCTCGGCATGGCGACCGTCAACGCCGGCGTCCTGTTCCTGCAGGGCGGCAAGATGGGCACGCTGTTTCTCGATCCGCTGTCCAGCGAGACCAACCAGTTGATGAGCGTCCTGCAAATCAACTGGCTGCAGCCGATCTACACGTTCACGTTCTCGAACGGCCTTATCGCCTGCCTGGTTTTTCTCGGCATCGGCTCGTTGCTCGACGTCGGCTTCGTCATGGCCCGCCCGTTTCGGAGCATGTTCCTCGCCGTTTGCGCCGAACTCGGCACGCTGGTCACGTTTCCCATGGGCGTATGGCTTGGCCTTCCCGTCAACCAGGCGGCGGCGACATCGACCATCGGCGGCGCCGACGGACCGATGGTCCTGTTCTCGGCGCTGGTCCTGGCGCCGGAGATCTTCGTCCCGATCACCGTGGTCGGCTATCTCTACCTGGGCCTGACCTACGGCGGTTATCCGTACCTGATCCGGGCCATGGTGCCGCGCCGTCTCCGCGGCATGCCGATGCCGCAGGAGAAGACGCGCAATGTGACCTCCGAAGAGAAGATGGTCTTCGCGGTGATCGCGGCCATCGCGCTCTGCCTGCTGTTCCCGGTCGCGGCGCCGCTGTTCCTGTCGCTGTTTCTCGGGGTCATCGTTCGCGAAAGCGGGCTCACCCACTTCTACGAGCTGTTCAGCAACACCGTGCTCTACGGGGCGACGTTCTTTCTCGGCCTCCTGCTCGGGGTGCTTTGCGACGCCAACACCATCCTCGACCCGACGGTCCTGACGCTTCTGATTATCGGCATCGTCGCGCTCACGTTTTCGGCGATCGGCGGCCTGCTCGGCGGCTACGTGCTCTACTTTGCCTCGGGTAAGAAATACAACCCCGTCATCGGTATCGCCGGCGTGAGCTGCGTGCCGACCACGGCCAAGGTTGCGCAGAAGACCGTCAGCGAGGTCTCGCCGGAATCGATCATCCTGCCGCACGCGCTCGGCGCCAATATCAGCGGCGTGATCACGTCGGCGATTTTCGCGGCGGTGCTGATCACCCTGGTGCGGGCAGCCTCCGGCCAATAACCCTCGTGGTCCGGCAGCGCCGATGGGGCGGCCGCCTGCATCGGTTACCGCGGCCGATCTACTGGACTGCTGGCGCCGCCATCGCATTTGGCGGCGCCATCGGCGCCCGCGTGGTGGCGGAGACGGTGTACGTCCCCACCTTGCGCATCGCCATTTGGCTCACCGGGGCGGTTTTCATTTTCATCGGGCTTGCCATCCTGTCGATGGGCACCCGCGCGCGACTTGAGGACGAAGAGCTGTTCGCCAATCGCGCCGACCAACGAAAGGAAGACGGCCCGAAGGCCAACGGGCCGTAGAGAGGACGCCGGACGGCACGCCGCCCGGCAGTCGTTCGCTTAGTGAACGGTCGGGAGGACCGCCAGCGACCGCCACAGGCCACGGAACAGGGCGTCCTCGAGGCGGGCGAACGCGGGTACGGTCGCATCGAGATCCTCGCCCAGCGCGACGAGCCTTTCGGCCATTTGCGGCAGGTGCAGCTCTTCCTCGGCGAGAAGACCCTTCAGCGAAATGTTGAGGCCGCTGTCGACAAGGACGTCGTTGTACAGGCGATAGGCCCAGATCGCGCGCAGCTCGACGACCATCGAAACGTAGAGGTACGGCACCTCGACCGGGATCTCGTCCGCCAGCATGCGATTGATCCCGGCATCGAGCCGGCCAAAGTACATGCGCGCCGCGGCAGGCATTACCGCATCGCCGTCCGAGTAATCCAGCGGACGTCCCGCCACACGCTCGGCGGTGCGCTTGAAGAAGAAGGCGTGGCGCGCCTCCTCCGCAAGATGCTTGAGGGTCTCGCAGTCGAGCGGACCGCGGCTCTGGCTGGTGAGGATCTTCCGGCTGCCGATGTGCTCGAGCAAGGACAGCGTATTCAAAAACCGCGCATGCTCCTCGGGCCGACCGCACAGCGCCGTCAAGTGGTGGCGCACGGGCTCGACCAGATCGGCGCTGGTCTTCTCAATCCTCGACAAGGTCCAGGGACCGTTCAATGACATCGTAGATCCGTTCAAGGTCTGTGGCGGTGATGCAATACGGCGGCAATACGTACACGACGTTGCCCAGAGGGCGCAACAGCACCCCGTTCTCCAGATAGAAGTCGTAGAGGCGGGGGGCGAGCGCGGAAAGATACCCGCCTTCGGGCACCCGGATCTCCATCGCGGCGATCGTTCCGGTCTGGCGAACGTCGGCCAGTCTCGGGTGAGGCCGAAGCGCCGAAAGGCGCCGTTCGTGGAACGCGGCGATGGCCGCGATCCGCTCCATGACCGGCTCCGCGTCCCAGATCTCGAGGCTCGCCAGGGCGGCGGCGCAGGCGATGGGATTGCCGGTGAAGGAGCTGCTGTGAAAAAACATCTTCGCCCGGTCGGGGGCGTAGAAGCCGCGGTAGATCGCGCGGGTGGCCAGCGTCGCGCCCATCGGCAGGACGCCCCCGGTCAGGCCCTTCGACAGGCACAGCAGGTCGGGAACGACCCCGGCCTGGGCGCAGGCGAAGAGGGTGCCGGTGCGACCGAAGCCGGTCATCACCTCGTCGGCGATCAGCAGCACGCCGTGCCGGCGACAGAGCTCAGCCATCGCCGCCAGCACCCAGGCCGGGTACATCCGCATGCCGCCGGCGCCAAGCACCAGCGGCTCGAAGATGAACGCGGCGATCTCCTCGCCGCGATCGCGCAGCAGCGCTTCGAGGGCGTCGAGGGTCCGCTGTTCCGCGCCGGACGAGGGAAACGGCAGGTGGTCGACCGCGAACAGCATCGGTCCGTAGGCCGCCGAGAAGACGCTGCGGTGACCGACCGACATGGCGCCGAAGGTGTCGCCGTGGTAGGCGTCCTCGAGCGCGATGATCCGCGAGCGGCGAGCGCCCAGATTGTGCCAGTAGCCGACCGCCATCTTGACCGCGACCTCCACGGCGGTCGAGCCGCTGTCGGAGAAGAAGACGAACTCGAAGGCGTCCGGCGTGATGGCGAGAAGCTTCTCTGCCAGCCGTTCCGCCGGCTCGTGGGTAAAGCCCGCGAAGATGATCTGATCGAGCCGCGCCGCCTGCTCGGCAATGGCCGCGGCGATGCGCGGATGGCCATGGCCGTGTGGATTGACCCACCACGACGAGATCGCGTCGATGATGCGCCGGCCGTCTCGGGCGTAAAGACTGGCGCCCTCGGCGCGGTCGACGAAGATCGCCGGCCCCGCGAGAGCGTGCTGGGTGAAAGGATGCCAGATCGCAGACGGCGGCGGCACGGTGTCTTCCGGCAAACCTTCAGGCACGGCCTGCATCCCAGGAGAAATCGGCGCGGGTGAAGTTTTCGGCGAAGGCCCGGCTCAGGGCATCGCCGTTGATCTCGTCCAGCCAGGGCAGCCGGCCAAGCCTGCGGGCGCCGGAGAACGCAATGATGGTCCGCTCGGTGTCCTCCATCGGCTCGCCGATGAAGGCTATGCCCAGGAGCGGGATGGCGCGCGCCTTCAGCGCCTCGACCGACAGCAGGGTGTGATTGATCGTCCCCAGCGCGGTGCGCGCGCACAGAACGACCGGCGCCCCCCACCGCCGGAAA
>JAEULH010000057.1 GCA_016793925.1 Rhodospirillales bacterium | reverse complement strand
GCCTGCGCCAGCTTGTCGATGCGGGCCTTGGCCGCCCTGCTGCCCGGATCGATGAAGGCGAGCGCACCCGCGACGATCGCGCCGAGCAGCGGCAGAAGGACGATGGCGACGGGCATGGGCGGTGCTCAGCCTTTCATCAGGTTCACATCCTCAACCGCGATCGAGCCGCGATTGCGGAAGTAGATGACGAGGATGGCGAGACCGATGGCCGCTTCGGCCGCCGCGACGGTAAGAATGAACATCGCAAAGATCTGGCCGACGAGGTCGCCCAGTTGCACGGAGAAGGCGATGAGATTGATGTTCACCGCGAGAAGCATCAGTTCGATCGCCATCAGCACGACGATGATGTTCTTGCGGTTGAGAAAAATGCCGAAAATGCCGATTGCGAAGAGGATCGCGGCAAGGGACAGATAATGCGGCAGACCGATCGTCAGCATCAGACCCCTCGCCCCGAAGGAACCTTGCGCACCTCCACGGAGTCGGCCGGACGTCGCGCGACCTGGGCCGCTATGTCCTGCCGGCGCGCGCCCTCGCGCCGCCGCAACGTGAGCACGATCGCGCCGATCATGGCGATCAGCAGAATGATGCCGGCGCCCTGGAACAGAAACAGGTAGTGCGTGTAGATCAGCAGACCCAGCGCGCGGGTGTTGGTGACCTGCTCAAGCCCGGGCGCCGGCGACTGCACGCTGGCGCTGGCGTCCGGTGCGAACGTCCAGCCGCCGAGGACGACCAGCAGTTCGGCGAGGAGGACAAGCCCGACCACGGCACCGATCGGCAGGTAGCGCAGGAAGCCCTGTCGCAATTCGGCGAAATTGATGTCGAGCATCATGACGACGAACAGGAACATGACCGCGACGGCGCCGACGTAGACGATGACCAGGATCATGCCGAGGAACTCGGCGCCCATCAGGATGAACAGCGCCGCTGCGTTGAAGAACGTCAGGATCAGGAACAGAACGGCGTGAACCGGGTTGCGCGACGAGATGACCATGACGGCGGAGCCGACGGCCACGAGCGCAAACAAATAGAAGGCGAGCGCCTGGAAAATCATGCAAGTTCCGAGTGTTTACTCAGCGGCTAATCAGATTGCAGATCCCGCGGTGCCGCCGTTTCGCCCTTTCTGTCCGATAGCCCGCCGCCAGTCAACGGTAGGGTGCTTCGGCAGCCAAATTCGCCGCAATCTCGGACTCCCAGCGGTCGCCGTTGGCGAGCAGCCTGTCCTTGTCGTAAAGCAGTTCTTCGCGGGTCTCCGTCGAAAACTCGAAGTTCGGACCCTCGACGATGGCGTCCACCGGACACGCTTCCTGGCAGTAGCCGCAGTAGATGCACTTGACCATGTCGATGTCGTAGCGGGTCGTCCGCCGGCTGCCGTCGGCGCGTGGCTCGGCCTCGATGGTAATCGCCTGCGCCGGACAGATGGCTTCGCAGAGCTTGCAGGCGATGCACCGCTCTTCGCCGTTGGGGTAGCGGCGCAGCGCATGTTCGCCGCGGAACCGCGGGCTGATCGGCCCCTTCTCGTAGGGGTAGTTCAGCGTCACCTTCGGCCGGAACATGTAGCGGAACGTCAGCCCCAGCCCGGAAATCAGCTCGCTGAGGAAGATCGTCCGCGCGGCGCGGTCCATGAAGCTCATCTGGCCCTACCCTTTTGCCTTTTGCGGCCCGCTGGCAACGCGCCCGTCATCTTGCACCCGGCGCCATCCCGGAGGCGACCAGGAAGCCGGAGACCACGACGACGGCGACCAGCGAAATCGGCAGGAACACCTTCCAGCCCAGACGCATGAGCTGATCGTAGCGGTAACGCGGCAGAGTCGCCCTGACCCACAGGAAGACGAACAGGCAGGCCGCGATCTTCAACGCAAACCAGATCGGGCCGGGGATCCAGTTCAGCGGGACGACGTCGAACGGCGGCAGCCAGCCGCCCAGGAACAGGACGGAGGTCATCGCCGACATGAGGATCATGTTGCCGTATTCGCCGAGGAAGAACAGCGCGAAGGTCATCGACGAGTATTCGACGTTGTACCCGGAGACCAGTTCGGCCTCGGCTTCCGGCAGATCGAAGGGGTGCCGGTTCGTTTCCGCCAGAGTCGAGACGAAAAAGATGACCGCCATCGGCAACAGCGGGAAGACGTACCAGTTGAACAGGCCCCAGGAGCCTTTTTGCGCAAGCACGATATCGCTGAGGTTGAGCGAGCCGACGCAGAGGAGGACGGTGATGATGACGAAGCCCATGGAGACTTCGTACGACACCATCTGCGCCGCCGAGCGCAAGCCTCCCAGAAACGCGTACTTCGAGTTGCTGGCCCAGCCGGCCATGACGATGCCGTAGACGCCCAGCGAGGAAATCGCAAACAGATACAGGATGCCGACGTTGATGTTGGCGAGGACAAGGCCCTCGCCGAACGGAATCACCGCCCACGCAACCAGCGCCAGGATGAAGGTGATCATCGGCGCGATCACGAAAACGGAGCGGTTGGCGCGGCTCGGGACCACGGTCTCCTTGAGCAGCAGCTTCAGCCCGTCCGCCATCGGCTGCAGCAGGCCGAAGGGGCCGACCACGTTCGGTCCCTTGCGCAGATGCATCGCGGCGATGACCTTGCGCTCGACGAAGGTCAAGTAGGCGATGGCCAGCATCAGCGGGCCGACGATGATGACGATCTTGATCGCGGTCCACAGGACCGGCCAGATCAGCGTGGCCCAGAGTTCAGCCATGGGTTCCCGTCTTCTTTTCGCTCTTGCCGGCGAAGGCGCGCGTACACTCGGCCATCGTCACCGACGCGCGGCTGATGGCGTTGGTCATGTAGAAGTTCTCGATGGGCGAGACGAAGGGCTCGCTGCCCACCTCTCCCGTCCCGCCGAACGTCCCCCATGGCGCGCGGACGATGACGTCCGGTTCGGCGAACACCGGGTTCACCTCGCGCAGGCGGGCGCGAACGTCGGCGAGCCGCTCGAAGGGAAGCGAGCACTCCAAAGCGTCAGACAGCGCGCGCAGGATGGCCCAATCTTCCCGCGCGTCGCCCGGGGGGTAGCAGACGCGCGTTGCAAATTGCACCCGCCCCTCGGTGTTGACGTAGGTGGCGTCCTTCTCCGTATAGGCTGCACCCGGCAGGATCACGTCGGCGCGGTGGGCGCCGGCGTCGCCGTGGTGGCCCTGATAGATCACAAAGGCGCCGCCCAGCCGCTCCATCGGCAACTCGTCGGCGCCGAGCAGATAGACGACCTCGATCTCGCCGGCTTCGGCGCCGGCCACGATCGCCGCGACATCCTTCCCGCCGCGCTGCGGGACGAAGCCGAGGTCCAGGCCGCCGACCCGCGCCGCCGCGGTGTGCAGGACATTGAAGCCGTTCCAGCCGCTGTCGGGTCGCAGGATGCCGCAGGTATCGACGAGTTTGCGTACGGCGGCCAGCACCGCGCCGCCGTCGCCGCGCAGCAGGGCGCCCTGCCCGACCACGATCATCGGCGTCTCGCTCGCGCGCAGAACCTCCGCGAACGGATGCGCGCCGTCGGCGATCTTGACCAGCGCCTCGGGACCGTCGCCGAGGTGGTCGTAGGGGTAGGTCAGATCGTCGGCCGGGCCGATGACGCCGATCTGGAAGCCGCCGGCCCGGTAGCGCTCGCGGATGCGGGCGTTGATGATCGGCGCCTCGCGCCGCGGGTTCGTGCCAATCAGCAGACAGGCGCCGGCGGAGGCGATGCCGGCGATCGTCGTATTGAACAGGTAGGCCGAGCGCGGCTCAGCCGGCAGCGCCGCGCCGTCCTGGCGGCAGTCGAGATGCGGCGAACCGAGGGCCGCCATCAGATCCTGGAGCGCGACCATGGCTTCGCAATCGACGAGATCGCCGGCGACGGCGGCGATCTTCCGCCCCGGCAGATTCTTGATCCGCGCGGCGATCGCGTCGAACGCTTCCTGCCAGCGCACCGGCCGAAGCTTGCCGTCGACGCGCAGGTAGGGCCGGTCAAGCCGCTGGCGACGCAGGCCGTCGCAGGCGAAGCGGGACTTGTCCGAGATCCATTCCTCGTTGATCTCTTCGTTCAGCCGCGGGAGCACCCTGAGCACCTCGCCGCCGCGGGCGTCGACGCGGATGTTGCTGCCGACCGCGTCCATCACGTCGATGGTTTCGGTCTTGCTCAACTCCCACGGCCGGGCGACGAAGGCGTAGGGCTTGGAGGTGAGCGCGCCGACCGGGCAGAGATCGATGACATTGCCGGACAGTTCGGATGCAAGCGCCTGGTCGAGATAGGTGACCACCTCCATGTTCTCGCCGCGCCCGATCGCGCCGATCTCGGGCACGCCCGCAACCTCGGTCGCAAACCGGATGCACCGGGTGCAGTGGATGCACCGCGTCATGATCGTCTTGATCAGCGGCCCCATGTACTTGTCGCGGACGGCGCGCTTGTTCTCGATGTAGCGGCCGCGGTCGAAACCGTAGAACAGGGCCTGGTCCTGGAGGTCGCACTCGCCGCCCTGGTCGCAGATCGGGCAGTCGAGGGGATGATTGATCAGCAGAAACTCCATCACCCCTTCGCGCATCTTGTGGACCTCGGGGGTGTTGGTGTGGATGACCATGCCGTCCGCCGCCGGCATCGCGCACGAGGCGATCGGCTTGGGCGAGCCTTCCATGGCAACCAGGCACATCCGGCAATTGCCGGCGATCGACAGCCGCTCGTGATAGCAGAACCGCGGGATCTCGACGTCGATCAACTCGCAGGCCTGCAGCACGGTCAGGCCCGGCTCGACTTCGACGACGGTCCCGTCAATCGTCAGTTTCGGCATTTCGGCTCCTCACGCCGCCGCGCGCGAGCGCGCGTTCTGGTAGTCGCGCACCCGCTGCTCGAGTTCGGGGCGAAAGTGGCGAAGGAGGCCCTGGATCGGCCATGCCGCGGCGTCGCCGAAGGCGCAGATGGTGTGACCTTCCACCTGCCTGGTGACCTGTTCGAGAAGGTCGATCTCCTCGAACGACGCCCGTCCGACCGTCAGCCGCTCCATCATCCGCCACATCCAGCCGCTCCCCTCGCGGCACGGCGTGCATTGTCCGCAGCTCTCGTGCTTGTAGAACTTCGACAGCCGCGCGATCGCCTTGACGATATCGGTCGACTTGTCCATCACCATCAGCCCGGCCGTGCCCAGGCCCGACTTCGCCTGCTGGAGCGAGTCGAAATCCATGCGCACGGTTTCGCACACCGACTTCGGGATCAGCGGAACCGAGGCGCCGCCGGGAATAACCGCCAGCAGGTTGTTCCAGCCGCCGCGCACGCCGCCGGCGTGCCGCTCGATCAGATCCTTCAGCGGGATGCCCATCTCCTCTTCGACCGTGCACGGCTGGTTGACGTGACCGGAGATGTTGAACAGCTTGGTCCCGGTGTTTTTCGGCCGGCCAAGCCCGGCGAACCAGTCGCCGCCGCGACGCAGGATGGTCGGGACGACGGCGATCGTCTCGACGTTGTTCACCGTCGTCGGGCAGCCCCACAGGCCGACGTTGGCCGGAAACGGGGGTTTGAGCCGCGGCTGGCCCTTCTTGCCCTCGATGCTCTCGAGCAGCGCCGTCTCTTCCCCGCAGATGTAGGCGCCGGCACCGCGGTGGATGTACATGTCGAAGTCCCACCCGGAGCCCGCGGCGTTTCTGCCGATCAGCCCGGCGTCGTAGGCTTCGTCGATGGCCCGCTGCAAGGCTTCGGCCTCGCGGTAGAACTCGCCGCGAATGTAGACGTAACAGGCGTGGGCGCCCATCGCGACGGCCGCGATGAGCGAGCCTTCGATCAGCTTGTGCGGTTCGTGACGGAGGATCTCACGGTCCTTGCAGGTGCCGGGCTCGCCCTCGTCGGCGTTGACGACCAGATAATGCGGGCGTGCGCCGACCTCCTTCGGCATGAACGACCATTTGAGGCCGGTCACGAAGCCGGCGCCGCCGCGCCCGCGCAATCCCGACTTGCGCACCTCGTCGACGATGACGGTCCGACCGCGCGCGATCAGCGACGACGTGTCGTCCCAGTCGCCGCGCTGGCGCGCGCCCGCGAGACCGCCGTCGGCGAAACCGTAGATGTTGGTGAAAATCCGGTCCTGGTCGCGCAGCATCAAGACTCTCCCGTGGGCCGGGCTTCGCCGCCGTCGCCGTCGCCGCCCGTCAAGGTGGTCAAGCCGCCCATCGGCTCGGAACTGGTTCGACCGATCTGCGAGCCCGGCTTCGGCGTTTGCCCGGCGCGAAGCGCATCGAGGATGGTGCGCATGCTCTCCGCGGTCAGATCCTCGTAAAAGTCGTCGTCGATCTGCACGATCGGCGCGTTGACGCACGCGCACAGGCACTCGACCTCGGACAGGGTGAAGGCACCGTCGGCGCTGGTTTGGCCGAAGTCGATGCCGAGCGTCTCGCGGCAAACCGCGGCGATTTCGTCCGACCCGCGCAGCCAGCACGACAGGTTGGTGCAGACCTGGACGTGATGCCGGCCGATCGGCGTCCGGTTGTACATGGTGTAGAAGGTCGCCACCTCGGCGACGCGAATCGTGGGCATGCCGAGAAATTCTGCGACGTACTCGAGGGCCGGTTGTGACAGCCAGCCGCCGTTCTGCCGCTGCGCCAGGTCGAGCAGGGCCATGACGGCGCTCTGCTGACGCCCGTCCGGATACTTGGCGATGACCGCCTTCGCCCGCTCGACGTTCGCCTCGCTGAAGGAGAACGGCGCCTCGGCCGCGCCCATGCCGTCGCCCGCCGGGCTCATCTGTCGACCTCGCCGAAGACGATGTCGAGCGAGCCGAGAACGGAAACGACATCGGCCAGCATGTGACCGCGGCAAAGCAGGTTCATGGCCTGAAGGTGGGCAAAGCCGGGCGCGCGAATCTTGCAGCGATACGGCCGGTTCGTTCCGTCCGAGACGAGATAGACGCCGAACTCGCCTTTCGGCGCTTCGACCACCGAATAGGTTTCGCCGGCGGGCACGTGGTAGCCTTCCGTGTACAGCTTGAAGTGATGGATCAGCGCTTCCATCGAGTGCTTCATCTCGGCGCGCGGCGGGGGTGCGATCTTCCGGTCATCGACCTTGACCGGGCCCGGCGGCATCTTCTTCAGGCACTCGCGGATCAGCTTCCAGCTCTCGCGCAGCTCGTACATCCTCACCAGGTAGCGATCGTAGCAATCGCCGTGCTTGCCGACGGGAATGTCGAAGTCAAGATCGGCGTAGCAATCGTAGGGCTGCGCCTTGCGCAGATCCCACGGCACCCCGCAGGCGCGCAGGTTCGGGCCGCTGAAGCCCCAGTCGAACGCCTGTTCGGCCGTGATCGCGCCGATGTCGACCGAGCGCTGCTTGAAAATTCGGTTCTCGGTGAGGAGTTCCTCGATGTCGTCGATGAACTTCGGGAAGGATTCAGACCAGGCCCAGATGTCGTCGGCGAGCCCCGCCGGCATGTCCATCGTCACGCCGCCCGGCCGGAAGTAGTTCATGTGCATCCGCGCGCCGGAGACCCGCTCGCAGAACTCCATCAGCCGCTCGCGTTCCTCGAACCCCCACAGCATCGGCGTCATCGCACCGACGTCCATGGCGAACGCGCACACCGTGAACACGTGGTTCAGGACGCGGCCGATCTCGGCGTAGAGCACCCGCAGGTACTGCCCGCGCAATGGCACGTCGAGGCCGAGCAGCTTCTCCACGGCGATGGCGAAGGCGTGCTCCTGGTTCTGCGGCGAGACGTAGTCGAGCCGATCGAAGTAGGGAACGGCCTGGAGGTACGTCTTGTACTCGATGAGCTTCTCGGTGCCCCGGTGAAGCAGGCCCACGTGCGGGTCGGCGCGATCGATGACCTCGCCGTCCATCTCGAGGACCAGACGAAGCACGCCGTGCGCGGACGGATGCTGGGGACCGAAGTTGAGCGTGTAGTTCTTGATTTCCGTTTCGGGCATCAGGGCTGTTCTTTCGCCTTCTCGTCGCCGGGAAGCTGCTCCTGGATGCCTTCCCACGGGCTGAGGAAATCGAACGTGCGAAAATCCTGCGGAAGCTTGACCGGCTCGTAGACGACGCGCTTCACCTCGTCGTCGTAGCGAACCTCGACGTATCCCGTCAACGGGAAGTCCTTGCGCAGCGGGTGCCCCTGGAACCCGTAGTCCGAAAGGATCCGGCGGAGGTCGGGATGGTCGCGGAAGAAAATGCCGTACATGTCCCACGTTTCGCGCTCCCACCAGTTGGCGGAGCTGAAGACCTCGGTGACGGTCGGCACCGGCGTTTCCGGCGAAGCCGCAAGCTTGACCCGGATCCGGCGGTTGTGGGTCAGACTGAGCAGGTTGTAGACCACCTCGAAGCGCTCCTCGCGCTCGGGGTAGTCGGCGCCGCAGACGTCCATCAGTTGCTTGAACTGGCAATTGACGTCGTCGCGAAGGAATTTGAGGATCCTCGCGATCCTTTCGCGCTCGACGATGAGGCAGAGCTCATCGTTGTCCATCGTCATTTCGAGAACCGCGTCGGGAAGCGCCGCCTGGACGTACTCTCCGAGATCGCGAAGCGTAACATCCACCATCGTGTCGCAACCTCCCTGGACTGTGGCCGATCCGCGCGGCTCGCCGAGCGCCGGTCGGGGCCGCCTAGCGGACCAGCGTCCCCGTGCGCCTGATCTTCTTCTGTAGCTGCAGGACGCCGTAGACGAGAGCCTCCGCGGTGGGAGGGCATCCCGGCACGTAGATGTCGACCGGCACCACCCGGTCGCAGCCGCGAACCACCGAATACGAATAATGGTAGTAGCCGCCGCCGTTGGCGCACGACCCCATCGAGATGACGTAGCGCGGCTCCGCCATCTGGTCATAAACCCGCCTGAACGCCGGCGCCATCTTGTTGGTCAGGGTGCCGGCGACGATGATGACGTCGGCCTGGCGCGGACTGGGCCGCGGCACCACCCCGAACCGGTCCAGATCGTAGCGGCTGACGTAGGCGTGCATCATTTCGACGGCGCAGCACGCCAGACCGAAGGTCATTGGCCACATGGAGCCGGACCGAGCCCAGCTCACCAGCTTGTCGAATTGCGTCAGCAGGAAACCCTTGTCGTCGAGTTCGCCGGAGACCCGGCTCCACAGCTTATCGTGGTCCTTCAGGAGCTCGGCTTCCCGGCCCGGAGGCGGCAGCTCCGATGTCTGAACTATTCCCATTCCAGCGCTCCCTTCCGCCACTCGTATATAAATCCGATGGTAAGGATTGCCAGAAAAACCATCATGGACCAGAAACCGAACATGCCGATCTCGCCAAGAGAGATCGCCCACGGGAACAGAAATGCGACTTCAAGATCGAATATAATGAAAAGTATAGCGACCAGATAGAAGCGTACGTCGAACTGACGTCTTGCGTCCTCGAAAGCATCGAAGCCGCATTCGTAGGCCGAAACCTTGTCCACATCCGGGTTTTGCGGTGCGACGATGTAGGAGGCGACGATCGCCATGGCCGCAACGGCGATCGCAATCGCCAGGAAGATGAAGATCGGCACGTAGTCGGACAGGAAGGCTTCCACGGCGATACCCTTTCTGCCGACCGGTGGCCGGCTGTTGAAGCACGCGACGGCGACCCACAGGGAAGGCCGCGCGGCGGGCGCCGGATCGTCCGTGCCGACCATCCGACGACGCCAGGACTATGGCGGGAGTGACGGGACTCGAACCCGCGACCTCTGGCGTGACAGGCCAGCGCTCTAACCGGACTGAGCTACACCCCCATGACGGAAACGCCACCCGCGAGGGCGCGCCCGATGTACCCCCCGACCCGGCGGGTGTCAAGACAGGACCCGTCCAGGCTCTCGTCCGGGCGGCCACAGCGCCACCCGATGCGGCCCCGGGGGCTGCCGGCCGCGGCGGCTACGCCGTCTGCCGGTCCGGCCCGAGAAGCACGGCGATCGGAAACCTCTTCAGCAGCGCGCCCGCGGCGAAGGAAATCCGGCCTTCGGCATCGACCTCGACGGCATGTTCCTCGTCGGTCAGAACATTGACCCAGACGCCCTCCGTCTGCGCCTCTTCGGGCAGCACAACGGCAGTGTCGCCCCAGGCCGGATGGCCCAGCGGCAAGCCGTTGAGCCGGTCCATGATCTTCGCGACAAGCCGCGGAACCACGACCAGCATCGATTGCCCCCCGCAGGTGCGCACGAACGCGCACAGGTGCTCGCCGCGAGGCCCGACGGCGTCGGCCGGCGCGTAGCCGCCGTGGAGGAACAGCGCGGGATTGCGGTTGCGCAAACCGAGGAGACGCCAGGTCAGGTACAGCTTGACGACGCCGTCCTGCCAGTGCTCGAGCAGGCGCCGCGCCGTCGCCAGCGCGCCGTGCTCCGCAAGCGCGGCGCGGATGTCGCGAAGACCGGCCGCTCTGACCTCGAAGTCGACCGGGCGGCGGTTGTCCGGATCGACGAGGCTGAAGTCCCACATCTCGCAGCCCTGATAGATGTCGGGCACGCCCGGCGCCGTCAGCTTGACGGTCGTCTGCGCCAGGCCGTAGACCATTCCGACCGGCGCGATCCGCTCCTGGAACCCGCGGAAGTCCGACACGAAGGGGTTGGGCTTGCGCATATCGAGGACGCGGGTGACGAATTCGTTGAGGCTGGACTCGTAGGTCTCGTCCGGGGCGATCCAGCTCGACCTGCGCTTGGCTTCGCGGATCGCCTTGGTCATGTAGCCCAGCATCCGGTCGCGGAACACGTCGGCCAGGTCCGGATCGATCTCGCCGTCGCCGGCGAACTCGATGGGCCAGGCGCCGACCAGCGTCTGGTAGAAGAGGTACTCGTCGTTATCGTCGGGCGCCTGCGCGTCGTTGTAATCGGTCTTGCGCCGGCGGTTGAGGGTCGCCCAGCGCCGGGCCCGGGCCGACCACTCGTCGGGCAGTTCCGAGATGACGTTGATGCGCGCGCGAACGTCCTCGCCGCGCTTGGTGTCGTGGGTCGCAGAGCAGACCATCCGATGCGGCCAGCGCCGCGC
Source organism: Rhodospirillales bacterium (assembly GCA_016793925.1). Classification (GTDB taxonomy): domain Bacteria; phylum Pseudomonadota; class Alphaproteobacteria; order Rhodospirillales; family Defluviicoccaceae; genus JAEULH01. The sequence continues at coordinate 43,175 of JAEULH010000057.1, read as the reverse complement.
CGCGTCCTGGTTGAGGTGATGGAATGCGGACAGCGTGGTCCCGAACCGCGCCGGCTCGCCGCCGACCTCGTTCAGCGATACGAGCCGGTTGTAGCGGTAGAAGGCCGTATCCTCGACGCCCTTGGCCATGACCGGCCCGGTGTACTGCTGGAACTTCATGGCCAGCCGGCGCACCTCGGCCGGGTCGAGACCGTCGTTCTGCTCGGCGATTTCGGCGGTCAGGAGCTGATAGATGAAATCGAAGACGCTCTTGTCAGGGCGGTAGCTGCGCCTGCGCGCGTGGGCGATCGCCCACTCGATGTCGCGGTAGTCTTCCTGCGACGCGCCGGTGTCGTCGACATAGGTCCGGTACACGGGGAAGCAGGCGACGACCTCGCGCAGCGCCTGACGCAGGCCGACCAGGGTGTAATCGCGGGTTTGCCAGCTCGATTCGGTCAGGCGGTTGTACTCGTTGGCGAGAACCCTGAGTTCGCTGGCGAGCTCGAGGTCCATGACCTGCTTCTTGCTCTGGTAGGTGATCTCTTCGAACGTCACGCGACTGCCGATGAAGCGCTCATAGGCACGCTCAAGAATCGACTCCGCTTCGGGATCGACGAACAGGCCGTTGACCCGGTTAAGGAACTCATAGCCGGTGGTGCCGGCGATCGGCCATTCCTCGCGCAGGCGCTCGTGCGGCGCGAGAATCTTTTCGACGACGATGTAGAACGGCTGTTTCTCGTCGCCGCCGGAATGATCGGCGTCCTGCTGCCCGATCGCTTCGCGCTTGGCCGTGGAAGCGACCTCCTGCAGTCGCTCCAGATAGCGGCGCGGGTCGAACAACCCGTCGATGTGGTCGATCCTCAGGCCGTGAATGTGACCCTCGCCGATGAGCCGCAGGGTCAGTTGATGGATCTGGTCGAAAACCGCCGGCACCTCGATCCGGATACCGGCCAGATCGTTGATCTGGAAAAAGCGCCGATAGTTGATCTCCTCGGCGGCGACGCGCCAGAAGGCGAGCCTGTAGGGCTGCGCCTCGAGCAGCCGGTGCAGCGGCTCGAAGCTCGCATGCTTCCCCGGGGTGCCGTTGAGCCGCGCGACCTCGGCCTCGATCGCCGTCCCAAGAACCGGATCGCGCGCCGCCTCGACCAGGCGACGGCGCAACCCCGCCGCCTGCCGGCGACGGGTCGCCCGGTCGCGCGGGGAGCGGAAGCGCCGGGTCAGATCGCGGAAGCCCGACACGACGACCTCGAGCGCCTCGGCCTCGTCGTCGCTGAGCCGTTCGTCCCGGTTGAGCGATTCGGCCACCGGACGCAGGATCCGGGTGTATTGCCCGGGCGTGACCGGGAAGCGATGCTCGTAGTACCAGACGCTGAAGCTGCCGTCGTCGGCGTCGAAGGCCAGCTTGAGCTCGCCGCCTTCGAGCGTGTGGCCGTAGTGGTTGCCGAGGACCGGGAGCAGAACCTTGCCGCGCAGCTCCGGTTTCGCCGAACTCCAGTCGATGTCGAAATATTCGGCGTAGGGGGATTCCTCGCCCCACTCGAGCACGTCGAGCCACCAGGCATTGTCGGCCCGGCCGATGCCCATGTGGTTCGGCACGAAATCGAGGATCTGGCCGAGGCCGTGGTCGCCAAGGGCAGCGCTCAACGCGCGAAAGCTGTCCTCGCTTCCGATCTCGGGATTGAAGCTGTTGTGATCGACGATGTCGTAGCCATGCGTGCTGCCTTCCCGCGCCTTGAGGTACGGCGAGGCGTAGAGGTGGCTGACGCCGAGATCGGCGAGATATGGGACCAGCGCCCGGGCGTCATCGAAGGTAAAGGTGCTGTTGAACTGCAGCCGGTAGGTCGCGCGCGGCAGGTAGAGATCGACGTCGCTCACCGCTGCGTCTCCTTAAGCCCGTTCGAGGAAGTACGCCGCGGCCCAGGCCGGCAGACGCCCTATCGGCGAGGCGGTATCGAACCCGGCCGTGGCGTAGAGCACCTCGCCGTTCGCCTCGAGTGTGGGCGCCTCGACGGCGCGATCGGCCATGTTCGCAACCAGCGTCAGGGTCGAGCCGTCGCCCAGTGGCCAGACCAGCTTCATCGCGGCGCCCTCGCACCAAGCGACCGTGCCGCCCCCCGGCATCTTCTGCAGGCGCGGCGCCAGCTCGCGCTGACGCAGACCCAGCAGTTCGCGGTGCAACGCAAGAATTTCGGCGTGCTTGCCGGTCTCGCACGCCGCCCAATCGAGCTTGCTTTTCTCGAAGGTTTCCGGCGCGTTCGGATCGGGAATCTTGGCCCGCGCTTCGGGATCGCTGAATTCGGGGAAGGAAGCGAACTCCCGCCTGCGGCCTTCGCGGACGGGTTCCTCAAGATCGGGTCCGAGGTTGCAAAAGAACAGGAAAGGCCGCGCCGACGCCCACTCCTGGCCCATGAACAGCATCGGCGGCGCCGGCGCCAGCAACAGGATCACGCTCGCAGCGCGCAGAGCCTCCGGCGATACGAGGTGGTTGATCCGATCACCGAAGGCGCGGTTGCCGACCTGGTCGTGGTTCTGAATGAAGGAGACGAAGGCCGTCGCCGGGAGCCCGGCGCTGGGCTCGCCGCGGATCTCGCCTTTGCGGAACGGCGACGGATCGGCCTGGTAGGCGAAGCCCTCGGTCAGGCAGCGCGCAAGGTGCGCGCCCGGGCGGTCGGCATAGTCCTCGTAGTACCCCCCGCCCTCGCCCGTCGTCAGGACGTGGTACGCGTGGTGGACGTCGTCGTTCCACTGGGCGTCGTAGTGACGCGGCCGCAGTTCGTCGTCGCGATCGAGATACCGCGACTCGTTCTTGTCGTTCTCAAGCACCAGATGTACGAGCCGATCCTTGGAAATGCGCGCGTGCACCGTCTCGGCGAGCTCGGTCAGAAAGTCCGGAGAGGAGGTGTCCTCGATGGCGTGCACGGCGTCGAAGCGCAGGCCGTCGAAACGGTACTCCTCCAGCCAGTACAGCGTGTTGTGAATGAAGAAATCACGCACGACGCGGCTGTCGGCGGCATCGAAGTTGATCGCCGCACCCCACGGCGTGTGCCGGTCGGGATTGAAGAAGCGGCGGGCGAAGGCGTGCAGGTAATTCCCCTCCGGCCCGAAGTGGTTGTAGACCACATCGAGGAAGACCATGAGGTCGAGGCCGTGGGCGGCGTCGATCAGCGCCTTGAGGTCGTCTGGCCGGCCGTAGATCGAGTCCGGCGCATAGAGGGCGACGCCGTCGTAACCCCAGTCACGCGCGCCCGGGAAGTCCGCAACCGGCATCAGCTCGACCGCAGTGACGCCCAGGTCCTTGAGGTAGGCAAGGCGATCGGCGACGCCGCGAAACGTGCCTTCGGGCGAAAACGTGCCGACGTGGAGTTCGTAGAAGACGGCGTCTTCCCACGCCCGACCGCGCCAATCGGGGTTCTTCCAAACATAGGCGGCCGGATCGACGACCGCGCTCGCGCCATGAACGTCGTCCGGCTGGTAGCGCGAGGCCGGATCGGGCACCTTGAGATCGCCGTCGATCTGGTAGCGATAGCGCGTGCCCGCCCCGGCATCGGGCAGCGTGAGTTCGCACCAGCCCGCGGAATCCTTGTCCATCGCCAGCACGCGCTCGTCGCGCCCTTCGCCGACGCACAACGCGACGGCTTGCGCATCCGGCGCCCACAAGCGAAACCGCACGCCGGCAGCTCCGAGTTCGGCGCCGAAGGGCATCCGGTGACGGAATGATGTCATGTCAGGCCCTTTCGGTTTCGCTTGAGTCGACGCGAAGCATCAGGACGAACGAGCGCGAGTTGACCGGGTAGACCTCGCCGTCGGCGACGTAGACCTCGTCCGGGAAGCCGGCGTCGCTGCTGGTGTCGATCAGCACCTGCCAACGGCGGCCGACGTCCAGGTCCGGCAGCTTCCAGTCCAGGTTCTCGTGATGGGCGTTCAGGATGACCAGAAAGCTGTCGTCGCCCTGCTGTTCGCCCGCCGTCGTCAAGTGGTACTCGCCCGCTTCGCCGCGGATCAGAAAGCTGAGCCAGCGCCTATCGCCGGCGTCCCAGTCGCTGTCGGACATCTCGGTGCCGTCCGGGTTCAGCCACAGCACGTCCTGGATCTGGGTGCCTGGAATGAAGCGCCGATAGAAGAAGCGGTTGCGGTGGAAGACGATATGCTCCCGGCGAAGCCGGATGAGACGGCGGACGAAATCGAGGAAGTCCTCGTTCTCCGCAGCGACCTTCCAATCCAGCCAGCTTATTTCGCTGTCCTGGCAGTAGGCGTTGTTGTTGCCGCCCTGGCTCCGACCGAATTCGTCGCCGGCGACGATCATCGGCATGCCCTGGGAGACCAGCAGGGTCGCCAGCATGTTGCGGCGCTGGCGCAGTCTCAGCGACTTGATGACAGCGTCATCGGTTTCGCCCTCGGCGCCGCAGTTCCAGCTGTTGTTGTTGCTGGTCCCGTCGCGACTGTCTTCAAGGTTGGCTTCGTTGTGCTTGTCGTTGTAGGCGACCGCATCGGCGAGGGTGAAGCCATCGTGGGCGGTGATGAAGTTGAGCGAAGCCCAGGGCCGTCGGCCGTGGGTGTCGAAAATGTCGCTGGAGCCGGTGATCCGCGTCGCGAAATCCGGCAAAACCCCTTCGTCGCCCTTCCAGAAGCGGCGGACCGTATCGCGGTAGCGATCGTTCCACTCGCCCCAGCCGGCGGGAAAGCCGCCGAGCCGGTAGCCGCCGTCGCCAACGTCCCACGGCTCCGCAATGAGCTTGACCCGCGACAGCACCGGATCCTGCCTGACCGCGTCGAGGAAGCCGCAATGATTGTCGAAGGCGCCGTGCGCTTCGCGCGCCAGCGTCGTCGCCAGGTCGAAGCGGAAACCGTCGACATGCATCTCCTCGACCCAGTAGCGCAGCGAGTCCATGACCAGTTGCAGGACGCGCGGATGGCGAAGGTTGAAGACGTTGCCACAGCCCGTGAAGTCCATGTAGTAGCGTTCGTTGCCGGGCACGAGGTGGTAGTAGGAGGCATTGTCGACGCCGCGGAACGAGAGGGTCGGTCCCATCTCGCTGCCCTCTGCGGTGTGGTTATAGACGACGTCGAGGATGACTTCGATGCCGGCGGTGTGCATGACCTGGACGAAGGTCTTGAATTCGCCGAGCGTCTGCGACGCGAGATAGCGCGGGTCGGGCGCGAAGAAGGCGAGCGTGTTGTAACCCCAGTAGTTGGTGAGGCCTTTCTCGATCAGGTGGCGGTCGTCGAGAAACGTCTGGACCGGCAGGAGTTCGACCGCGGTGACGCCGAGCGCGCTCAGGTAATCGACCGCCGCCTTCGCCGACAAGCCCTCGAAGCTGCCCCGGAGCGCCTCGGGCACATCCGGCATCCGGACCGTGAAGCCCTTGACATGCATCTCATAGACGATGCTCTCGTGCCAATCGATGCGCGGCGGTCGGTCGTCGCCCCAGGTGAAGGCGGTGTCGACGACCTGGCACTTGGGCATATAGCGGGCGTTGTCGCGCTTGTCGAAGCTGAGGTCGGCCATCTTGTCGCCGATCCGGTAGCCGAAGTTGGCGTCATGCCATTTGAGCTTGCCGACCAGGGATTTCGCGTAGGGGTCGATCAGCAGCTTGTTCGGATTGAACCTGTGTCCCGCCGTCGGCTCGTACGGGCCATGGACCCGGTAGCCGTAAAGCTGGCCCGGACGAATGTCCGGCAGATACCCATGCCAGATCTCGTTGGTGTATTCCGGCAGGGGCACGCGATCGCTTTCGCGCCGCCCTTGTTCGTCGAAGAGACACAGCTCAACGCGCGTAGCATTTTGAGTAAAAAGTGCAAAATTGACGCCTTTGCCGTCCCAGGTCGCGCCGAGGGGATACTGGTTCCCCGGCCAAACCCTTAGACTGTTCTTGGCCATTTGTTCGATGCCCCGCATCAGGTAAAAAAACGGTGCCGACGCGCAACCTAGAGCCCTCTCCGGTCCCCGACATTAACAAAAGCATCTGTAGCGAAGGCTTCTGTCGGACCCGGCGGAGGTGTGCAGGCCGGAACTGTCTGTGGTCGCGGCACTGGTGGGCGGTGACGGGCTCGAACCGCCGACATCCACGGTGTAAGCGTGGCGCTCTACCGACTGAGCTAACCGCCCGCCGCGGGACGATTGGATACAGGGCAACGGGGATTGGCGTCTACACCAATGCGCTGCTGCCCGGGGAAAACGGCGAGGTGGGTTCACGACCGCCACGTGTGGTTACCGCGCAAACGACCCTCTTACGCTCTTCGAGGCGCGGCTGGATCAGACGGCGCGTGACGGAATCGTCATAAAGCAGGAAGAGACGAGTCGTGCCGCTTCGGGGGTCGCGTTCACCCGTCCCGGCGCGGCTGTTGAGGAGACTTCGAATGCGGACCGCCGACCAACCGCTTCCTGACCGCTTCGCCCGCTGGCCTCGATGTCACGAAAGGCCAAGGCTGCGGTCGAACAGGACGGCGTTTATCTCAACCGGTTGATCTGCGCGGCGCTGGCCGAAGGAAGTGCCCGCCGCTGCGCGCCGAGGCGGTGCCTCGGGAGCGGGCCAAGCGAGCCGACCGGACCAGGTTCGCCGAGGTCAATGTCGCCGGCCGGCAGAACGCCGCCGCGAGAGGGCGACGACGTTTGGGAGCGCTAGTTCAACGCGTCTTTCAGCCCTTTGCCCGCCTTGAACTTCGGAACCCGTGAAGCGGCAATCTGGATGGTCTCTCCCGTTCGCGGGTTGCGCCCTTCCGAAGCGGCGCGGTCGGCCACCGTAAACGTGCCGAACCCGACCAGACGGACCTCTTCGCCGCCCTTCAGCGCGTTGATGATCGCTTCGAATACGCCATCGACGGCGCTTGCCGCGTCCTTCCTCGACAAGCCGGTTTCGTCAGCGACAGTTGCGACCAGATCGTTCCTGTTCAACCCAGAACCCCCCTTTTGTGTCAAGAGTTGGCATGAGCGGCCGCGTGCAAAGCGACCCATGGAAGGGGTACTACAAAATCTGGGGTTTCGCAACAAACGCGAATAATCCGGGAAGACAGCGAGTACTTCATGGCGCGCCGTCGGCTCAGCGCATTGCAAACAGTTCCTGGTGGAAGCGACGCGTCACGGGGAAGCCTTGCTGTGCGAAATCCCTCTCCAATGCCTGGCCGAAGTCCAAGGGACCGCAAAACCAGATGCTGGCCTGTCGCCACTGCGCCACCGCCGCCCGGATGCGTTCGCCATCGAGGCGGCCGTCCCGGGAGGCGACCAGGACATGAAGACGGACGCCTGCGGCCTCGGCGTCGGCTGTGAGCTTCGCGATCGCGTTCTCGTCGTAGTCGCGGGTGGTGTGAAAGAAGTCAACGGTCTGCGCCGCGTTCCCTGCATGCGCCGCGAGATGCTTCATGCGCGCGATGAACGGCGTGACCCCGATGCCCCCGCCGACCCAGATCTGGTGAGGACGCCGATCGTCGAACGTGAAGCAGCCGTACGGACCCTCGACCGTGACATCCTGCCCGACCCGCAGCCTTTCCCGAAGCCGCCGGGTGTGGTCGCCCAGTTCCTTGACGACGAACGTGATGCGCCGGTCGTCGGGCCTCCAGGCCGAGGCGATCGTATACGGGTGCGCGCCCTCGGAGGCGTCTGAAGTCGCGAAAGCGAACTGGCCGGCCTTGTGCCCGGGCCAGCCCTCCGCGACCTCGACCTCGGATTCGAGCACGCGAACGCCCGGATAGTAATGAAGGGAGCGGATCTGGCCGGGGATCCGCCGGTCGATGGCGACTCGGCGCAAAAGCACAACAACCGCCGCGAACGAGCCGGCGGCGAGCAGAGGCGCCATGACCATTCCGATGGCCGAGGTCCAGTACGCGAACCTGATCAGCGCAACAGCGTGGAACACCAGAACAAGGTAGGCGACGGCGAGCAGCCGGTGCGTCTTGAAGAACAGCCGGTAGGGGAAGCTCTTGAACAGCGCCAGCGCGATCAGCACCACGGCGCCGTAGAAGGCCCATTCGCCGACGCTTTCAGCGACGCCGCGCAGATTCGTCAGCGCCTCGGCAATCGTATTGTCCATGGCGGGGCGCGGCCCCCGTTCCGGCCTTTGCAGCCAGCCCCAGCCGACCGCCCACTTCGGCGCCTGCGCCCAGAGCCAGTGGGCAATCGCAAGCACCAGGGCGGCGAGGCCCAGCCACTTGTGCAGGCGGTACACCTTGTCGAGGCCGCCGAGCCGCTTCTCGGGCCAACGGGGGCGCAGCGCCAGGACCATGGCGACGCTCATGCAGCCGATGGCGAGCACGCCGCTGTACTGGACCATGCCCCCGCGTAACGCGAAGAAGCTCGTCGACCGAAAAAGCGACGGCTCGGCCGCAAACCACAACGCGCTCAACAGCGCCAGCAGACCCCACAAGGAGATCTTGATTTTCCGCATGGCGGTCGTCGTTCCCGTTGTGGCGATAGGGCGAGGCGGTGCAACACCGGGCCCGCACCGCTCCGGCGGTCATTCCTGAACGTAGGTCGGTCAGGTCGGTCGGGTCCAGCAAACGTTGAGTTCCTCGCGAAAGGCGAAGCGTTGAAGGTGGCGCGTGACGACGTCCTCGACGTTGGCGACGGAGGCCTCGTCCGCGGCGTTGACACGCAAAGCCAGAAGATCCGGCTCTGTCGAGTCCAGTTCGCAGACACCGGCGCTGAATTCGATTCGACCGCGCTGTTCGTCAAGGGAGACCGGCAGCTTGTGCTGGAAGTGTTTGCAAAGCTGCCCGAGGTAGCGACGCGCCGCCGCCGTCGCCACACGCGCTTCGGATGAAAGCGGATCGGACATCGCGGTCATCAGACCCGCTCAACGCTGGTAGCCGCGGCGTCGAGCGCACCTGCGACGGCATGAACCTGTTCTTCGCTGAGAGGACCGCGCGACAGGCGCAGCCGAAGCACGCGATCGAGGTTCTTCATCGCCCACAGGATCTGCGGCGCCGGGCTGCCCTGCTCCCGGCTGGCTTCCGCCATGCGGGCGAGGATCGCGTCCAGCGCCGGCCGGTTGGCCTCGAGGTAGGCGCGTCCCTGAGCGGTGATCTCGTGCAGCTTCTTGCCGCCATCGCCCGCCGCGCCGACCGTCACGTAATCGAGTTCCTCGAGGTGGGTCAGGCTCGGGTAGATCACGCCGGGGCTGGGGCTGTAGGCGCCGGCCACCTTCTCCTCGATGGCCTTGATGATCTCATAGCCGTGCCGAGGCTTCTCCGCGACAAGATTGAGGATAACCAGGCGAAGGTCGCCGTGGGCGAAGAAGCGGCGAAGGCCGCCGCCGCGGCCGTGCCGGCCGCGGCCGAAGTGCGCTCCATGCTGGCTGCGCTCGTCAGGCGCGGCATGCTGGTCGTGGTCGGCGCGCGCGCATCGCGCGTGGTGTCGTCGGTGGTGCATAACGGTTGTCCTTGTTTTTTTCGATATAACTAAATTTTAGATATATCGAACCGCTGTCGTGCGCAAGGGGCTGCGTTCTCTTTTTCAGGAGCGGCCGCACAGCCGGCTTATGCGAACGGGATGGTCGATGCCGCCATCGGAGGAAGTTCCGGCGGCTGGACGATGCCCGAGCAGCAGCGTCGGAAGGATCGCGTTCGGGAGGGTCGCGCTTCGCCGCTCAGGCGGCCGGAGCGGCCTTCAGCGGCGACGGCCAGTCCTGTGCCGCATCGCCTTCCGGCTCCCCCCACCGCTTCATCTCGGGGACATCGATGTCGAAGCAGTCGAGGGCGCGGGCAACGCAGTGCTGGACGATGTCGGACACGGAGTGCGGGTCGGTGTAGAAGGCCGGCACCGGCGGATGGATGATGCCGCCCATCTCGGTGACGGCCAGCATGTTGCGGATGTGACCCGCGTGCAGCGGCGCCTCTCGCACCATCAACACCAGCGTGCGCCGTTCCTTCAGCACGACGTCGGCGGCCCGGGTGAGCAGGGTCGTGGTAACCCCGGTCGCCACCTCGGCAAGCGTGCGCACCGAGCAGGGCGCAATCAGCATCCCCATCGTTCGGAAAGAACCGCTGGCGATGCTCGCGCCGACGTCGCTCACCGGGTGGACGTGATCGGCAAGCGCGTGCAACTCGTCGCGTCCGAGCTTTGTCTCGTAGGCCCGGGTCATTTCGCCCGCGCGGGAAACGACGAGGTGCGTCTCGATCCCGAGCTGCCTCAGGATCTCGAGCGCACGCACGCCGAGGACGATGCCCGTCGCCCCTGTGATCCCGACAACCAGCCGCCTCGGCCCGCTCATGACCGGCCCTCGCCGAAAAGCGCCGGCGCGAAGGGTCGCGGGTCGACATCAAGAAATTGGGCGCGTACGAAATGCTCGCACAGATGGAAGGGCGCCGTGCAGTCGAACACCGTCTTGCACGTCGTGCCCTTGGCCGCCAGGCGCGGGTTGTACAGGGGCGATTGCGACGGGTCGAGGACGTGGCCGGTGACGCCCTGGAGGAACATCGTGTCGAGGTCGCCCTGGTAGCGGGTCTGCATCGCCCAGAGGACGTCGTCCGTGTCGAAGAGATCGACATCGTCGTCGACCAGGATGACGTTCTTCAACTCGCGGTAAACGGCCAGCGCGATCAGCGCCGCCTGGCGGGCGTTACCGTCGTCTCCGGCCTTCCTCTTCGCGACCTGGAGGACGGCGAGGAACTTCCCGCCGCCGGCGCTGTGCGCGTAGACGTTCTTGACGAGGCCGGGTAGCGCGTCCTGACAGGCATTGTAGATGCTGGCCTCCGTCGGGATGCCGGCGAGGCTGACGTGTTCCTCGCCGGGACCGACCAGCGTCTGAAGGATCGGATCCTTGCGCGTCGTGACGGCCTTGACCCTGATGACCGGCAGCGAAGGATTGGCGTCTCCGGTGTAGCCGGGGAACTCGGGCATCGCCTTGCCGGTGTTGGTGTTCTGGTCCTCCGCGACGCGTTTGTTCGGGAGGATCTCGCCCTCGATGACGATCTCGGCCCGCGCGATCGCCTTCTGGGCAACGCTGATGCACTCGACCAACTCGACCGGCCTGCCGCGCAGGCCCCCCGCGACGCAGAGCTCGTCGAACCCGAACGGCGTCGTCGGCGCCTCGAATCCGGCGCCAATGTAAATCGCCGGGTCGAGCCCCATGTTGACGGACACGGCGAGCGCCTCGCCCCGCGCCTCCGCCTTCTGCCGGAAGGCGTCGATGTGGCGCCCCGGCGCGAAAAAGATCGACAGCTCGTCCGGCCCCTGCACGCAGAGACGGTGAATGGTCACGTCGACGTTGTCCCGGTCGTCGGGATCGCTGCCGAGCACGAGGCCCATGCAGAAAAAGGGGCCGGCGTCCTCCGGGGTGTTCGTCGGCGCCGGGAGCAGCCTGCGCAGGTCGAAGCCCGGCTCGTCGGCCCTGTGCACGACCTCCTGGCACAGGGCCGCTTCCCTGCCCACGGCAACGGGCGGCGTGACCGTCAACCTCGCCTTGCCCATCTGGATGCCGAGTTCGCGCGCCGGCGCTCCCAGGAGGTGACTGACCCGCTCGCGGCTCGCCAGCAGGCCGACGAGGACGCGCGAGTGCGGATAGCCCTTGACGGCGTTGAATGTCATCGCCGGGCCGACACGCGTCGGTCGCATAACCGTGGCGCCCGCCCCGATATGGCGATAAACCCCGGCAAGCTCGGCCCTCGGATCGATCTCGCGGTCCGTTTCGATGTATTGACCCGGAATCGTCTTCAAGTGCTCGATCGCCGAGCGGAGATCGTCGATCGGCGGGACCTTCCAGCCCAGCGGATGCGGCTCGCCCGGTTGAACGACCGTGTAGGAGGCGTTCTCGCTGCTCATGATGGCGGTTGCTCCCGCATCGCCTACGATCGGGTCCGTTCGACGTATTCCTTGAGACGGTGGAGCACCTCCCCCCAGCGCGTGTTGCAGAACGGCAGGTGGGGATCGTCCGCGTGCCAGTCCCCGTCGGTCAAATCGACGAGCGTGCCCCCTTCCGGCAGGTCCGACATCGTGATCGTCAGCGTTTTGCCGGCCGACGTCCCCGGCCCCTCTACGCAGGTTTGGCGAAGACGTTCGTTGGCGACGATCTCATCGGTTCGCCATCCGAAACGGAGCGTCGGCTTGGCGGCCAAATACAGCACCGAGCCAACCGCAATGTTGCCTTCGACCACGCCCAGATGCCATGCCGCCATCTCGCGCATGTCGGAGACGGCGCGGAACGTCTCAGCCCGCGGCGCTGCGATCTTGATGGCGTGGCGCAAGACCGTCATGTTCTGGTTCCAGTCCCGCCGGTGACGAGGCGGCCGCGCTCTGGTCGGCTGCGCGGGCCTGCCGCCTTCGGATCGTATCGTCCGAAGGCGGAGGCGTCGACAGACGTCGGCGCGGATTCAGCATCCGCCCACGTTTCGGCCGCAGGTCGCGCTAGTGCGTAACCAGGCCGCCGATGTCGTCGTCATCGGCCGGCGGAGCCACCGGCGCCCGCTTTAGTGCGTCGTCCTCATCCCACTCGATCGGCGTAAGGTCGGCGACCAGGGCCAGCTTCAACACCTCATCGACGGTGGCGACCGGAACGATGTCGAGCCCCCGCTTGACGTTCTCCGGGATCTCCGACAACTCCCGTTCGTTGTCCTTCGGGACCAGGACGGTGGACAACCCGCCGCGATGCGCGGCCAGCAGCTTCTCCTTCAGGCCGCCGATCGGCAGGACCCGGCCGCGGAGCGTAATCTCGCCGGTCATGGCCACGTCCTTGCGCACCGGGATCCCCGTCAACACGGAGACGATCGAGGTGACCATCCCGACGCCGGCCGACGGACCGTCCTTGGGCGTCGCGCCCTCCGGCACGTGAACGTGGATATCCTTCGTCGAAAAGACCGTCGGCGCCACGCCGAAGCGGATGGCCCGCGACTGGACGAAGGACTTCGCCGCCTGGATCGACTCCTGCATCACGTCGCCGAGCTTGCCGGTGATGGTCATCCGGCCCTTGCCCGGCACGACCACCGCCTCGATCGACAGCAACTCCCCGCCGACCTCGGTCCACGCCAATCCGGTCGAGACGCCGACGAGATCCTCCTTCTCCGCCTCGCCGTAGCGGTACCGCTTGACGCCGGCGAATTTGGCGAGGTTGCGCCGGTTGATCTGGATGGACGACTGGTTGCCCATCATGATTTCCTTGATCGCCTTTCGGGTCAGATTGGCGATCTCGCGTTCGAGGTTCCGCACGCCCGCTTCGCGGGTGTAATAGCGGATCACGTCGCGCAGGGCCGAGTCGGATATCTCCCACTCCTGACCCTTGAGACCGTGCGCCTCGATCTGCTTGGGGATCAGGTGACGCTTGGCGATCTCGACCTTTTCGTCCTCGGTGTAGCCGGACAGCCGGATGATCTCCATCCGGTCGAGAAGCGGCGGCGGCATGTTCATCGTGTTCGCGGTGGTGACGAACAGCACGTCCGACAGGTCGTAGTCGACCTCCAGGTAGTGGTCGTTGAAGTTGAAGTTCTGCTCCGGATCGAGAACCTCGAGCAGCGCCGAAGCGGGATCGCCGCGCCAGTCGTGACCCATCTTGTCGACCTCGTCGAGGAGGAAAAGCGGGTTCGACGTCTTCGCCTTCTTCATGCCCTGGATGATCTTCCCGGGCATGGAGCCGATGTACGTCCGCCGGTGGCCGCGGATCTCGGACTCGTCACGCACCCCGCCCAGCGACATGCGGACGAAGTTGCGTCCGGCAGCCCGAGCGATGGACTTTCCCAGGGACGTCTTGCCGACGCCGGGCGGCCCGACCAGGCACAGGATGGGACCGCGCAGCTTGTTGGTGCGCTGCTGAACGGCGAGATACTCCAGAATGCGCTCCTTGACCTTTTTCAGGCCGAAGTGGTCGGCGTCGAGAATCTCCTGGGCGAGCCGGATGTCCTTCTTGACCTTGCTCCGCTTCTTCCACGGGATGCTAAGCATCCATTCGAGGTAGTTGCGAACGACCGTCGCCTCGGCCGACATCGGACTCATCGACCGCAGCTTCTTCAGTTCGGCCAGCGCCTTCTCGCGGGCTTCCTTGCTGAGCGCGGTCTTCTTGATGCGCTCCTCGAACTCGCTCGCTTCGTCGCGGCCGTCCTCGGTCTCGCCGAGTTCCTTCTGGATCGCCTTGAGCTGCTCGTTGAGGTAGTATTCGCGCTGGGTCTTCTCCATCTGGCGCTTGACCCGGCTGCGTATTCTCTTCTCCACCTGGAGAACGCCGATCTCGGCCTCCATGTGAGCGTAGACCCGCTCAAGCCGCTCGCCGACGCTGGCGATTTCGAGCAGCTCCTGCTTGTCTGCGATCTTGAGTGCGAGGTGCGAGGCGACGGTGTCCGCGAGCTTGCTCGGGTCGTCGATCTGGTTGACCGAGACGAGGACCTCCGGCGGAATTTTCTTGTTCAACTTGATGTACTGCTCGAACTGCCCCACCACCGAACGGGCGAGGGCCTCCAGTTCGCGCGTTTCGCCGTCCTGATCGTCCAGAGTGCGCGCATAGGCCTCGAAGAACGCCTCGCGATCGCTGAACCGCTCGATGCGCGCGCGCTGGCCGCCTTCGACCAGAACCTTCACCGTGCCGTCGGGCAGCTTGAGGAGCTGCAGCACGGTGGATACGGTCCCGATCATGAAGATGTCGTCTGCAGCCGGGTCGTCCTGTGCCGCGTTCTTTTGCGCAACCAAGAGGATCTGGCGATCGTCCTTCATGACGTCCTCGAGCGCACGGACGGACTTCTCGCGGCCGACGAACAGCGGCACGATCATGTGCGGGAAGACGACGATGTCGCGCAGAGGGAGAACGGGATACAGATTGGAAGACGTTGTCACAATGAGATCGCCTCTTGCCGATGGCTGACGCGGAGACCTGTGGCAATGCCACAGGCAACCTCACGACGTAAGGTGGCCGCCTGCGGGCGGAGGATCAAGGTCGTGCGGGTGGCGCCGGTCGCGCGGACGGCGGCGATCAAGCGCTGCTGCCGAGATCGCCCCGCCGGTCGGCATAGATGTAGAGCGGCTTGGCCTGATCGTCGGCCACTTCCCGGTTGATGACGACTTCCTCGACGCCTTCGAACCCGGGCAGTTCGAACATGGTGTCGAGGAGGATGCTCTCCAGGATCGACCGCAGGCCGCGCGCGCCGGTCCGGCGCGCCACGGCCCTGTTGGCGACGCTGCGCATGGCACCGTCGGTGAATTCGAGGCGCACGCCTTCCATCTCGAACAGCCGCTGGTACTGCTTGACCAGAGCGTTCTTGGGCTTGGTCAGGATCTCGACGAGAGCGGCCTCGTCGAGGTCGTCGAGGGTCGCGAGCACGGGCAGGCGGCCGATGAACTCGGGGATGAGCCCGAACTTCAGCAGGTCCTCCGGCTCGACGCCCTTGAGGATCTCGCCGGCCTGCCGCTCGTCCGGTGCGCGCACATCGGCGCCGTAGCCGATGGTCGTCCCTTTCGACCGCGCGGAAATGATCTTCTCCAGACCCGAGAACGCGCCGCCGCAGATGAACAGGATGTTCGTCGTGTCGACCTGCAGGAACTCCTGCTGCGGGTGCTTGCGCCCTCCCTGGGGCGGGACGCTGGCGACCGTCCCTTCCATGATCTTCAGCAGCGCCTGCTGCACGCCCTCGCCGGAGACGTCGCGCGTGATCGACGGGTTGTCCGACTTGCGCGAGATCTTGTCGACCTCGTCGATGTAGACGATGCCGCGCTGCGCACGCTCCACGTTGTAGTCGGCGGACTGGAGCAGCTTCAGGATGATGTTCTCCACATCCTCGCCGACGTAGCCCGCTTCGGTCAGGGTCGTCGCATCCGCCATCGTGAACGGAACATCGAGGATCCGCGCCAGGGTCTGGGCCAGGAGCGTCTTGCCGCAGCCCGTCGGGCCGATCAGCAGGATGTTGGACTTGGCGAGTTCGACGTCGTTGTTCTTGGCGCCGTGGTTGATCCGCTTGTAGTGGTTGTGGACGGCGACCGAAAGGATCCGCTTGGCCCGATCCTGGCCGATGACGTAGTCGTCCAGCACGGAGCAGATCTCTCTGGGCGCCGGCACGCCATCCCCGGATTTGACGAGGCCGCTTTTGTGCTCCTCGCGGATGATGTCCATGCAAAGTTCGACGCATTCATCGCAAATGAAGACCGTCGGGCCGGCGATGAGCTTGCGAACTTCGTGCTGGCTTTTTCCGCAAAACGAGCAGTAAAGCGTGTTTTTGGAATCACCACCTGCGGATTTGCTCATATCGTTTTCCGTAACAGGGCTGCCTCCAGGCCGGACATGTTAGCCATTTGCATCTTGCCGGCACAATCCCCAAAAAACCGACAACGCTGCGGCATGTTCTGATCGCAGCCTGTCGGACCCCAGGATCCTCGCGCGCCATTGCGATCGATGCGCGCTGGACCGCGGGATCCGATGCGACGCCGCTATTTCACTCCTCTCGGACCGTTCGGCCGTTCTTCACGATCGGGCGACGGCCGCATCTCTACCACCTCGTCGATCAAACCGAATTCACGCGCTTCAGCCGGGCTCATGAAACGGTCACGTTCGACAGCCGCCTCAATGACGTCGACCGGTTTGGACGTGTGCTTGACATAAATGTTATTGAGACGCGCCCTCAGCGCAAGGATCTCGCGCGCGTGGATCTCGATATCGCTCGCCTGACCCTGGAAGCCGCCCGACGGCTGGTGAACCATGATCCGCGCGTTCGGCAGGGCGTAGCGCTTTCCCGGGCACCCCGCAGTCAGCAATAGAGAGCCCATGGAGGCCGCCTGTCCGATACAGACCGTCGAGACATCCGGGCGGATATACAGCATTGTATCGTAGATGGCCAGCCCGGAGGTAACAAGGCCGCCCGGAGAGTTGATATAGAACGAGATATCCTTGTTGGGGTTCTCGGATTCGAGGAACAGGAGTTGCGCACAGACCAGGCTGGCAACTTCGTCGTTCACCGGGCCGGTCAAGAAGATGATGCGCTCTTTCAGCAGCCGCGAGAAGATATCGTAGGCGCGCTCGCCGCGGTTGGTCGTTTCGACCACCATCGGGACTAACATGTTCAACGCAGCTCCAGATGTTGTTGCCATGCAGGTTCACGTTCCGTTTAGGGTGCCGGGACTCCAGCGACATCACGGCGGCGCCTGCCAAAGGATGACAGGCCGTCGCTGTGACGCTTGCCGGTAGTAGTATGGGTACCGCGTCGGCTAAAGAGAAGCCGGCCCCTCCGCGCCCGTCGCCTCGTCGTCCTGTTTCGGCTGCTCGGTTTCGCCGCTGGCGGCGAGCAGTTCCGCCACCGAAACATCCCGCTCCGCGACGTTCGCCATTTCCAGGATGAAGTCGACGACCTTGTCTTCGAGCAGGGGTGCGGCGAGCGACTCGCGGGCGGCTTCGTGCTCCCGGAAGAAGTCGATCACGTTCTTCTCCTGGCCCGGGTACCGACGCGCCTCGGCCATGATCGCCCTGCTCAACTCCTCCGGACTGACCCTCAGGTTGTTGACGCGGCCGACCTCGGCGAGCAGCAGGCCAAGGCGGACGCGGCGTTCAGCCAGCCGCCGGTACTCGGCCTTCTTCTCTTCGTCGAGTCCTTCGTCGGGCGCCTTGGCCGCCGCAGCCCGGTCGCCGTCATGATCATGCGCGTGATCGTGCCCGTGCTCATGGTCGTGCTCGTGATCGTGTTCGTGGGCGTGCTCATGATCGTGTTCGTGGGCGTGCTCATGATCGTGTTCGTGGGCATGTTCATGATCGTGGGCATGTTCATGATCGTGGGCATGTTCATGATCGTGCCCATGGTCATGCTCGTGCCCATGCTCATGGTCGTGTTCGTGGGCATGCTCATGGTCGTGCCCGAGGTCGCCCTCGTCGGCGAGCTGGCGGATAACGCTGCCGTACTCGGCGTCGACGAGGCCGGCCGGGACGGCGAACATGCTGCTTTCCGCCAGCCGGTCGAGAAGCGCCCGTTTCACCTGCATCCGCGCAAGCGCCTTCAGTTCGCGGGCGTGCTCGGCGCGGATCGTCGCCTTCAGCGCCTCAAGGTCCTCGGCGCCGACTTCCTTGGCGAACGCGTCGTCCACGCTGGTCGGTTCGGCCTCGCGAAGTTCCTTCACGGTAACGTCGAATACCACCGGCTTCCCGGCCAGGGCCTTGTTCGGAAAGCTCTCCGGAAATGCCAGATCGAGCTGCGTGCTTTCGCCGACGCTCAGGCCGACCAGGCCGTCCTCGAAGCCGGGAATGAAGCCGCCGCCGCCAACCTCGACCTCGTAGTTCTCGGCGCGGCCGCCCTCGAACTCCTCGCCGTCGACGCGGCCGACGAAATCGATGACGACCTGATCGCCCTTTTGCGCCGATCGCGCCTCGATCACCGGCGTCCACGACTTGCGCACCTCCGCGAGCCGGGCCAACGTCTTTTCGACCTCGGCTTCCTCGGGCTCGGCGACCAACCGCTCAAGCTCGATCGCGGCGAAGTCCGGCGGCGTGATGTCGGGGAGGACTTCGACCGCCATCTTGTACTCGAGGTTGCCCTCTGGTTCGAACGAGGTGATCTCGATCTTCGGCGTCAGCGCCGGGCGAAGCCCCCGCTCCGTCATGACCTCGGCGGACGACGCCTTGACCGTCTCCTCCAGCACTTCGCCGCGAACGGCCTCCCCGTATCGCTTGCGCAGGAGCGACATCGGCACCTTGCCGGGCCGGAAGCCAGGCAGACGGGCATTGCGCGCCAGCGTGCTGAGCCGCTCGGCAATCTTGTCCTCGATCTGCGCGGACGGAATGGCGACGCTGAACTCGTGAGCCAGATCGCTGATCTTGTTCTCGGTGACTTCCATGAAGAATTGACAGTTGTTGTGGCTGACCAATGGCGGCGGGCGCGAGATGTTGAAACGTCCGGGCCGGGTTTCGGCGGCCGTCTGGCGACCGTAGATGCCGGGTGGTGCGGGCGGAGGGAGTCGAACCCCCACGACTTGCGTCACAGGTACCTAAAACCTGCGTGTCTACCAGTTCCACCACGCCCGCCCGACGGCGCGCCTTCTTTTACGAAACAATGCGCGGCGAGCGCAACCACATCCCTTCCCTTGCGGCTTGTCTCGACGCCTCAATCCTTCAGCAGGGCGCGCATGGCCGACGACAGAGCCGGCTTGCCCGAGCCGCGATAGGCCTCGTGATTGGCGTCGATGCGGGCCAGATCGTAGCGGTAGTTGATCATCATGCCCGCCGACTGCTCCAGCCCCTTGGCCGAGCGATCGGCCATCCAGTTCAGCCGCTCCATCCGCGCGCCGTTGCTGAGATGAAAATGGCCGACCGGATCGAGCGCCCTGCCGTGCGAGCGCTTCTCGAGGGCGAGGTAGCGCGCGCACAGGCGCATGAGCGGCGTTTTCAGCGCCTTGACCGCGGCGGCATTCGCAGCCCAGTCCCCGCGCTCCAACGTCTCCTTCAGCCAGCCCTTGACGCCACGCTGAATGTCGGCGGCTGCGGCAATGGCCTTGCGCTCGCCGGGCAGAAGCAGGCCGGCATCGCCTTCGCCGAGGCGGGCGCGCAACCACGGCATGAACCCCGGTATCGGCGAGAGGGTCGCGAAGGTCTTCAACTTCGGGAACTCGTGCGAGAGCTGGTCGACCACCCGCTTGATCAGGAAGTTGCCGAAGCTGATGCCGTTCAGGCCGGTCTGGGCGTTGGAAATGGAGTAGAAGATTGCGGCGTCGGCCGCTTGCGGATTCTGCACTGGCGCCGACGGATCGAGCAGGTTCTGCACGTTGTCGGCCATCCCGTCCACCAGTGCCACTTCGACGAAGATGAGAGGTTCGTCCGGCATGCGCGGGTGAAAGAAGGCGAAATAGCGGCGGTCGAAATCCAACCGGTTTTTCAGATCGTTCCAGCTCTCGATCGCATGCACCGCCTCGTAGGCGATCAGCTTCTCGAGAAGCGCCCCCGAGGCGCTCTCCCAGGTGATGCGGCGAAGCTCGAGAAAGTCGACATCGAACCAGGTGGCGAGCAGCGCCTTGAGGTCGTCGTCGAGCGAGGCGAAGAGCGGATCGGCGCGCGTCAGCGGCATGAGTTCGGCGCGCAGGTTGACCAGTATCTTGACCCCTTGCGGCAGGCTGCTGAACTGCTGCAGCAACCGAATCCGCGGCGGCTCGAGCCTCCGGCGCAACTCGATCCGCGCCTGGCGGCGATCCTCCGCAGTGTCGGCCGCCTGCAGCTTGTCCAGCGCAGCTTCGACGGCCTCCGTCGAGAGATCGAAATCCTCCGCCAGCACCCGCAGGAAGCGTCTGCGTCCGGTCTCGTCGAGCGCGAGATAAGCCTGGCCCAACGCCGCCGCCCTGGCGCGCGCCGAGACCTCGCCGCCGCGCGCTTCAAGACACGCCTGCATCTGCTTGCGCAGCCGGTCGATATCTTCGCCGGGGAGATCCGGCCGCAGGTTGGCGGCGTCGACATCGTACTCGGAGCCGGCGATCGTCTGCCAACGCGCGCGCAGGCTTCTGATCGCCTGCTTGAAAAACCCGCTTGCGTCCTCCGGCTTGGCGACCTGGCGGGCCACATCCAAAACCGCTACGTCCTTGCCTGCTGGCGGCATCGTTGCTCCGTTCGTTCCCATTTCAGTCGTGCCCGAAGGTTCGGTCCAGAACGCGCGGCAGACCGTCGATGATGTCCTCGGCGATCAGGCCGCGACCGAAGGCGGCGGCGGCCCGGCCGTGGAGCCACGCTGCCGCGCACCCGGCATCGAAAGGATCCATGCCCTGGGCAAGCAGCCCCAGGACCATGCCGCTCAGTACGTCGCCGGTGCCGGCCGTCGCCAATGTCGGCGGCGCGTCGGTGTTGATGGCCGCGCGACCGTCCGGCGCGGCGATGACGGTATCGGCGCCCTTCAGCACGATCACCGCGCCCGAGCGCCGCGCTGCATCGCGCGCTCTCTCAAGTTTGTTTCCGTCAACGTTGAAAATTCTACTGAATTCTCCCTCGTGCGGGGTCAACACGCAGGGCCCGCGGATGGCCGAGAACAGCCGGTCCGGTGCCTCGGCGAACACGCTCAGCGCATCCGCGTCGAGCACGCAGCGCTTCTCGAGCCGCAGCACGGTCAGGACCTTGTCCTGCACCGCCGGCAACGTGCCGGCGCCCGGACCAACCAGCGCCGCATTGCGTCGCGGATCGGCCACCAGGGTCTCGAAGGCGTCTTCGTCGTCGATGGTCGCGATGATCGTGCCGGGCGCGCCCGACGCATAGATAATCCGGGACTCGGGCGGCGCGGCGATGGTCACAAGGCCGGCGCCGATGCGACGCGCCGCCTCCGCGGCGAGCCGCGCGGCCCCGGTCATGACACCGCCCAGCACCACGGCATGGCCGCGCCCGTACTTGTTGCCCCCGCGCGCCAACGTTGGCGCCTGCGCCCGCCACAGGGCCGGACCGTTGCGATGCGTCTGTGGCGCGATTTCGGCCAACACACCGGCGGGGATGCCGATGTCGGCGACAACGAGGTCACCGCACGCCTCCTTCCCCGGCAACAGATAGTGCCCCGGCTTGGCCCGGAAGAAGGTCACGCTCAGCGCACACATCGGCGCCGCGCCGAGGATCGCGCCGCCGTTGCCGTCGACGCCGCTCGGCACGTCAACGCCGACGCAGGCGAGCTTGCGGTCGTTGATCGCCTCGACGACGGCGCGCGGCCGGTTCTCCAGGGGCCGCTGCAGGCCGGCGCCGAACATCGCGTCGACAACCAGCGGCTCGCCGTCGAGAAGTTCGACGTCCAGAGGCGTGACCGGCCCCTTCCATCTGCGTGCATTGACCGCGGCGTCGCCCTTGAGCCAGTCGATATCGCCGAGCAGGCCGACGCGGACCGGCCAGCCCTCCGCCGCGAGCAGGCGGGCGACGACAAAGCCGTCGCCGCCGTTGTTGCCGGGTCCGCAGACGACGCTGACCCGGCGCGGCGACCAGCGCCGGCGGATCTCCCGGGCGATCGCCGTGCCGGCGGCCTCCATCAGCGCAAGGCCAGGCACACCCGCGGCCACCGCCGCCGCATCGGCGCGGTACATCTCGTCAACCGTCAAAAGCGCGTTGTCCGCTACGTTCACCGCTGTCCTTCTCGCTTCAAGCGTGCTGCGGTGCGGGCCGCCGCTGGCCGATAAGATGTCCGCAGCCTATAAGATGGCAATGTCATTCGCCACGCCCAGTGAGCAGCAATGAAAGTCATCGTCCTGGGAGCCGGCGTCGTCGGCGTCACCACAGCCTACTACCTGGCGCGCGCCGGCCACGAGGCGGTCGTCGTCGATCGTCGCGCAGGCCCGGCGCTCGAGACCAGCTTCGCCAACGGCGGCCAGATTTCCGCGAACCACACGACGCCATGGGCGGCGCCGGGGATGCCGGCGAAGGCGCTGCGCTGGCTGGGCAAGGCCGACGCGCCCCTGCTCTTCCACCCGCGCTTCGATCCGGCGCTGTTTGCCTGGCTGGCGCGCTTTCTCGCCAACTGCACCACCGAGCGCATGCGGACCAACACCCGCAAGGCCATGCGTCTCGCGCTCTACAGTCGGCGCGAGCTCCTTGCGCTGCGTGCAGAACTTGGCCTCGAATACGACCAGGTCAGCCGCGGCATCCTCCACATCTTCCGCTCCCCGGCCGAGTACGAGCGGGCCCTGCCTCAGGTCGAGCTCATGAACCGGATGGGCTGCTTCCGTCATGTGATCGACGTCGAGGCCTGCATCGCCATCGAGCCGGCGCTGGCTGCGGTCCAGGGCGATCTCGTCGGCGGCATCTACAGCCCCGACGACGAGAGCGGCGACGCCTACAAGTTCACCAGGGCTTTGGCGACGCTCAGCACGGGTCTGGGCGCGTCGTTCCGGTTCGAGACGGCGGTCACGGCCATCCGCGCAGAGGGCGATAGGATAGGCCGGGTCGAGACGACGGGTGGCCCGCTGGCGGCGGACGCCTACGTGGTCGCGGCGGGAAGCTATTCGCCGCTTCTGCTCAGGCCGCTGGGCATCCGCCTGCCCGTCTATCCCGCCAAGGGCTATTCGGTCACGATCCCGCTGAACGGCGGCGGCAAGGTCGCGCCGGTGGTCAGCCTGATCGACGACGAATTCAAGATGGTCTACAGCCGCCTCGGCGAGCGGCTGCGCGCGGCGGGAACGGCGGAATTCGCCGGCTACGACGACAGCGTTCGCGAGCGCCGGGCCCGGTTCCTTCTCGCCAAGGCCCTGTCCCTCTTCCCCCACTGCGGCGATCCGGACCGGGCCGAGTTCTGGGCCGGCTTGCGGCCGTCGACGCCGGACGGCGCCCCGGTCATCGGTCGAACCCGCTATCGGAACCTGTTTCTCAACACCGGTCACGGCACCCTCGGCTGGACCATGGCCTGCGGCTCCGGCCGGTTCGTCGCCGACACGGTCGCGGGCGTCGAGCCGGAACTGACCTTCGACGATCTGACGATCGACCGCTTCGGCTGAGACGGTCCGGCGAGCGTAATCTTCACCTCCCGCTGCCGCGGGCCGCTCCCTGTCCCACTGGGAGAGGGTCGGGATGAGGGTGTTGGACTTGACGAACGGCCGGGCCGGAATTAGAACATAACAAGAACTCATTCTGCTTCTCCCGGGGTTGTGGACGATGCGTGGATCGTTTTCTTTTTCATTCCCTGACAGAGGCTTGATCGCTGATCTTCGCGCCAAAATTGAGAATCTTGAGGGTTCCGGCGGGCTCGCTCACCCACAGCGCGACGTTCCCTCCGGCGTCCCGGTTCCGTTCGGCGTCGAGGCGGTGGATAACGCCCTGCGAGGCGGTCTTCGCCAAGCCGGCCTGCATGAGGTAACCGCCGCGGACGATAGCGGCGCCGCTGCCGGCTTTTGCGCGGCCATGCTGACCCGGCTGGCGGGAGAGGACGGGACCGTCGTCTGGTGCCGGCGCGAAGCCGGACTTTACGGCCCCGGCCTCGCCGCTCTGGGCCTTGATCCCGCGCGGCTGATCCTCGTCCGGCCGCGCCGCGATGCCGACGTTCTGTGGAGCATGGAAGAAGGGCTGCGCAGCCGCGCTCCGGCGGCGGTGCTGGGCGAAACCGCCGGCGGCGGACCGATCGCGCTGCGTCGGCTGCAGCTCGCGGCCGAGACCGGCGGCGTTCCCGCAATCCTCCTGCGTCCGCCGGGAGCCCTTTTCGTTCCCGGTCCGGCGCTCACCCGCTGGCGGATCGGCAGCGCCCGCGCGAACCTGGCTGCGCTCCCGGAAGCCAGGCTGACCGGAACGGCGGCCGGCAGGGCGAGCCACCTTCGTCTTCGCTGGCAGGTCGAACTGCAGCGCTGCCGCGGCGGCGTCCCTGCAAGCTGGCTTATGGAGTGGTGCGATGAGACGGGTGGTTTCGCTGTGGCTCCCGACCTTCGTCACCGACCGGCTCGGCCGGCGGCGACAGCCGGGGAACGCCGCGCCGCGCGCTAGCCCGGGCCGCTCGCGGCGCGAGCCATCCGCCCGGCCGCCGCTGGCGACCATCGCGGCCGGACCGGGGGGCATCCGCGTTGTCGCCGCCAGCCCCGAGGCAGCCGCCGGCGGCGTCGGCCCCGGCCTGGCGCTGACCGAGGCCCGGGCGATCCTGCCCAATCTCGCAGTCGCTGCGGCCGATCCTGCCGGCGATCGCCGGGCGCTCGAGGCCCTGGCCGGATGGTGCGGCCGCTATACGCCCTGGACCGCCGTCGACCCCTTCGGCGCAGAGACGGACGGTGCGACAGGCGGGAAGATGTCCAGCAAGATGGCAGGAAAGATGCCGGGCGGCGCCGGCATCTGGCTCGATATCAGCGGTTGCGCTCACCTGTTCGGCGACGAGCGGGCCCTGCTCGGCGACCTTGCCGGTCGCCTGGACGGCTGCGGACTGGCGACAAAAGCTGCCGTCGCCGAGACCCCCGGCGTCGCCTGGGCGGTCGCTCGATTTTCAGACGCTCCGCTCAATGTCGTGGCGCCGGGGGCGGCCGAAGACGCCGTGGCGCCCCTGCCGGTCGCCGGCCTGCGTCTGCCCGACGCCGTTGTCGAGGCGCTGCACGCGGTTGGCCTGCGGCGGATCGGCGATGTCATGGCCCTGCCCCGCGCGCCCCTGGCCGCCCGCTTCGGCGCAATCCTGCCACAGCGGCTCGACCAGGCCTTCGCCGCCGATGCCGAGCCGATCTCGCCGCGGCTCCCGGTGCCGGCAATGGCGAGCCGCCTCGCCTTCGCCGAGCCCATCGCCACGAGCGGGGACATCGCCGCCGCCGTTCGTCACCTGCTGGCCGAGTTGTGCGCTCGCCTCGCCGCCGCACATCAGGGCGTGCGCCGGCTCGAGCTCAGGTTTTACCGCACCGACGCCAGCGCCGCCGCCGTCGGGGTCGGAACCAGCCGACCGCAGCGCGACGCCCGGCACCTCGAGCGTCTGTTCCGCGACAAGCTGGCCGATGTCGATCCTCGCTTCGGCATCGACGCCATGGTCATGGGTGCGCTGGTTACGGAACCCCTCGCCCCGGCGCAGGCGGCGATGGGCTTCGCCCGCGAGCCGGGCGCGGACGGCCTGGCCCGGCTGGTGGACAGCCTCGGCAACCGCCTCGGCGCCGGACAGGTGACGGTTCTGCGCGAACGGGCGAGCCATTTGCCGGAACGGGCCTGTGCGGAAATCCCGGCGCTGGCCTCCTCTGCATCGGCTTGCCCCCCGACCCGGGCCTTGGCCGCGGCTCTGGCCGGCGGCGAGCGCTCCGGACAGGCTCGGCCGGTGCATCTTTTGGAGTGGCCGGAGCCGATCGACGTCATCGCCCCCGTTCCCGACGGCCCGCCGGCCCTGTTCCGCTGGCGTCGGCGCCCGCACCGGGTTGCCGTCGCCGAGGGGCCCGAACGGATCGGCTGCGAATGGTGGGCTCATGACGACGGCCACGAGTCCGACCGGGCGCCGCCCGGCCGCGACTATTACCGCATCGAGGACGAAACCGGGCGCCGGTTCTGGGTCTTTCGCGAGGGCGACTCCCGGCCGGGCGTTCCCTCGCGCTGGTTCCTGCATGGGCGTTTTGCATGACGGAGACGCCCACCAATCCCGCCGCAGCCGCCGCCTACGCCGAACTGCAGGTCACCTCGAACTTCAGCTTCCTGCGCGGCGCCTCCCATCCCGAGGAACTGGTCGCAACCGCCGCCGGCCTCGGTCTGCGCGCCATCGCCATTGCCGATCGCAACACGCTGGCCGGCGTCGTCCGCGCCCATGCGGTGGCCAAGCTCGCCGGGATTCAACTCATCGTCGGCGCCCGGCTGGATCTGGACGACGGACCAAGCCTGCTCTGCTATCCGGGCGATCGCGCCGCCTACGGCCGCCTCTCGCGGCTCCTGACCCTCGGCCGGCGGCGGGCGACGAAGGGCGAATGCCGCCTCGATCTCGCCGACGTTCTCGCTCACGGCGACGGCCAGATCCTGGTCGCGCTGCCGCCCGACGGGCTCTCGGCGCGAGGACCTGTCAGACCATGCGAGGCGGAAGGAGGCGAAGCGCAGGCGTTCCATGCGGCGCTTCCCATCCTCAAGGAGAGCTTCGGCGATCGCCTCTACCTTGCCGCCCACAGGCTCTGCCTGGGCGACGACGACCGTCGCCTGGCGGCGCTGGCGACACTGTCCGCAAGACAGCGGATACCGCTTGTCGCCACCAACGACGTTCACGCGCACACCGCGAAGCGCCGGCCGCTACAGGACGTGCTCACCTGCATCCGCGAGGGCTGCACGATCTTCGAAGCCGGCTACCGCCTGTTCGCCAACGCCGAACGCCACCTCAAGCCGCCGGACGAGATGGCCCGGCTGTTCCGCTCCCACCCGCAAGCCATCGCCGCCGGGGTCGAGATCGCCCAGCGTTGCCAGTTCAGCCTCGACGAGTTGCGCTATGAGTATCCGGTCGATCCGGTGGCGAACGGGCGGACTCCGCAGGAGGAACTGGTCCGGCTGACCTGGCTCGGCGCCGCCAAGCATTTCCCCGACGGCCTCGGATCGAAGCTCGAGGCGCAGATCAACCACGAGTTGGTCCTGATCGAAATGCTCGACTTCGCCCCCTATTTCCTCACCGTCCACGACATCGTCCGCTTCGCCCGCGAACGCGGGATCCTCTGCCAGGGCCGCGGTTCGGCGGCGAACTCCGCGGTCTGTTTCTGCCTCGGCATCACGGCGGTCGATCCTTCGCGTATCGACGTGCTGTTCGAACGCTTCATCAGCGCCGAGCGCAACGAACCGCCGGACATCGACGTCGATTTCGAGCACGAGCGACGCGAGGAGGTCATCCAGTACATCTACGCCAAGTACGGCCGCGAACGGGCGGGGATGACCGCGACCGTGATCCGTTATCGGACCAGAAGCGCCCTGCGCGAGGTCGCCAAGACCTTCGGCCTGTCGGAGGACGCGATCGTCGCGCTGCAGGGGCTGTTCTGGCGGCGGTCGTGGGACGAGGTCGACCGCGACGAGATGCGCTCAGGCGGCCTCGATCCGGACGCGCGGGCGGTTCGCATGGTCGTCGATCTGGCCGGCGAGTTGCGCGGTTTCCCCCGGCATCTGTCCCAGCACACCGGCGGCATGGTCATCACCAGGAGCGCACTCAGCGAGGTCGTGCCGATCGAAAATGCGGCGATGGCCGATCGCACCGTCATCGAATGGGACAAGGACGATCTCGACGCGCTGGGCATTCTCAAGATCGACATCCTTGCGCTCGGCATGCTGACCTGCGTGCGCAAGGCCTTCGGCCTGATCGAGACCCACTACGACCGCCGGCTGACTTTGGCGACCATTCCGGCGGAAGACGGGCGCGTCTACGACATGCTGTGCAAGGCCGACTCGGTCGGCGTCTTCCAGGTCGAAAGCCGGGCGCAGATGACCATGCTGCCGCGGCTGCGGCCGCGCGAGTTCTACGACCTCGTCATCGAGGTCGCGATCGTCCGCCCCGGTCCGATCCAGGGGGACATGGTTCATCCCTACCTGCGCCGCCGGGCGGGCGGCGAGCAGGTCGAGTACCCGTCGGAAGAACTGGCCCAGGTTCTCGGCAAGACCCTGGGCGTGCCCCTGTTCCAGGAACAGGCGATGAAGATCGCCATCGTCGCCGCGGGGTTTTCGCCCTCTGAAGCCGACAGGCTGCGCCGGGCGATGGCAACCTTCCGCCGCTCCGGGACGATCCACGGCTTTCGCGACAAGTTCATTTCCGGGATGGTCGCCCGTGGCTACGAAGTCGACTTTGCCGAACGCTGTTTTCGCCAGATCGAGGGCTTCGCCGACTACGGCTTTCCCGAATCCCATTCGGCCAGCTTCGCCCTGCTCGTCTACGTTTCGGCCTGGATCAAGTGCCACTATCCGGCCGTTTTCGCCTGCGCCCTGCTCAACAGCCAGCCCATGGGCTTCTACGCCCCGGCCCAGATCGTCGGCGACGCGCGCCGCCACGGGGTCGAGGTCCGTCCGGTCGACGTCAACCACAGCGCCTGGGACTGCACCCTGGAGCCCGTCGATCCACCGTCATCGCCGGGAGAGGAAGTTCACGCCGCTTCTCCTTCTCCCTTGAGGGAGAGGGTCGGGGCGAGGGCTCCTCGCAATGGCGACGGAGGCAAGCGGCCGCCGGCTTGGGCACTGCGCCTGGGCCTGCGCCAGGTCAAGGGGCTGGCCACCGCCGACGCAGGGGCGATCGTCGCCGGCCGCGGCCCAGGTTACGCCAGCATGGCCGAGGTCTGGCATCGGGCCAGGGTAAGCCGCGCCGCCTTGCGCCGTCTGGCCGGCGCCGACGGCTTTACCTCGCTGGGCCTGAACCGCCGGCAGGCCCTTTGGGCCATAGGCGGGCTCGACGAGATGCCGCTTCCGCTCTTGGCCGTCGCGACGGCGCCGGCCTCGGAGCCTCTCGAACGCGCCCGCGAGCCGCAGGTGCGCCTACCGGCAAGTCCGCTCAGCGAGCAGGTCAGCGACGACTATCGGGCGCTGACGCTTTCGCTCAAGGCCCACCCGATGGCCCTTCTCCGCTGTCGTCTTGGCGAGGACGGGTACCTCGCCAGCGACCGCCTCGCCACGCTCGCCCATGGCCGGCGGGTCAAGACCGCCGGCGTCGTCATTACCCGCCAGCGCCCGGGCAGCGCGAATGGGGTCATCTTCATTACGCTGGAAGACGAGGCAGGGCACGCCAACCTGATCGTCTGGCCGAAGACCTTCGAGCGCTTTCGCCGCATCGTTCTGCAGGCAACGATCATGGCGGTGGTCGGTCCCATCCAGCGCGAAGGAGAGGTCATCCACGTGCTCGCCGAGCGGCTGTGGAGCCTGGACGGGTCGTTGACGCGACTCGCCGCCGACGCCGCGCCCGGGCGTGCCCCCGACAGCTTTGGCGACGAGCTCCGTTTCGACATCGCCGTGCGGGACTTCCATTGATCGCGCACCTTCGCGAACGTTCTCCCCGCCCGATCCCGCGTCAGTCGTTACGCAGATACGGCGAAGCCTTGCGCGAGAGGATCCGCCAGGTTCCCGCGAAGCCGAGCGCAAGGGTGAGCGCGATACTGGTGGCCACGGTTGCGGCGACGACACCCCAATGCACGGTCCACGCCAGGTCCATTACCGCCGCGCTGACCGCCCAGCCGACGGCGACGCCCAGCCCTGCGGCGATGGTCGCGGTCAGGAGGCCGAGGACGCCGTATTCGATCAGGTAGGAGCCGGCGATCCGGGCTCTCGTCGCTCCCAGGACCTTGAACACCACGGCCTCGAAGGTGCGTCGCTGGCGGTCGGCGGCGATGGCCCCAGCCAGCACCAGCGCACCGGCGACAAGCGTGACGGCGGCGGCGCCGCGCACGCCCCAGGCGATGCGGTCGAGCAGATCGCTGACCGCCGCAAGCGCTTCTCGGGTGCGGATCGCGGTGATGTTGGCGAAGCGGTCGCTCACCGCCCGTTCGACAGCGGCCTCCGCGCCTTCCGGCGCGTAGACAGCGGCAATCTGGGTGTGCGGCGCGCCGGCGAGGGTCGCCGGGTTGAGGATCATGGCGAAGTCGAAGGGCACGGCGCGCCAGTCGATCCGGCGCAGCGATGCGATCTCGGCGGTGATCTCGCGACCGAGCACGTTGAGCGTGATCGTATCGCCGACACCGACGTGAAAGCCGCGGGCGAGATCGGCGTCGAGCGAAAGCAGCGGCGGCCCGGCGTAGTCCGCCGGCCACCACCGCCCGGCAACGATATCCGCATCGGCCGGCGCCGCCGGAGCGTAGGTGAGCGCCCGGTCGCCGCGCACGGCCCAGGCCGCATCGGGGTCGACCGCCGCCTGTTCGACCGGCACCCCGGCGATGGCGACAATCCGCCCGCGCAGCGACGGAACCCGCTCGATCGCGCCGGCGCCGGGCACGGCTGCGATAGCGGCGTCGAAGGCCGCCGCCTGGCTGTCCTGGATGTCGATGAAGAAGAAGGCGGGAACACGCTCGGGCAGCCGCTCGCCGATCTGGGCGCGAAGGTTGCTGTCGAGAAGGGCGACGGCGACAAGCAGCGTAAGCCCGGCGCCGAGCGACATCACCACACTCGGTGTCGGCGCGCCCGGGCGGTGGAGCCCGCTGAGGGCCAATCGCAGGGCCGCCGAGCGCGGCCGCGGCCATGCTGCGGCGACTGTCATCAGGCCCGCGCCGGCGGCGCGCAGAATAATCAACGTGAGAACCGCGCCGACGATGAACCAGGCGGCGAAGATCGGGTCGAGGGCGGAGGCGACGGTGATCCCGGCCAACGCGACGGCGCAGGCCACGGCGCCCAGCCGGTAGCGCAGGCGCGGCCGTCCGTCCCCGTCCCCGACGCCACCGCGAAACAGAACGGCCGCCGACACCTCGCGTGCGCGGCCGAGCGGCCACAGCGAGAAGGTCAGCGCCGTCAGCAGACCCATTGCCGCGGCGACGAGAAGCGGCCGCGGGTAGACGGCGACATCGACGGGGATGGGCACATGGGCCTGGAGCATCGTCAGCAGGGCGAGCGGCAAGCCGGCGCCGGCGACCAGACCGAGCGACACGCCGACGGCGGCGAGAACCAGGGCCTGCAGCAGATAGACGTGGACGACCAGCGCCCCGGGCGCGCCGAGGCACTTCAGCGTGGCGATGGTCTCGGCCTTGCCGGCGAGGTAATGGCGCACGGCGTTGGCGACGCCGAGACCGCCGACGAGGAGCGCCGAAAGGCCGGCGAATGTCAGAAACATGCCCAACCGATCGACGAACTGGCGAACCCCGGGTGCGGCGGCCGAAGCGTCGCGGAGCTGCCACCCCGCAGTCGGGAAGGTGTCGCGGACCGATCGGGTCCAGTCGGCGACGGAAACGCCGGCGGGGAGCAGGATGCGGATATTGTGCCGATAGAGGCTTCCAGGCTGGACCAGCCCCGCCGTCTGCAGCGCGGCGGCAGAGATCATCAGCCGCGGCCCGAAGCTGATGACGTTGGCGACCCGGTCGGGCTCGCGGGCGATGACGGCGCGGATCCTGACCTCGGCGTCGCCGATGCGAACGGTATCGCCGAGGCCGAGCCCAAGCTTCGCCATGAGGCTCGCCTCGGCCACGGCGCCCCAAAGGCCATCCCGATTGGCGAGCGCATCCGCAAGCGGTCCAGGCGGATCCAGCTCGACGTCGCCGACGAGCGGGTAGGCACCGTCCACCGCCTTCAATTCGATCAGGGACCGGAAACTGCCGGCTCGCGCCATCGCCCGCATTTCGATCGCGTCGGAGACGGCGGCGGCGTTCGCGCGCATCCACGCGGCTTCGTCCGCGCCGGGCGAGCGCTGCGACAGCTGCAGTTCGACATCGCCGCCGAGCAGGGCGCGGGCGTCGGCCCTGAGGCCGCCGACGATGGCCGCGCTAAGGGTCCCCACGGCGGCGATTGCAGCCACGCCCAGGGCCAAACTGGCGATGAAAACGCGAAAGCCGGCGATGCCACCGCGCAACTCCCGCCGCGCCAGCCGCCAGGCGAGGGCGAGATCTGCGCCCCACATCAGCGCCTCGCGACCGCGCCGAGCGGAGAGGTCCGGCGGTCGCCGACAATGCGTCCGTCGCGGAGCTCGATGGCCCGCCCGCAGCGCCCTGCGAGAGCCGGATCGTGGGTGATCAGCAGCAGCGTCGTCTTCCGCCGGCGATGGAGATCGAACATCAGATCGATGACCGCCGCGCCGGTGGCGCCGTCGAGGTTGCCGGTCGGCTCATCGGCCAACAGCAGCGCCGGCTCCGTGACGAAGGCGCGCGCGAGCGCGACGCGTTGCTGCTCGCCGCCGGAGAGCTGCGCCGGATAGTGGGTCAGCCGCTGACCCAGCCCGACGGTCGCGAGAAGGCCATCCGCTCGCGCCAGGCCGCCGGCCTCGCCGGCGAGATCCAGCGGCAAGGCCACGTTTTCGCGCGCCGTCATTGTCGCAATGAGGTGGAAATTCTGGAAGACAACGCCGAGCCGACGGCCGCGAAATGCAGCGAGCCGGTCTTCGTCGAGCCCGGCGAAATCCTGTCCTGCAACAATCACCCGTCCCGAAGTCGGTCGTTCAAGCCCGGCGATGATCATAAGCAGGCTGGTCTTGCCGGATCCCGACGGCCCGACCAGGCCGACCGTCTCGCCGGACCGCACGCTCAGGTCGATGCCGCGGAGAATGTTGACCTCGCCGGCGGCGCTCCCCAACCTCAGTCCGACCCCTTCGAGGGTGATGGCCGGATCAGGCGATGGAAGCGATGACACGCGCAGCAGCCCTCGGACCTGGGAGGTTGAACAGGAATGCGTTGGCGGGCGCCGCACGCCGCGCCGCTCGTTGGCGATATGGAGCCGCCGCGGACGCATTCAAAGCTGCGGCATGGGCGGCGCTTCTCGCGACGCTATGCGCCGCAGGCAGCGGCCTAGGATTGGGGGCGGCTTCGGCCGACGGCGCAACGCGACCGTTGCGGCTGATGGTGCTGGGCGACAGCCTCGCCGCCGGCTATGGCCTGGCGAACGCCGACGGCTTTGTCCCCCGGCTCGAGGCCGCGCTGCGCGCCGAAGGTTACGACGTTCTCGTCATCGGCGCCGGCGTCTCGGGCGATACCAGCGCCGGCGGTCTGGCCCGCCTTCCGTGGCTGCTGAGCGCACCGGCCCAGGAACAGCCCGATGCGGTCATGGTGGAACTCGGCGGCAACGACGGCCTCCGCGGCCTGGATCCCCAAGCCATGGAGAGAAACCTGGACGCCATCCTCACTCTGCTCGCCGATCGCAACCTGCCGGCGATGCTTGCCGGCATGAAGGCGCCGCCGAACCTGGGCGCCGATTACGGCCGCTCCTTTGCTGCCGTCTTCCCACGGCTCGCCGACAAGCACGACGTCCCGCTGTACGATTTCTTCCTCGAAGGCGTCGCAGCGGATCCCGCACTCAACCAGGCGGACGGCATTCATCCCAACGCGGCCGGCGTGCAGGTGATCGTGCGGCTAATCCTGCCGGCAACGAAAGCATTCCTCGACAGTGTAAAGGCCAGCACCGCAGCCGCGGGCCGGTAATCGCGGCCGCAGCGGCGACCGTGGCGTCGCCGTCCGCCTACGCCTCGTCGAACAGAGGAAGGTCCGGGGAGGCGACGGCCGCCTTGCGCCGTCGCCTCGTCGTTGCCGGGGCCGTGTATGGGTTCTCGGAAGCCGATGCCGTCGTCGACGAATTTTGCGACGGCGGTATCGGCACATCGCGCTCGGTCCGGGTATTGGTGGGCGCGTCTCCACGCCATGGATCCGTCGCCATCCGATAGGGCCACAGCGAACAGGAGACGGCGGTGCAGCGACGAACCTCGTCGCTCCTGCCCCCGCAGCAATCGATGCAGCGTTTGCGCATCGCCTGCAGCAGAGGCGCCGCGCGGTGGCCGAGGGCGCGGAGCTCGGCGGGCGACAGGCGGCGCGGATCGCGCCCGATGTCGAACCCGTCGGGGCCCGTTTCCAGGCCCGCCTCGGCCTTCTTCCGCTTGCGCGCCAAGCGCGCCGACATTTGGCCGGCGCGCCGCACGCGCCTGCTCACGCGGCCTTGCTGCCGACCTGGGCCTTGAGGTAGCCCAGCATCGTGTCCGCGTCCGAGACCTGGAACGGATCTGTCGGGCAGTTGTCGCTGTAGCCGTCCTCGATGAACATCTTCTCTACATTGCCGTCGTTGACGAGCATGGAATAGCGCCAGCTGCGCATGCCGAAGCCGAGGTTCGACTTGTCGACGAGCATGCCCATCTTGCGCGTGAACTCGCCGTTGCCGTCGGGCAGCAGGAAGATGTTTTTCACGCCCTGGGCCTTGCCCCACTGGAACATGACGAACGCATCGTTGACGGAAACGCAGACGATTCGATCGACGCCGAGCTTGGTGAACTCGTCGTAGAGTTCCTCGTAGCGTGGAAGGTGGTTGCTCGAGCAGGTCGGCGTGAACGCCCCGGGCAGCGAAAAGACGACGACCTTCTTGCCCTTGAAGATTTCGTCCGTGCACAGATCCTTCCACTCGAACGGATTGGGGCCGCCGAGGGCGTCATTGCGCACGCGGGTTTTGAATATCACGGAAGGGACTTTCTGCAAGCTTGTTCTCCTTTGCTCTGCTGGTCCAACGAATGTGTATGGCGATGCGCATCGTGGAGGCCGGTCCCGGACCCCCAGCGTTCCGCCGGACCGAAAAGATGCGCCGCCGGGTAACTTGGACCCCGCCGGCGCTCAATTCAACCGGAGCCTTTCGATGCCTGGCGCGGATGGAGCCGCGCGCCGCGGCCGGGAGAGTCTCAGCCGCTTATCGCCGGCCCGCCCGAGAACAGCCCGAAGGCCTGCAAGAGCCAGAGGATCACCGCAATGACCACGACGATGTTGAGAATCGTCTTAATCTTATTATCCATCGGGATGTAGGTGTTGGCGAGCCAGAGCAGCACGCCGACAATAATCAGAATGATGACGATTGTGATCAAAGACATGCGCTACTCCATAAAAAGCGACCCGAACGAATCGCTTACCCTGTGCGATGCCGGGCCTCGATTGCGGCCTCGTCCCGCGAGTTCGGGTCGAGGCGCCGCGCTCCCCACCGACGCATGATATCTCCGTCGCTTCGCACGGGGCTTATCGCGTGATATAGATCGCCGATCGGTCGGCTCCGCCTCGACAGCGGCGGGGGTTGATCGACATGTACCTTGGCTTATCTGCGGAAGCATCGCAGCTTGCGGGCGGCCTCGCGTCCGTTCGCAGGCGCTGCCTTCATCCGAACCGGTCGCACGGCGGCCATGGTCGGGATATGCCCCCCTTGGCCGGCCGCGGCGCTCATTGTCGCCAAGCCGCCTGCGGCGCCAATCGTCGTCGTCTAGAAGGAGTTGCCGCCGATATGGGCGAGCCGGTCGAGCGCCTGAGAAATATCGCCATCATCGCTCACGTCGATCACGGCAAGACGACGCTGGTCGATCAGTTGCTGCGCCAGTCCGGCACCCTTGACCGCCACGGCGAATCCATCGAACGGGTCATGGACAGCAACGACCTCGAGCGCGAGCGCGGGATCACCATCCTTTCGAAGAATACCGCGATCGTCTGGCGCGACTGGCGCATCAACATCGTCGACACGCCCGGCCACGCCGACTTCGGCGGCGAGGTCGAGCGGGTTCTGTCGATGGTCGATTCGGTGCTGCTCCTGGTCGACGCGGTCGATGGACCGATGCCGCAGACGACCTTTGTCACCCGCAAGGCCCTGGCCCGCGGCCTGCGCCCCATCGTCGTCGTCAACAAGGTCGACCGGCTGGTCGCGCGTCCGAACTGGGTCGTGGATCAAACCTTCGACCTCTTCGACCGCCTCGGCGCCAGCGACGAGCAGCTCGATTTTCCGGTCATCTTCGCCTCGGCCACCGAGGGCTGGGCATCGCGCGACGCCCGCGTTCGCGAAGGCGACATGGGCCCGCTGTTCGAAACGATCGTCGATCACGTGTCGCCGCCGCAGGTCGATCTGGACGGGCCGTTCCAGCTTCAGGTCAGTTCGCTCAACTATTCGAGCTACGTCGGCGTGATCGGCATCGGCCGAATCCAGCGCGGCCGAATCCGCCGCAACACCGCGGTCGCGATTGCGGCCACGGACGGCACGGTGCGGCGCGGCCGCATTCTGCAGATTCTGGGGTTCCAGGGCCTCGAGCGCGTCGAGCGCGACGAGGCGGCGGCCGGCGATATCATCGCCTTTACCGGCATCGACGGGCTGAAGATTTCGGAGACGGTGTGCGATCCGGATGCTGTTGCGC
This sequence comes from Rhodospirillales bacterium, assembly GCA_016793925.1. Lineage (GTDB taxonomy): Bacteria > Pseudomonadota > Alphaproteobacteria > Rhodospirillales > Defluviicoccaceae > JAEULH01. The sequence goes on along the minus strand of JAEULH010000057.1, from coordinate 7,181 downwards.
CTCTGCCGACGCTGATCGTCGACGAGCCGACCGTCAGCATGACCTTCCAGGTGAACGACTCGCCGCTGCAGGGCCGCGACGGAAAGTACGTCACCAGCCGGGCGCTGCGCGACCGCCTCGAACAGGAGTTGCTCCACAACGTCGCGCTCAGGGTCGAGCCGACCGACTCGCCGGATCGCTTCAAGGTTTCGGGCCGCGGCGAGTTGCACCTGGCGATCCTGATCGAGACCATGCGCCGGGAAGGGTTCGAACTCGCCATCTCCCGGCCCGAGGTGATCCTCAAGACCGTCGACGGGACGGTGCAGGAGCCCTGGGAGACGCTGACCGTCGACATCGACGAGACGAGCCAGGGCGCGGTGATGGAGAAACTCGGTCAGCGCAAGGGCGAGTTGCGGAACCTCGTCCCGGACGGCCAGGGCCGGGTGCGCCTCGACTACTTCATTCCGAGCCGGGGCCTGATCGGCTTTCGGCCGGAGTTTCTGACGACGACTTCGGGCACCGGGCTCATGTACCACGCCTTCGAACGCTACGCACCGCGGGTCGAGGGCGAGATCGGCCGAAGGGTCAACGGCGCGCTGGTCGCGATGGCGACCGGCAAGGCGCTGGCGTATGCGCTGTTCAATCTGCAGGACCGCGGCCGGCTGTTCATCGGCCACGCGGCCGATGTCTACGAAGGCATGGTCATCGGCATTCACTCACGTGGCAACGATCTCGTCGTCAACCCGCTGAAGGCCAAGCAGCTCACCAACATCCGCGCCGCGGGAAGCGACGAGAACATCATCCTTGTCCCGCCGATCGAGATCACCCTCGAGTACGCCATGGAGTTCATCAACGACGACGAACTCGTCGAGGTCACGCCGAAGTCCATCCGGATCCGCAAGCGCTTCTTGCGCGAGCACGAACGCAAGAAGGCCGCCCGCGCAGCGTAGGTGCCCGCGGTCAGGCTTTCCGCGCCTGGACCATCAGCGCATTGATGGTCTCGTCGCCGAGGGAACGGCAGGCTTCGAGGCGGTGAAGGCCCTCGACCAGAACGAGGCGGTCGACGTCGGCGCGGACCAGGATCGGGTTCTTCTGGCCGTTCTCGAGCATGTCTTCGGCCAGGGCGTCCACTCGGGACGAGTCCAGCGTCTTGCGCCGCGCCATCGGCACGTAGACCATCGCAATCTCGACCTTGACCTCGCGCACCGACGCCCTCTCGCTCGCCAAGCGACTGTGTCAATTGCCGAGCGCGCATGTCAAGGCGCGGTCGTCGACTTCGGCGACTTTGCCGCCCCCCGGTGTTACAAACGCCGGCGAATAGGCATGGTCTGGGCATGGTCTCGGGGTCGGGATGGAGGAAGAATGGCGGATCGGAACCGGTTCTTCGGGCGCAGCGCGGCGCCGCGCGCATTGCCCGCGGACCCTGCGGTCGGGGCAAACGCGACATCTCGCGCCGGTTCCGGCCGAAGGGCTTGTCTGCCTGCCCGCCGCACCCGCCGCACCGGGATGGGCCTGATCGCCCTCCTCGCCGCCTTCGGCGCGGCGACGGCGCAGGCCGCATCGGCGCCGAGTTCGAGCGCCGTCGCCGGCAAGCTCGACGGCATCTGGTACTGGGCGTTGCCGACGACGCCCAACGGCCTGGTTTCGACGCAGAGCTGGTCTGGCGCCGCCGCAACGCCCGAAGGCGTCTACGTTGCCGGAATGGATCACAAGACGAATTCCGCGCTCTTCCGATTGGACGCCGACGTCCTTCGCTACGTCGGCGACGCGCGCAGCGCCTCGGAGGCCGCCCACAACTGGATGGCCGGCGAAGTCGCGGAGAAGTTCCATACCCGGCCGGTCTGGCACGACGGTCGCGTCTATGTCGCCAACCTGAACAGTTCGACGCTCGATGACACGTACCTCGGCCTGCGCGGCTTTCACTGGTACGCCCACGGCGCGACGACCGGGCGCTTCGTCGATCTGAGCGCCGGCAGGCCGGGCGGAACGGCCGCGGCCCACGGCGGGTTGATCGCGCAGGTCGTCGATCCGGCCCGCGACTGCATCTACGGCGCGCTGGCGCCGACCGGGGACATCTACCGCTACGACATCGTCAGCGGCGCGAGCGAGCGGCTCGGGCGGCCGGATTACCGGCGCCCCTACGTCTACCCCGGCCGGGCGATGTGGGTCGCTCGCAGCGGCCGACTCTACTTCACCGCCGGCAGCGCCGAGTTGGCCTACTACGGCGCGCCCTACGATCCGGCGATCTTCAATCACGTTTACTTCTACGATCCTCATGCCCGGAAATTCGGGGAGATGAAGAGCTGGAAGCTCCATGACGAGCGAGCCATCGACGCCTCGCAGTGCTTTAGGCGCATCTCGGGAATCGACGAGTGCTTCCTGAGCGACAACGTCGGGCACATCTACAAGTTCAGCGAGTCGGCGGCAGGAGAAAAATGGTCATACCTCGGCGACATCGGCCAGGATACGAGCCAGCCGTTCGGATATGCATGGGTCTTCCACGTCTTCGATCGGCAAAACGCGATCTACATCGTCACGACCGAAGGGCGGTTCTTCGAGTTCGATCTTGTCACAAGGAAGGCGTCTGAACTGGCCAATCTGAAAAGCCTCGAGCCGATGCTCGCCGACAAGATGTTTTTCTACGGCCACGACGCCAAGGCGGGGAGCCGCTTCTACTTCACGGCGTTCGGCCGGACCGGGAGCGCCCTGCTCGTCGCCATCGACCCGAAGCTGCTGAAGGCAGCTCTGGCCGCCCGGTAAGGAATGTGAACACCGCGGAGTTCCGAACCGGCGAACCTGGCGATGAGAAGCCGGATCTAAGACGGGCCGATCGGCGAGGCCTGCGCCTTGGCGCGGCGCACCTGGGAACGGAAATTCGCCGGACTGCGGTGATCGCTGGGCGTGATCGGCACCGTCAGCGCCGGGGTTCCTTGCGGCGAGATGGAGTACGGGCACGCTTGCCGCCCCGGCGGAAAATCCAGCCAGTGGCGACGAGCCCGCGCACGATCCGATCGATTTCCCGGTTCTTGCTGTACATCATGGCGCCTCCGTCTGCATGCCGCGGCGTCGTCGCCGCAAGAACGGAGGTTAAGGATTGTTACGGCCACCGCTGTGACGGCCGACACGCGACGCGTCGAAGACTGTCAGGCGGGGATGCACGGAGACAGCAACGTCATCGAGCCAAAGGCTCCTCCCCGATTTCCGCAAACAGTTTTGTCGCGGGTTTTTGCGGCGCCACCGCCGGTGTCTTGAACGTTGATCAGCCTGGAGGGAATTTCTCTATTGACAGGACGGCGACAAGAGTGAGGTTCCCGATAGATGCTATCGGTGATGTTCAACCTCACGGAGGAGAGGCTGTTGGCGGAGAAGAGGCTGTTGGTTTGCGATGACGAAGCCGCAGTGGGTCGCCTGGTCCGCAACGCGACCGTTCCGCGCGGATACAAGGTCATGCTGACCACCAGCGGCGAGGAGCTGATGCGCGTTCATGACGACTTCAAGCCGAGCGTTATCCTGCTCGACATGGTCATGCCGGGCGTGGACGGGAACGAACTCATCAACTGGCTTGCCGGTCGCGGCTGCACGGCTCGGCTGGTGATCATGACCGGCTACCACGCCGAGTACGCCGACCACGCCAAGATCCTCGCCCAGTACAAGGGCATCGGCTCCGCGACGACGTTGCACAAACCGTTCGGGATCAAGGACCTTCTCTCGGCTTTGGATGGCTGAGGTGAAGGTCAGCCCCGAGACCAAGCGGCTTGTTCTCCTTGTCGGGATCCTGTTGAGCGTCGCCACGGTCGTTGCGGCCAGCGCGATCTACATCATCTATCGGGGCGGCGTCGACCGCGAGCGAAGCCGGCTGGAGGGCGTCGTACAGGTTCATGCCCGCCTGCTCGACTCGATGACCAGCTTCGACCGGACCTACTCCAACTACCCGGAGGGTCCCGAGGCGGCGGCGCTGCGCCAGTTCATCGACAGCCAGCGCGTCGAAGCGAGGCGCGACATGGGCGCGAGCGGCGAGTTTACAATCGCCCGGCGCGACGGCGACGCCATCGTCTATCTGTGGCGCCAGCGCGAGGTCGAGGCGCCACCCACGATGTCGTTCAATTCGATGATCGACGCGCCCATGCGCGCGGCGCTCGAGGGTCGATCAGGCACGATGATCGGCAGGGACTATGCGGGAACACTTGTCCTGGCCGCCTATGAGCCGGTGCCGAGCTTGAATCTCGGCCTGGTCGCCAAGGTTGACCTCGCCGAAGTTCGTGCCCGCTTTTCGCGGGCCGCCGCGCCGCTGCTGGCGATCGGGCTCATTACCGTGCTCATAGCCACCGCGCTTTTTTACCGGATCAGCGAACCGCTGCGCGAGCAGCGGCGCAACGCCGAGGCGCGGCTGCGCGGCCTGTTCGAGCACATGAAAAGCGGTGCGGCGGTCTTCGAGGCGCTGGCCGACGGCAGCGACTTCGTTTTCACCGACCTCAACCGGAGGGGCGAGGAACTCGGCAAGATCGACCGCGATCAGGTCGTCGGCAAGCGCCTGACGGAAACCTTCCCCGGCGTCGCGGAATTCGGCCTGCTCGATGCCCTCAGGGAGGTGATGAGAACCGGCGCGACGAAGGATCTGCCGCCGCGGGTATACCGCGACGAGCGCATGCAGGGCTGGCGCGATACCCACGTCTACAAATTGCCGACCGGCGAGCTCGTTACCCTGTTCGACGACATCTCGGCCGAAATCCGGGCGCAACGCGCGCTCCGCGAGAGCGAGGCGCGATTCCGCGGGACATTCGAGAACGCCGCCGTCGGCATCGCTCACGTCGGCTTCGACGGGGCGTGGCTCCGGGTCAATGAGCGGCTGTGCGACATCGTCGGCTACGGTCGCGACGAGTTGCTGGCGAAGACCTTTCAGGAGATCACCCATCCGGACGATCTCGAAGCCGACCTGAGCCAGCTTGAGTGCATGACGCGCGGCGAGATCAACTCCTACAGCATCGAGAAGCGTTATATCCGCAAGGATGGCAACGCGGTCTGGGTAAACCTCACTACGGCGCTTCAGCGCGACGAAGCGGGCCAGCCGCTCTATTGCATCTCGGTCGTGCGCGACATCGGCAAACGCCTGCTCGCCGAGCAGACCTTGCGCGAAAACGAAACCCGGATGCGGGCGCTGCTCGACGCCAGCGCCGACGAGATCCTGCTGTCATCGACCGACGGTCGCGTTGTTGCGATCAACAAGGCCGCTGAGTTGCGTCTGGCCAAGCGCCTGGGCGGCGCCAGTCCTCTCGGCGGCGACCTTGCTCGTCTCCTGCCGGCGGACCTGGCCGAGACCAGGCTGGCGATCATCCGCGAGGTGGCCGCGTCGGGAGAGCCCAGGCATATGGACGTGCCGATCCGCGGCCGCTGGTTCGAGTTCTGGTTCTATCCCGTGCGCCATTCGGGTCAGCCGATCGCCGAAGTCGCCGTCCACGCCCGCGACATTACGGACCGCAAGCGGGCGGAAGCCGACCTGCGGCGGCTCTATCAGGCGATCCAGCAGAGCCCGTCATCGGTCGTCGTCACCGACCGGGACGCCAACATCGTCTACGTCAACCCCAAGTTCTGCGACGTCACCGGCTACAGTCGCGAGGAGGTCATCGGCAAGAACCCGCGCATCCTGAAGTCCGGGCTGACCGACCCGGCGGAGTACCGCGATCTGTGGCAAACGATCAGCCGCGGCCAGGTCTGGCGGGGCGAATTCCACAACAAGAAGAAAAACGGCGAGCGGCTGCGCGAAATCGCGTCGGTCGCGCCGGTCAAGGGCGAGGACGGCCGGATCATCAATTTCGTCGCGGTCAAGGAGGACGTGACGGAGTGGCGAGCGGTCGAGGACCAGTTGCGGCAATCGCAGAAGATGCAGGCGATCGGTCAGCTGACCGGCGGTATCGCCCACGATTTCAACAATCTGCTGACCATCATTGTCGGCAACCTGCAGCTTCTTGAGCTGGATCTCGGTGGTGGCGGCGGCCATGCCACCCTCATCAGCGACGCCTTGTGGGCCGCGACCCGCGGCGGCGAACTGACCCACCGCCTGCTCGCGTTTGCCCGGATGCAACCGCTTCGTCCGACCGTCCTCAACCTCAACGACGTGGTCGGAGGGCTGACCGAGCTGCTGCGCCGCACGCTCGGCGCCAACATCGATATCGTCGAGGAGCTCGACCCGGACGTCGCCAACGTTGTCGCCGACGCCGGCGAACTGGAACGCGCGCTGGTCAATCTCACGATCAACGCCCGCGACGCCATGCCCGACGGCGGAACCCTGACGATGCAGACCCGCAAGGCCGTTCTCGACGCCGACTATGTCGAGCTCAATCCTGACGTCGCGGCGGGCGACTACGTCATGCTCTCGGTCAGCGACACCGGCACCGGCATGCCGAAGGACATGCTCACGCGCATCTTCGAGCCGTTCTTCACGACGAAAGGCGTGGGCCACGGAAGCGGGCTGGGGCTGAGCATGGTCTACGGCTTTCTCAAGCAGTCGGGAGGCCACATCAGCGTCTACAGCGAGCTCGGCGGAGGAACCACCTTCAAGCTGTTCTTCCCGCAGGCTTCGACCGCCGACACCGGCACCGTGGATGTCGCAAGCGTCGACGGCGGCGAGTTTTCCGGTGCCGGGAAGATCGCGCTGGTCGTCGAGGACGAAGAGCGGCTGCGCCGGCTTGCGACCCGCCTGCTGATAGACGCGGGATTCCTCGTACTCGAGGCCGGCGATGGCGACGAGGCCATGCGCCTTGCTCAGGCTGCAGCCAGAATAGACCTGCTCTTTACCGACATGGAACTGCCCGGCGGCATGAACGGCATGGCCGTCGCCCAGGGCGTGCTGCTCCGCCATCCCCAGGTCAAGGTGCTGTTCACGACCGGCTATTCCGCCGGCCTGGGCGCCAGGAACGGCCCGCTCCCGCCCGACGCGACGCTCATCCCCAAGCCCTACGCCCGTCAGGAACTGGCGCGTCAACTGCGCGCCATGTTCGCCGAGAAGGCAGCGGAACCGGATGCGTGAGCTTGAGGCGAAAGCAGGCAACGTTCAGCAAATGACGGCCTCCGCTCAATCGTCCCGCCTGGCGCGGTCGATATCGCGCCGAGCGAGTTCGTCGGCGAGCAGCGGGACCATTTCGGCGAGCAGCCACGCCGTCAGGATGAAAACATTCGCGATTTCCAGCGTCATATTGCCCCTCCGG
>JAEULH010000053.1 GCA_016793925.1 Rhodospirillales bacterium | reverse complement strand
CGCTTGAGCGGCTGCTGGTCGAGACCGACGCGCCCTACCTGGCGCCGGTTCCCAACCGCGGCAAGCGCAATGAGCCGGCGTTCGTCGTCCACACCGCGGCCGAGGTGGCACGGGTGCGGGGCGTGCGTGCGGACGCACTGGTAGAAGCCACCACCGCCAACTTCTTTCGCCTGTTCGCCAAGGCCAGGGCCAACGTCACCGCGGCGGAGCGGGCGTGAGGATCGTCATTCTCGGCGCCGGCGGTTCAAGCGGCACGCCGGCGCTGGATGTCGGCTGGGGCCGATGCGATCCGGCCAACCGCAGGAACCGCAGAACCCGGCCGGCGATCCTGGTCGAAGAGGGCGAGACGCGGATCCTCGTCGATACGCCGCCGGATCTGCGCGAGCAGCTTCTGGCGGCGAACGTGCGCACCCTGTCCGCCGTGCTCTACACCCACGCCCATGCCGACCACCTCCACGGCGTCGACGATCTGCGCGCGATCAATCGCAATATTGGCGCGGCGCTGCCGACGTATGGCGACGAGGAAACTTTGGCCGCTCTGCGCCGGCGCTTCGCCTACGCCGTCGAGCCGCTCCCGGCGCACGCGCGCAGCTTCTACAAGCCGACGCTGAGCCTGCAGCCGCTCGCGGACGGCGAGCGGCGCACGTTCGGCCCGATCGCGGTCACCGCGTTCAAACAGAGCCACGGCTTCAGCACGACATTGGGCTTTCGCTTCGGCGCGGCCGCCTACACCACGGACGTCGTCGAACTGTCCGAAAGGGCATTCGGGATCCTGCAAGGGATCGACACCTGGATCATCGGCACGCCGGTAGAGTACGCCCATCCGACCCACTGCCATGTCGGCCGGGCGCTCGAGTGGATCGAGCGGGTCGGGCCGCGGCGGGCCGTGCTCAGCCACCTCGGCAACGACCTCGACTATGCGGCGCTGGCGAGGGTGCTGCCGGCGGGGGTCGAGCCGGCCTACGACAACATGGTGCTCAGGGTTCGCACGGAAGAACAAAACGGGATCTGCGGTAACGCCGCACTGGAACAGGGAGGCGCGGACTAGGCCACTCGATCATCTTTGCGTCATCGCGACGAGGGGGGTTCATGTCCGATGCTTATGACTTTCGCAACACGCACACCGAAACCGACCGCTGCGGCTGCGGCGCCGGGTTGTTGCCGTTCCCGGTCGATGTCGTCCATGCCGACACGGGCAGGCTGATCACCCGGTTCTGCCGTCGCTGCGCCGCCGATCTCCTGGCCCCCAGCGCCGCCGCTCGATCACCGCTCCGGCCCGCACGTCATGACGTCCCTCATGGCCACGCTCGTCGCGGTCACCCGGGCAACGCGTGAACCGGTTGTTATTTTCCATAATATCCCTTATGCGGCAACAGGCCTGAGGCGTGAGCGCTCTTTCGGCGGCGACCTCCGCCCGCCTCGATGGCATGATGGCCGCCGCCTTCAAGAACCACGCTGACCGGACCGACATGAGCGAAGACACCCGACCCGCAGACGAAAACCCTGCCGGCATCGACCGGCTGCTCGCCATCATGGCCCGCCTGCGCCACCCGCAGGACGGCTGCCCATGGGACGTTGTCCAGACCTTCGCGACCATCGCGCCGCACACGATCGAGGAAGCCTACGAGGTCGCCGACGCCATCGGCCGTAACGACCTCGCCGGGCTAAAGGAAGAACTCGGCGATCTGCTCCTTCAGGTCGTCTTCCATGCACGGATGGCCGAGGAGCAAGGCGCCTTCGACTTCGCCGCCGTCGTCGCCGCGATCAGCGACAAGCTCGTCCGCCGCCACCCACATGTCTTCGCCGACGCCGTTGTCGAAAGCGCCGAGGCGCAGACCCTGGCCTGGGAGCAACACAAGCAGGCCGAACGCGTCTCGCAGGCCGCTGCGAGCGGCGATCCTGCGGCCGGCGCCAGCGCCCTGCACGGTGTCGCCCTGGCCCTGCCGGCCCTGGTCCGGGCGGCGAAGTTGCAGGCCCGCGCCGCGCAGGTCGGCTTCGATTGGCCGGACGCGGCATCCGCTCTGCCGAAGATCGGCGAGGAACTTGCCGAACTGGCCAGCGAGATGGGCCTCGGGATCAGCGTCGCGCCGGTCGCCACCGGCGACCCTGCTGCCGAACCGAACCACGATCGGCTGGAGGATGAACTCGGCGATCTGCTGTTCGCCTGCGTCAACGTCGCCCGCAAGCTGAAGATCGACGCGGAAACGGCGCTGCGGCGCGCGAACGCCAAGTTCGAGCGCCGCTTCGCGCACATCGAGGCGCGCCTTGCGGCCGACGGCCTGAGCGCCGAGGCCGTCGACCTGGTCGCGCTCGAGCGGCTTTGGCGCGAGGCCAAGGCCTCGGAGCGACCGACCTGAAGGTCGCCCCGCAGCCTGCCCGCTATGTGATCACGGTCGGTGCGTCGCGGCCGGTTCGCGCCCTGATTTCGGCGGTGTCGCCGGCGATCGCGATCAGGTCCGCCAGCGCCTCCTGGGTCTCGAGATCGTGGCGGGCCGGATCCGGTTCGTAGCGTTCGACGTAGAGCCGCAGCGTGGCGCCTTCGGTTCCGGTCCCGGACAGGCGGAAGACGATCCTGGAGCCGTCGGAAAAGCCGATGCGAACCCCCTGCTTCGTCGAGACGCTGCCGTCGACCGGATCGGTGTAGGCGAAGTCGTCGGCGAAGGCCACCGTGTAGCCGCCGAGGCTCTTGCCCTCCAACGTCCCCGTCAAGGCGCGCAGATGGTCCATCAGCCCTTCGGCGGCGGCGCTGTCGACGCCCTCGTAATCGTGGCGCGAGTAGTAGTTGCGACCGTAGGTCTGCCAGTGGCCGCGAACGATTTCGTCGACCGTCATCTTTTTGGCCGCGAGGATGTTCAGCCACATCAACACGGCCCACAGGCCGTCCTTCTCGCGGACGTGATTCGAGCCTGTGCCGAAACTCTCTTCGCCGCAGACGGTCGCCATTTCGGCGTCGAGCAGGTTGCCGAAGAACTTCCAGCCGGTCGGCGTTTCGAAGCACGGAATGTTCAGAGCGTCGGCGACCCGGTCGGCCGCCAGGCTCGTCGGCATCGATCGGGCGATGCCGCTCAGTCCGCCGGCGTATCCCGGCGCCGCCGTCGCATTGGCGGCGATGATCGCCAGGCTGTCGCTGGGTGTGACAAATCGGCCGCGCCCCATGATCATATTGCGATCGCCGTCCCCGTCCGAGGCAGCACCGAACAGGGGCCCGTCCGGCTTGCCGATCCGTTCGACCAGTTCGTGGGCATGGACCAGATTGGGATCGGGGTGACCGCCGCCGAAGTCTTCCAGCGGCTCGCCGTGGATCACCGAGCCGCCGGCGGCGCCAAGCATATCTTCCAGTATTTTTCGTGCGTAAGGACCGGTAACCGCATGCATTGCGTCAAAGCACAGCGAGAACGAGCCGGAAGCGAGCAGCCCGCGGATCGCATCGAAATCGAACAGCTCCTGCATCAGCGCGGCGTAATCGGCGATCGGATCGATCACCTCGACGGCCATGTCTCCCAGTCGCGTCGCGTGAACGCGCTCAAGGTCGATATCCGCCGCATCGACAATCCTGTATTCGCTGATCTTCTGAGTGTGGGCGAAGATCGCTTCGGTTACCTTCTCCGGCGCCGGGCCGCCGTTGGTGATATTGTACTTCAGTCCGAAGTCTTCGCTCGGCCCGCCGGGATTGTGACTCGCCGAGAGAACGATGCCGCCGAAGGCCTTGTGTTTGCGGATGACGCAGGACGCCGCCGGTGTCGAGAGGATGCCCCCCTGCCCGACCAGAACCCGGCCGAAGCCGTTCGCCGCGGCCATCTTGAGAATGATCTGGATGACCTCGCGATTGAAGTATCGCCCGTCGCCGCCGACGACCAACGTTTGTCCGCCATAGCCTTCCAGCGCGTTAAAAATGGATTGAACGAAGTTTTCAACATAATTGGGCTGCTTGAAAACGGAGACTTTCTTGCGGAGGCCGGACGTGCCGGGCTTCTGCCCCGCGAAAGGGGTCGTCTCGACGCAACGGCTGTTCATTCTTATTCTCTCCTCCGGTCCCGAAGAGGTTGATACGGCTTTCGCGTCACGTTAACAGGTCACGGTAGGCCGGCCAAGCGTCGGCCCGGAAGCGCGCGAACAATCGGCCGCCTCGCGCGAGGTGGCGACGGAGGCGATCGAACTGCGGGAGGCTCGTGCGGTCGATTCGCGTAAAAAGCGATGCTGCGAATCGTAACGCTTTGTTATAGTATCGGCCATAACAATGCGGCGGGAAAGAGGCGGGTACGGTACCCGCGTCGCGGGAGGCGCGCTTTATCAGGTGATTCAGGTCAGCGACCCTCGCGCGCGGCCACGTTCGCTGCGCGCAAGGTGATGGCAGGGGCGACAGAGGGGAACTCGATGAGATATCGCGCTCGGCTTGCAGCGAAACTCTTGGGGGGGGCGATGCTCCTCGTCGCGGCGATCCTGAACGCCGGCGACCGGGCCGAGGCGGCTGCGTACGCGGCGTTGGTCATGGACGCGGCGACCGGCCGAATCCTCAGCCAGGTGGATGCGGACCAGCCGCGCTACCCGGCGTCGCTGACAAAGATGATGACGCTGTACATGCTGTTCGAGGCCCTCGACAGCAAGAAACTCAAGCTGAGCACTCCGATGAAGGTTTCGGCGCTGGCGGCGTCCCGGCCGCCGTCGCGGCTGGGCCTGCACGAGGGCGACACCATCTCCGTGCGCGAAGCGATCCTGGCGCTGGTGACAAAATCGGCGAACGACGTGGCGACGGTCGTCGCCGAGCGGCTCGGCGGCAGCGAGACCCGCTTCGCCCAGCGGATGACCGTCAAGGCCCGCGCGCTCGGCATGAAGCGGACGACGTTTCGCAACGCCTCCGGCCTTCCGCATGACAGCCAGATCACGACCGCCCGCGACATGGCGCTGCTCGGCCGCGCCCTGCTCCGCCGCTTTCCGCAGTACTACGTCTATTTCTCGGAACCGGCGTTCGACTATGACGGCCAGCGCTACGCCAACCACAACCACCTGCTCGGCAATTACGACGGCATCGACGGCATCAAGACCGGATATATCCACGCGTCCGGCTTCAACCTGGTCGCCTCGGCCAAGCGCGACGGCCGTCGCCTGATCGGGGTCATCTTCGGCGCGCGCTCGCCCGCCGAACGCAGCTACAAGATGGCCGGGCTGCTCGACCAGGGCTTCGATTCGCTGCCGCCGGTCCGCGTCGCTTTCCAGATGAACCCGCGGCGACCGGCGACGGCGGTTCCAACGGTCGCGCCCGCACCGGCACGTGAGACGATGGCGAGTCCGGAGCCGAAGGCGGCGGCGATACGAACGGCGCTTCCGGCCGCGATCCCCGAGGCGGTTGCGGGCGATCTGCCGGGCGTGATGATCGCCAGCAACGACATCGGCGCGGCGCTGGAAGTTGTGAACGATCGGGCCTGGGGCATTCAGGTCGGCGCATTCAGCGCGCCGCGCAGCGCGCTCGCCCGCGCCAAGAGGGCGGCGAAGTTGGCGGCAAGCATCGTCGCCGACGCGAGCGTCGAGGTCGTACAGCATCCCGACGAAGGCCAGACCCGCTACCTCTCGCGCATCCACGGGCTCAGCCGAAACGACGCCGACGCCGCCTGTGCGCGGTTGCAGGCGAAGATGGGCTGCTTCGTGGTCGCGCTCGACACCGTCGATGCGGCGCCCGCGTCCGGCGGGGTCGCAGCCGTGGCAGCGGCCGAAACATCCCGCTCGCAGGACGGCGCCGGCACGGACGCCGACTGGGGCGTGCAGGTCGGCGTCTATCCGCGCCGCGCCGCGGCCCTCGTGACGGCAACGGATGCACGGGCCAAGGCGCCGGGGCCGCTTGCCGCGGGCATGATCAAGGTCGTTCCGTTGAAGGGTCGTCGCGGTCCGCTGTACCGCGCGCGCATTCTCGGGCTCGACAAGGAACGCGCCTACTCCGCCTGCCGGGTCCTCGAGGCTGCCGGTTCGCCGTGCATGGTCCTGCGCATGAACGACGACGATCGCGAGCAACTGGCCGCGGCTCTTTGAGCACGGCAATGCCCTCGAAGCATCTGCGCTCGCCCGGGCGCGGATGCTTCGGCTGCTTCTTCACCAGGGACAGAGGCTACAGCGGCCGGCGGGTCCGGATAACGCGCTCAAGGTAGCGGCGCCGGTGACGGCGCCGCCAGTCGTCCAGGGACCATGGCGCGGATGTCGCCGGCACGCCCGGCCGCGGGACGAACATCCAAGCGCGCACCTCGCCCCGGTCGGTTCGCACCGGCACCGTCCGGGCGACGTAATCCCCGCCCTCAAATGCATCGAGCCGTCGGCGATCCCGATCGTTCAGCCCCTCGACAAGCAGGCCTGAGACCCGTTCGCCCGCTGCCGGAATGAGAACGGGGTACGCTGCACCGTCCCGGTAGACCCGGCGGTAGCCTTCGATCGAGGCGCGGCGCCGCAAGTCTGTGCCCGGTCGTCGACCGATGACCGCCGCCAGAACAGCCGGATCCATGAGCGTCCCATAAAAGAAATAGCGCATCGCACCGCCACCGGCGCTCGCCGCAGCGAAACGCGTTCCCGTTCGACTTTCGGGCGACCGGGCCGCCGGGGCTCGACCGGCCCTCGACACCTAACCGAGAGTCAACCCGGGCCACCGCTCCATCGGCTCGGTCGAACGGACGACGTGCATGCCGGCCTCGGCAAACCGGCGGAACGCCGCGTCAGCCTCGTCGCTGTAATCGACAACGCCCGGAATGACGACCGGTGAGGCGCAGTCCTCAAGCAGGTAGATGCGTCTGACAAGGCTGTCATCGTGCGCGGTCAGTTCGGCAAGCAGATCGGCGATTGTCCAGGCAACGCAGTGGCTCTTCGCCTGCCCGGCGATGATGACGGCGTCGAACGCCTTCGCCAACTCGAGGAACATCCCGCTGCGCCCGGTCAGGGCACGACCGTCCGGACCGCTCGCCACTTCCGGTCCGAGCACAGAGTAGTGCTCGGTCAGCGGATGGCCACCCTTGACGTGAAACTCGGGCTGACTGACGCGCGCCATGCCGTGGAAGAAGATCGCTTCCTCCACCGCCGCCACCAGGGCGTGACCGATCCCGCCCAACATCGAATGGTACGGCCAGACGGTCAGCGCGAACTTGCCGCGCTCGGCCAGGGCGCGGGTGTAATGCTCCAGGTGGCGTTGCAGGTAGTCCGGGTCGGTCGGCGACGACGCCTCAGCGCCGTCGCCGCGTGCGTCCTCGGCGAGCTTGCGGGCGATTTCGGGAGCCACGGCCGGATTGACCCGCCAGCGGCCGGATGCGACGTCCTCGGCCGCAATCGTCGTGAAGGGCGGCGGGTGCCCGCCATGGGCGTCGATCAGGAAAATCGGGTGAAAGATCTGCATCGCCCTGTGGGTGTCGAGCGTCGGGACGATGCGGGTCAACCGCGCCATGTTCCGGTAAATGAAAGCGCATAGTCGGCGGTTGTCGTCGACTGCGCCCATGCCCGAGCGGCCGCCGACGTAGAGCTCGAACTCGGGAATGCAGAAGGTGTTCTGCACGTCGACGGCGATCAGGCAGATGCGGCGGGAATCTTCGCAGGCCAGGGGAATGCGGTGCGAAGCCGCCCAGTCCGTCGCCGCGGCGGCAAGTTCCTGATAGGGAACGCGGCGCACCGAGGCGACAGCGGACGGGTCGAAATGGGGCGGAAGCGGCAACTCGCCCGCTGCCATTGGGTTCCTCTCTCGCTGCCGGCCGACACCGAGTGCGGCCGACGACAGGGCTTACGAGGGCGCGATTTCAGTGGCCGCCAGCATAGCGCGGCGGCTCCAGGCCGCTCAAGCGCAGTTGCCGGTCGAGATCCTCCTGCAGGCGTTTAAGCCCCGCCGCATCGGCGGCCTCGCACCGGCCGACCAGCACCGGCTGCGTGTTCGACGCGCGCAACAGCCACCAGCCGTCGGCGCCGGTCACGCGGACACCGTCGACGTCGTTGACGGCGATTCCGGCGACCCCCGCCAGCCGGGCGCGAACGTCCTCGATGACCTTGAACTTCCGCTCCTCGGGGCAGTCGATGCGGAGCTCGGGCGTGTTGACCATGACCGGGAGACTGTCGCGAAGAGCGGCGAGACTGCGATCGCCGGCGGCGACGAGCGCCAGGAGGCGGACGGCAGCGTAGAGCGCATCGTCATAGCCGTAGTAGCGGTGGGCGAAAAACACATGGCCGCTCATCTCGCCGGCCAGGGGCGCACCGGTCTCCGCCATCAGCTTCTTGATCGGCGAGTGACCGGTCCGGCTCATCAGCGGCTTGCCGCCCATGCGCCGGATTTCGTCGAAGAAGACCTGACTCGACTTGACGTCGGCGATGATGGTGGCGCCCGGCAGCTCCTCGAGGACCGGGCCGGCGAGCAGGACCAGGAGCTGGTCGCCCCAGAGGACGCGACCGCGGTCGTCGATCACACCGATGCGATCGCCGTCGCCGTCGAAGGCGATCCCCAGGTCGCAGCCGTGGCGGGCGACCTCCGCCTGGAGCTGCACGAGGTTTTCCTCGACGGTCGGATCCGGATGATGCGCCGGAAACGTGCCGTCGATCGCCTCGTTGATGAGGACGTGCTCGCCCGGCAGACGGGCGCAAAGCGCCTTGAGGACATCGCCCGCTGCGCCGTTCCCGGGGTCCCAGGCCACCCGCAGCGGCCGCCCCTCCGACATGCCGGTGCAGAGACGCTCGACATAGGCTTCGCTGACGGGGCTGTCCTTGACCTGGCCCTGGCCGCTCACGTAGTCGTCCTGCTCGACGGCCGCTCCAAGCCCGCGAATGTCGTCGCCGAAGAACGGTCGGCCGCGGCGGGACATCTTGATGCCGTTGTATTCCGCCGGGTTGTGCGAGCCGGTGATCATCATGCCGCCGTCCGCGTCCAGCTTGTGCACGGCGAAATACAGCATCGGCGAGGGGCCGAGCCCGATCCGGTGGACGAGAAGGCCGGTCGAGGCGAGGCCCGCGACCAGCGCTTGTTCCAGTTCGGGCGAAGTCAGGCGGCCGTCATAGCCCACCGCGACCGCCCTCCCTCCTTCGCGGATCATGCCGGTTCCGAAAGCCCGACCGATGGCCTCGTAGTGCTCGGCGGTCAGCGTCTTGCCGATGATGCCGCGAATGTCGTATTCGCGCAGGACGGTCGGATCGAGGCGCACGGCAGCGGTCATTTCCCTGCTCCTCCTCCGCAATTGCACCGCCGCTTGACAACCGGCCGGCCGACCGAAACGTAGTCGATCCCTTGGGAGGCCATTTCCATCGGGCTGTAGACGTTGCGCAGATCGATGATCAGCGGCCGTTTCAACGCCGTCTTCAACTGGCTGATATCGAGGCCGCGAAACTCGTTCCACTCGGTGAGGATGGTCATCGCATCGGCGCCCTCGGTCGCCTCGTAGGGGGAGGAGCACCAGGTGACGCCATCCAGCAGCTTCTTCGCCTCCTCCATGCCTTCCGGATCGAAAGCGCGAATGGTCGCGCCTTGTGCCTGGAGGGCGGGGACGATGACCAGGCTCGGTGCGTCGCGCATGTCATCGGTGTTGGGTTTGAAGGTGAGGCCGAGAACGGCGATCGTCTTGCCGCGAACGTCGCCGCCGCAGGCGCCGATGATCTTCTCCGCCATCCGCTTCTTGCGCGTCTCGTTGATGTCGATGACGGTT
>JAEULH010000038.1 GCA_016793925.1 Rhodospirillales bacterium | reverse complement strand
GCATCAAGAAAGTGATCCGCACTGTTTCCCGCCGCCAGGCGGAAGAACTCCTCCACCGCGCGCTTGCCATGCCGACCGCCGGGGCCGCGCGGTCGCTGCTGAACGAGGCCCTCGAAAAGGACGGACTAGCGCTGCTCCTCGCCCCGAGCGGGATCGACTCAGCGAACCCGACATGAGGGCGCGGCAGTTGCCCAGCGGACCTCGCCTTGGTCGAGGCGGTTAAGTGGCCGTCTGCGTTACATCGGGCCGGCACATGCACGATCGTTGAGACGGACGCGAGAGGCGGATGCATGGTGGCCGAAACGGAACTCATTCCCGGCGATCGCCTTTGCCAAGTGTGAGAAAAACGGCCGCTAATCTCGCGCTTGCCTCGAACCCATGCGTGACATCGAAACTGCGCAAGCAAACCCGTTGCGGAAACCAGCGCGAGCTTATAACCTCGGGCCAGTCTTTCCTGGCGGTTGCGCGCGCATGCTGATCGGCTATGTCCGGGTCTCGAAGTCCGACAGCACGCAGACGCTAGAGCCGCAGCACGACGCCTTACTGGCGGCGGGTGTCGCGCCGGATCGCATCTACTAGGACTTCGCCTCCGGGCGCTTGGCTGAAAGCGCTTCAGCCCGGCAATACGCTCGTCATCTGGAAGCTGGACAGACTCGGCCGCGACCTGCGCCACCTCGTCAACACTGTCGAGGATCTCCGCGTGCGCGGCGTCGGGCTGAAGCTTCTCGCCGGCGCCGGCGCGCAGATCGACACCACCACCGCCACTGGACGGCTCGAATCTGGCGTCTTCTTCGCCGCGTTTGCCGAGTTCGAACGCGAACTCATCGCCGAAAGGACGCAGGCCGGGCTCGCCGCCGCCCGGGTGCCCGGCAGGCTTGGCGGCCGCCCGCGCAAGATGAACCGGGCGACGCTGCAAATGGCGATGGCGGCGATGGTGGACCCCAAAGCGGTGGCGGCCAAAGTCGCGAAGCGCCTGGGGCTGACCACGACGACGCTCTACGCCTACGTCAACGGCGACGGCTCGCCGAAGGCGGCGGCCCAAGCGCTCCTCGATGGGCAACCACACGGTCCGAAGCCGCCCCGCTCCTCGCGACAAGCCACGGCCGCGTGATGCCAACGGGCGTCGCGATGCCAATCGGGGCGATCGCGACGCTGAGACGGCGGCTGGCCTGCTGCCGGCGCAGCCGTTTGTCGACCCCGACTCGTTCCACGAGCTGATGTTCCCGACGCCGCTCGCCGCACGTCACGCCATCGCCAATGAGCTTCGGCTACCCGCCAAGCTCAGCGATGAGGATCGCGCCTTCATCGACCGGCTGGTGGCGGAAACGCTCAGTCGCGCGGCGCTCATCGCCGCGGTGCGCGTGCGCTTCCCGGCCGGGCGCGAGGGAGGGATCGGCGGATACTGACCGAGGTGATTCGGCACTATCGCTTGGTGCGGCCGCCGGTCGACGTCGGGTTCTTCGAGACCGAGCACCACGCCCAGGTGGCGCGCGATTTGCGGGCGGCGATCCAGGGCGGCCACTTGATCGCGCTAACCGCGGTCATCGGCGCGGGCAAGACCATGCTGTCCCGCCGTCTGCGCGACGAGATTGAGCGCGAGGGCCGGCTCATCGTCTCGCGCGCGCTGACGATCGAAGAGGCGAAGATCACGATCCAGCTCCTCATCGCCGCGCTGTTCTACGATCTGAGCCCTGACAAGACCGTCTCTATCTCGAGCCAGTCGGAGCGGCGGGAGCGCGATCTTCAGAAGCCAAGAAGCCGGTGGCGCTGTTCGTCGATGACGTGCATGACCTTCACCCGAAAACGCTGACCGCTTTGAAGCGCCTGATGGAGCTGGTGGTCGCGAGTGGCGGCCAGCTCTCGGTGGTTCTCATCGGCCACCCGAAGCTCAAGAATGATCTTCGTCGTCCGAAGATGGAGGAGATCGGTGACCGCATAGCTGTCTTCGAGTTCGGCGGACTGCGTGATCGGCAGCGCGACTACATCGACTGGGCGTTGAAGAACTCGCTCGAGCAGGGGTCGAGTCGGAGGAGGTCGTCACCGACGAAGCAGCGACGATGCTGGCCGCCAAGCTCAAGACGCCGCTTCAGATCGACCGTCACCTTGTCCGCTCGTTCGAAGCGGCATTCGAGGCGGGCGCAAGGACGGTCGACGCCGCCATCGTCGAGACCGTGCTGTCACGGCGGATCGACGACCTGGAGCCGCAGCTCGTCCGCCATGGCTACGACGTCAGAGCGCTTTGCGACAGTTCGACGCCAGGCCCGCCGAAATCCGCCAACTCTTGCGCGGCGGCCTCAACCCGCAGCGTTCGGTCGAGCTGATCGAGGAAATGCGCGCCGCTGGTCTTCCGGTCTGAGCCGTTTCAGCGAGCCCGTTTCCGGCGTTTCATGATGTTGCGTCCGTCTCAGCTAATTTGCGCTGAGTCTCAGCGTATGTGCGTCGGCGGCCTTCCAGCGTCTCAAATAATTTGCGCCGGAAATGGCCCTGAATCTCGCCTCGGACCGCACATCATTGCGCGCCGCTACGCTTATGGTGAAATACGGTGCCGACCGCCGGGCGCGGCAGACCTTGCAGGTAAGACAGCAGCCATCGTGTCGTGGCTGGGAAAGGCTCGCGTTCGGATACTTAGCAGAGCGGGCCGGGCGTGTGCGGAGCCGATCCTCTCTGCTCGTGGCGGCTTATTGACGCTGCATTAGATTTGGTCGGGTCGCTGCTGCATCCGCAATCGGGACGTAACGGCTCCGTTGCCGTGTCTGTTCATCGCTAGGCACCGGCATCTGTTGGCTCACCGCCGCACGTCAACCGGACTCATCCTCCCGAGCCCAATCCTCGTTTTCCAGAAACTTCCATACGCTTCGGGTGGAAATACCCATCTCTTCGGCAACCACTCCGACGGCGAGCTCTTTCTTCCCAACCACTTTTTGAACTTCTGCTACTCTGTCCGCGACCTCCACAACCTCCTCAGACATAATGCCTTTCAGAGGTCGACCGCGCCGTTTCGGCACCACTTTGAGGATCCGCCCATAGCCTCCTCCGTCAGACATGGCGATGCTAGCCAAGGCCGATGCCAACCGGAGTTCGCCGAGTCGCGACAACGGGGGGCCCGAGATAAGCCTGCGGACTAGAGGTTCTGGATCAGACCCATCGAACAACGCCACTATACAATCAGTATCGGCTCGGTTTTTTATGTGCTCTTCATCTAGTAGTTCGCGCAGCATTCGTTCAGATTCTTGATATAAGCGCCGTGCCGTCGCTTGATTCCACGTTTTAGTTCTCTCCTCGGCTACATTGTTAAGCGCATTTGGCATATCTGCAGGATCTGTAGTGAATAGAATCTTTGCGACGTCATCGAAAATGTTCAGCGCGGGCTTGCCATCGCCTTCTTTCTCATCAACCATTGTGTATATCTTCTCCGTACCTAAAACGCCTGAGCAGACATTAAGTCTCTGCCGCTGTTCTACGTGATGACGCGCAGACGGTTCCCGATCTCGCACGAGCCTGCTTGATCAACGAGCGCTGCGACATGACCAGACCAAGCTGCCAAGGCATCCCGCTTCTCGCGGTCGTAGCCGTGCCGGTTATAGATCGCGGCAACGCCGGAGATCGTTCCGCTCTCGTGGCCCAGGACCTTTTCGATCACATGCAGCGCCACGCCGAGCCGGGCCATACCCGATGCTGCTGTCCGCCTCAGGTCATGCAGGCGCCACTCGTCGACGGCGCCCTCGATCCCGTCTTTGGCATTGGCACTGATGCGCGCATCGAGCGCCGCCTTGACCTTGCTGTAGCCAGAGATGTGCGTTCGGCCTCCGTCGGTAGTGAACACAAAAGCGTCATCTTCCGCGCTGGCGTAGCGCGGAAGGTTGCGGAGGATATCGGTCGCCAAAGGAGGCAGCGGCACGACATGCGTGCGCGCCATCTTCGCTGCCTCGCGCGGCAGGGTCCAAAGTCCCGTGCCGAGATCGACGTCGCGCCAGCGCATCGACGCAACCTCTCGCCGGCGTTGCGCGGTCAGTATGAGGAGGCGGACAAAACCCGCGTGGATCGGCGATAGCCGGTCGCAGCCTCGCCACACAGCTACCAACTCGCCGTCGGTCAACACCCTGTCTCGGGAGCTTTCAATCGTCTCGGAGCGGATGTGCGACGCCGGATTGGCCGGAACCCTGTCGGCCTCGAGCAGCCACGTAAACAGGCTACGCACCGTCGCCAGAACACGGTTGGCCATGACGGGGCCGTGACCGGCCTCTATCAGGAGCAGCAACGCTCGGCAGTCTTCCCGGCTGATGTCGCGAACGTACCGATCGGCCCAACATGGGACGACGTACTTGTCGAGCTGGCGCTGGTACTCCCGCCATTGGCGGAGTCGGCGCTTGTCGCGGCAGAGGGCGATGAACTCGGCAGCCGCCAGCTCGAAGCGGCCGCGGTCGCGCTCGGCTGCGGCCACGATGGCGGCGCGATGCTCGGCGGCCCGTCGCTCAGCCTCGGCCTTTTCGGCGTCCCGGGGGTCGATGCCTGCCTCGACGAGCCGGCGGTACTCGATCGCTTTGCGTCGCGCGTCCTTTAAAGCTGTCGCCGGATATGAGCCAAGATCGATCCGAGCCTGACGGCCGTCGCGCGGCGAGCGAAAGACCAGGTTAAAGGTTCTTGCTCCGCTCTTGGTGACCCGCAAGGTGAAGCCCTTAACGTCCGGGTGCGCATCCGTGACCTCGATGCGACCGCTGCTCGGCGCCCTTAGCTGCCGAAGCCCAATGTCGGTAAACAGCATCGTCGCCAAAGTTGTCTCCGGATCCTCTGGGTAGCCCCGGGGTAGCCAGCCGCGTGAATGCTGATGAAACGAGCCGAGACGCACTGTACAACTTCGGCCGCAAGAGACCAAGATATTCCAGGTGCTTGAGGCATGTCGCGTGAGATGAACGAAGGGCAGAGAAACCGGATGAGGAGGCGGGCCAGATGACTACGGATCAGGAGGTTAGGGGTTCGAGTCCTCTCGGGCGCGCCAAAAGGCGAAGCAGGAAAAATCGCCCCACGGATCGTCCGACGGAACCGTCCGACGTCTGTTCCGTCCTCTGATCAGGGTGCGCCTGGGTTTTTGGCCGTCGGACGGTGCAAAAAAAGTTCTTCGGGGACATCTGGCGCAGGAGACGGTAGCTGAGGCTTTTTGAAGCCTCACGCGGTTTCGCGGGTCGCCCAAGCGGAATTCCGCCAAGAGAATTCATGATGATTTTCTTGCCGCCCTCGTAGTCGGTGCCGGCTTCCCTCGCGAGCCGTTCTGCGAGCGCCACGGCGGCATCGGTCTCGATCCGGCCCGGCGACACGCGAACCACCCTGATCCCCTTGGGGGTCACTTCCTTTGAAAGGCTCTTGCTGTATGTCGATTGCGCGGTGATGCGATCGCCCGGCTGGAGTCGTCCCATGAGCTTCGAGGGAGAGGGCTTTTGCCCCATATCGGGAAGAGGGCAGCGCGGCCCCGGCCCGAGGCGCCTCAGCCGGCGCCGTCCTCGCCGCGGGCGCGTTCGTAGAGCGCGATCGCCGCAGCGGCCGAGAGGTTGAGGCTGCCGCTTGCGCTCGCGATCGGGATCCGCGCCAGGCCGTCGCAGGTCTCCCGCGTCAATCTTCGCAGGCCGTAACCCTCCGAGCCCAGCACCAGGGCGGCGCGGCCCGGCGGCAAAGCGCGGGCAAGGCTCTCTTGCGCCTCCGCATCGAGCCCGATGCACCAGAACCCGGCCGCCTGCAGGCTGCGCAAGGCTCGGGCGAGGTTGACCACGCTGACCAGCGACACCCGCTCCAGGCCGCCCGCCGCTGCCTTGGCCAAAGCCCCGGTCGTGGTCGGCGCGTGCCGGTCCTGGGTGACGACGGCGGCGGCGCCGAAGGCGGCGGCCGAGCGGATCACCGCGCCGACGTTGCGCGGGTCGCTGGCCTGGTCCAGCACGACGACGCTGGCCGTCGCTGCGCCTTCGAGCCCTGCGACGACCTCTTCCAGCGTCAGCTCCGCCAGCGGCTCGACCAGCGCGGCGAACCCCTGGTGCACAGCGTCGGGCGGGAGCACGGCGGCAAGGGCCCGGCGGTCGCAGAGTTCGACGTCCGGTCGCGCGACGGCGGCCGCGGCCGCGGCTCCGGCCAGCCGCTCGCGGGTCCGATCGGTGGCGAGCAGCCGCCGGCAGCGCCGCTCGGGGTTGGCGACGCAGGCGAGGACCGCGTGCAGCCCGTACAGCCAGACGGCCGTCGGTGTCCGTCGATCGCGCCCCGGCGCTGCGGTTCGCGCTGCTCGCCGGGACGGGCGGCGGGACGGCTCCGGCGGTTGCGGCTGGCGGCTCATGGCGTTGGGCTGACCTCTCTGTACTCCCGAAGACTGTATAGTCTCGATGACTGTCTACCACCCGCGCGACCGCTTTTCGCGAGGCCGATGCACGCGTTGCCTGCTCATTGAAGATTGACAAGAGGCGGCAAAGGCCATATTTGCAAGCGCTCGTTCCGCCGGCTTGGCCGGGCGCGGCGGCGCGCCGGAGGGGTGCCCGAGTGGCTAAAGGGGACGGGCTGTAAACCCGTTGGCGCACGCCTAC
>JAEULH010000100.1 GCA_016793925.1 Rhodospirillales bacterium | reverse complement strand
CAGCACGTGGCCGGCGAAGCCGCCGGCGGAGCCTTCCTCGATGGTCAGCAGAACCTGGTGCTCGCGCGAGAGGCGGCGGATCAGATCCTCGTCGAGCGGCTTGGCGAAGCGGGCGTCGGCGACGGTGGTCGACAGGCCGCGTGCAGCCAGCTCTTCGGCCGCCTTGAGCGTATCCTTCAGCCGGCCGCCAAGGCTGAGGAGCGCAATCGTCGAGCCCTCGCGCAGGATGCGGCCCTTGCCGATCGGCAGGACCGTGCCCCGCTCCGGCATCTCGACGCCGATGCCCTCGCCGCGCGGATAGCGCACCGCGCTCGGGCGATCGTCGATCGCCGCGGCGGTGGCGATCATGTGCATCAGCTCGGCTTCGTCCCCGGCCGCCATCACCACCATGTCCGGCAGACAGCAGAGATAGGGCAGGTCGAAAGCGCCGGCATGGGTCGCGCCGTCGGCGCCGACCAGCCCCGCCCGATCGATTGCGAAGCGCACCGGCAGCCTCTGCAGGGCGACATCGTGAACGACCTGATCGTAGGCCCGCTGCAGGAAGGTCGAGTAGATGGCCGCGAACGGCTTGAAGCCCTCGGCGGCAAGACCGGCGGCGAAGGTCACCGCGTGCTGCTCGGCAATCCCGACATCGAAGCAGCGCTCGGGGAACCGCTCGGCAAACTTGTCGAGACCGGTGCCGGCAGGCATCGCCGCGGTGATCGCGATGATCTTGTCGTCCTCCTCCGCCTCGCGGATCAACGACTTGGCGAAGACGCCGGTATAGCTCGGCGCGTTGGCCTTGGCCTTGACCTGCTCGCCGGTGACGACGTCGAACTTTGACACCCCGTGGTACTTGTCGGCCGACTGTTCCGCGGGCTTGTAGCCATGACCCTTGCGGGTGACGACGTGGAGCAGCACCGGACCCGGCTCGCGGTCGGCGCGGAGGTTCTTCAGCACCGGCAGAAGATGCTCGAGATTGTGACCGTCGACCGGGCCGACGTAGAAAAAGCCGAGCTCCTCGAACAGCGTACCGCCGGTGACCAGGCCGCGCGCATATTCCTCCGCCTTGCGCGCGGCGACCTCGATGCCGCGGGGGAATTTCTTCGCCATGTCGGCGAGAACGTGGCGCAGCGAGCGATACGGCTTCGACGAGATCAGACGTGAGAGGTAGGCGCTCATCGCGCCCACGGGCGGCGCGATCGACATGTCGTTGTCGTTGAGCACGACGATCACCCGCGAATCCATCGATCCGGCGTTGTTCATCGCCTCGTAGGCCATGCCGGCGCTCATCGCCCCGTCGCCGATGACGGCGATGACGTCGTGGTTCTCCTTGCGGAAGTCGCGCGCGACCGCCATGCCCAGCGCGGCCGAGATGGAGGTGGAGGTGTGCGCCGCGCCGAACGGGTCGTACTCGCTCTCCGAACGCTTGGTGAAGCCGCTCAGGCCCTGGCCCTGACGCAGGGTCAGCATCCGCTCGCGCCGGCCGGTGATGATCTTATGCGGGTAGGCCTGGTGGCCGACATCCCAGATCAGCCGGTCGCGCGGCGTATCGAAGACATAGTGCAGGGCCACCGTGAGCTCGACCACGCCGAGGCTGGCGCCGAGATGACCGCCGGTGATCGAGACGACGCGGATCGTCTCCCGGCGCAGTTCATCCGCCAGCGCCTGCAGCTGGTCCTCGGGGAGCGTCTTCAGGTCGCTCGGGGTGTTGACCCGGTCCAGAAGCGGCGTCCGTGTGTCCATAACGTACCTTCTCCACTCTTCAACTGAAGCCGCTTCCGACCCGGCCGCAAGCGCCTAATTGCGGCGTTCGACGATGAAGCTTGCGAGCGACCGCAGGGGTTCGGCGGCCTCTCCGAACACAGCCAGGTGTTCCACGGCTTGATGCGCGAGCATGGCCGACTGATTGCGCGCGCGTTCGACCCCGAGGAGCGAGACGAAGGTCGCCTTGCCGGCCTCCGTGTCCTTGCCCGTCGTCTTGCCAACGGTCTCCGCATCGCCCTCGATGTCAAGAAGATCGTCGACGATCTGAAAAGCAAGGCCAAGGTCGTGCGCGTACGCGCGCAGAGCGTGACGGTCGCCGTCGCTCCTTTTGCCGAGGATCGCGCCGGCCTCGCACGAAAAGGCAATGAGGGCGCCGGTCTTCATCCGCTGCATCCGGGTCACTTCCGCCATGCCGAGCGTCCGGTGCTCGGCAAGGAGGTCGAGCATCTGGCCGCCGACCATGCCATCAACACCCGAAGCACGGGCCAGCTCCACGACCAGGTCGGCGCGCACCCGCGGATCGGTATGGGTCGCCGGATCGGCCAGCACCTCGAAGGCGCGGGTCAAGAGCCCGTCGCCGGCAAGGATGGCGGTGGCCTCGTCGAACCTGACATGGCACGTGGGCATGCCGCGCCGCAGCGTGTCGTTGTCCATGGCCGGGAGGTCGTCGTGGATCAGCGAATAGCTGTGGACCATCTCGATGGCGGCCGCCGTTCGCAACGCGAAAGGGCGGCTGACGTCGAACAACTCGGCGCCCGACAGCACGAGAAAGGGCCGGATCCGCTTGCCGCCGGACAGCGTCGAATAGCGGATGGCCTCCATCAGGCGCCCGTCCGCATCCTCATGCAGCGGCAGAAGACGATCGAGCGTCGCGTCGACCTCCTGTGCGACCTCGGCCAACGCCGCGGTGATATCGGGTACGGCAGCTTGGGTACGCATTCAGTCGAAATCGATCCGCTCGGCGGTGACCGAGCCGCCCGGGCCGACGACGATCTTCTCGACTCTGGTCTGCGCTTCCTGCAGTTTCGCCTCGCAGTGCCGCTTCAGCACAACCCCCCGCTCGTAAGCCGATATGGCCTCATCCAGTTTGGCCGACCCCTCTTCGAGGCGGCGCACGATCCCTTCGAGCTCGGACAACGCGTCTTCGAACGTCAACGCGGAAACATCGCCGCGGGCGTCATCTTCGTGCGCCATGAGCCCCCAGACGCGGCGCCGGACAAAACCTCAAGCGCCCGCTGTCCCTTATCCGAATAGTACAGGATGCGCCCAGCGCTCGCGCCGGTCGCCTCTTTCGGGTTTATGCGCCTTTGCCGCGTCGCGCAAGTGCATTGCGGCACGAAGACCACGAGGCTGCCCCGTTGGGCGCAACATTTACGCCAATCCCGCCGGTCTTGCCTGTCCGGCCGGCGTGCGGCCCGAGCGGCTTCGCGTCGCCCCGACGCCGTCAAGAGCCCATCATGACCTTGACGTGGGCGGCGACGCTCTCGGAAAGCGCCGTCAGATCGTAGCCGCCTTCCAAGGTCGAGACGACCCGTCCGGCGCACTCGCCGGCGCCGATCTCCATCAACTCCTGGGTCAACCAGACGAAGTCTTCGGTCTGAACGCGTAGCTGCGCCAGCGGATCGCGGATGTGCGCGTCGAAGCCGGCGGAGATCAGGATCATGTCCGGCTTGAATTTGCGCAAAGCCGGAAGAATGCGCTCGCCGTAAGCCCGGCGGAACTCCTCGGAACCGCTGTTCGGCCGCAGCTGGACGTTGCAGATGTTATGGAACACGCCGGTCTCGTGTTCCATCCCGGTGCCGGGATAGCACGGCCACTGGTGACTGGACGCGTAGAAGAGGTCGCGATAGCGGAAGAAATGGTTCTGCGTCCCGTTGCCATGGTGGACGTCGAAATCGACAACGGCGACCCGCTCGAGCCCGTGGGCGTGGCGGGCGTGCTCGGCGGCGATGGCGACGTTGTTGAACAGGCAGAACCCCATGGCCGCCGAGGATTCGGCGTGATGTCCGGGGGGACGGACGGCGCAGAACGCGTTGTCGGCTTCGCCTTTCACGACAGCGTCGACAGCGGCACAGATTCCGCCGACCGCACGCAGGGCCGCTTCGCCGGAGGCGCTGTTGACGGCGGTGTCGGGGTCGAGGTGAACGTGCCCGCGCTGCGGGATGTTCTCGAAAATGGCCTCCACGTAGAAGGGCGCATGCACCCTCTCGACCTCGCGGAAGCTCGCCTTCGGCGCCTCACGACGATCGAGCGCGGCGAATTCGTCGCCGTTGAGCCGCTTCAAGATCGCCTTCAGACGCGCCGGCGCCTCGGGATGCCACTCCCCCATGTCGTGGTCCTGGCAGACCGGATGCGTGTACAACAGCGTGGTCATGACGAGTCTGCTTGCGTTCCGAATGGTCTCCCGGTCGCTTGCCGCCGGTTGCATCGCCGCTTGCCGCCCCCAGCGGCTTCAGTATGCATATCGGTGAAATAATCGCTGGCGGCGGTAAACACTACCCCCTAATTTCCGCCGCCGCATCGTCCCTGCCCGCCTCCAGCGCTGCAACGAAGGGGCGGTAGCGAAAGAACAGGCCCAGGGTCGCTACGGCAACCACTCCGGCCCCTACCCCAACCGGTAGGTCCAACCCGACGCGATCGGCAAGCGCTCCCATGACAAGCGCGCCGAGGGCCGGGCCGCCTCGAAAAATCAAACCGTAGAGCGCGAGGACCCGACCGCGCATGGCCGGGGCGACGGAGAGCTGGATCAGGGTTTGCGTGCCGACGCCGGCGCCGACCATGGCCGCCCCCGCCGCCGCCAACACCGGCAGAGCGAAGGCCAGCCGGGGGCTCTCGACGAAGAGCGCGATGGCCACGGCAAGGCCAAGGGTGCTCAGCACGGTGACGGCGGCAAGTCGCCGCGGCGCGCTTTGCCCGATCAGCCATGCCGCCCCGAAGACGGCGCCGAGGCCGATCGCCGACGTCATCATCGCCAGGCCATCCGCTCCGGTTCCAAAAACCTGCGCGGCGAAGCCGGGAAGAAGCTCCGTGAATGGGCGGCCGCAGACGTTGGTGATGACGAGAAGGCCAAGCAGCGGGGCGATGCCCCGGTGCGCCAACGTGTATCGGAGGCCCTCGACAAGATCGTCGCCGAGACTGCCGCCGTCGCGCTTCGCACGGACCGGAGCCTGCGCCGCGACCTCGCCCGGCAGCCGCGATAGCGCAAGGAAAAACGCCGCGTAACTGAGTGCATTGATCGCGAAGACGAGCGCAACCCCGCCCCCGACAATCGAAATCCCGGCCAACGCCGGGCCGACGAAGCGGGCCAGGTTGAAGACGATCGAGTTGATGGCAACGGCTGTCGTCAGATCCTCGCGGGGCACCAGGCTTGCGATCAAGGCCAGTCGCGCCGGTTGAGCGATCCCGGTGACAAGGCCGAGGCCCAGGGTTACGGAGAGCAGCGCGAAGATGCCGAGCACGCCGCCGATGCTCAGGAAGAACAGGGCCGCGGCAAGCGCCAGGGCAACGGCCGCGGTGACGCGAAGGATCCGCAGGCGGTCCCAGCGGTCGGCGGCGGCGCCGGCGAGCGGGGCGGTGACGACGGTCGGGAAAAGGTCGGCGAAGGCGACGATCCCGAGCCATGTGGCCGAGTGGGTGAGTTCCCAGGCCAGCCAACCGGCGGCCACGCGGTGCATCCAGGTGCCGATCAGGGAAACCGCGTTCCCGGCGGCGTAGGTGCCGTAGGTGCGCTGGCCGAGCACCCGGATGACTTGACGGAGACGCGAAGGCTGCGACATCGCTCCAATATGGTGCGCTCGCGCCATCGCCGAGACGCCGCCGTTTGCCTCGGGAGCCCGACGCAGCATGAAAGCCGGCTTGCCGCGACCTGGACCGGGTCTCGCCTGAGCCGCCCGCAAGCCGGCCTGCGCCTTGACAAGCCGCGGGTCCGGGGGCTAAACGACGCCGTCGCTCAGGGGGCCGACCTGCAATTGCTTGCTCCTCTTGCTCCTCGCCCTGACGGCCGGCTCCTTGCGCCCGAAGACAGAACAGAGCGCGCAGGGGGCATAAAAACAGCTCTGGTTCTTTGGGATCACGAAAAGTGGAGGGACACATGGCACGCGTGGCAGTGGTTACCGGCGGGACGCGAGGCATCGGTGCGGCCATCGCCAAGAGGCTCAAGGCGGACGGCTGCTCGGTCGCGGTGGTCGACGTCGTCGACGAGCAAATCGAGGCTTTCAAGAAAGAGACCGGGATCCCCGGCTACAACATCAACGTCGCCGATTACGCTGCGGTCGAAGAAGGCTTCAAGAAGATTGAAGAAGAAGTCGGCCCCATCGACATCCTCGTAAATAACGCTGGCATCACTCGCGACGGCCGGTTCGTCCGCATGACCCGCGAGAAGAACTGGGATCCGGTCATCGCCGTCAACCTTTCGGCGTCGTTCAACACCTGCCGTGTCGCCGCGCCGGGTATGGCCGAGCGGGGCTGGGGCCGCATCGTCAACATCAGCTCGATGAACGGCCAGCGCGGCCAGTTCGGTCAGACGAACTATTCGGCGTCGAAGGCCGGCATCATCGGCTTTTCCCGCTCGCTCGCCACGGAACTGGCGAAGGGCGGCACCACCGTCAACGTCGTCTGCCCCGGCTTCATTCTCACCGAAATGACCGCGGCGATGCCGAAGGAGATCCTCGACGGCGAAGTCAAGAAGATCCCCTGCGCGCGCATCGGCGCGCCGGAAGATATCGCCCACGCGGTCTCCTTCCTGTGCACCGAGGGCGCCAACTGGATCACCGGTGAGACCCTTTCGGTCAATGGCGGCCAGCATATGCCGTAAGGTCGCGGGGCGCCCCATCGGCGCGCACCGAACAGAGAAAACGAGAGGCCATCGCCCCGCGGTGGCCTCTCGCATTCGTGGCGCAGCGGGCAGCGGCTGAACCATGGAAATCCCCGGAACGACGGCCATCGTCAGCGGCGCAGGGTCCGGGCTCGGCGCAGCGACGGCGCGCATGCTTGCCACGGCCGGTGCGAACGTTGCGCTACTTGATCGCGATTTGGCGCTGGTCGAGGCCGTCGCCGCCGATATCGGCGGTCGCGCCTTCGCCTGCGACGTCGCAGACGCCGTTTCGGCGGAAGCGGCGGTGCAGGCCGCCTGCGAGGCGTTCGGTTCGATCCGCATCGCGGTGAATTGCGCCGGCGTCGCGCCGCCGGCCCGGATCGTCGGCCGCGACGGCCCGCTTCCGCTTGCGGCGTTCGCCGATGTCGTCGCCATCAACCTGACCGGCACCTTCAACATTCTCCGCCTGGCGGCTGCGCGGATGTGCGATCTGCCGCCGCTGGCGACGGGCGAGCGCGGGGTCATCATCAACACCGCCTCGATCGCCGCGTTCGAGGGGCAGATCGGCCAGGCGGCCTACGCCGCGTCCAAGGGCGGCGTCGTCTCCCTGACCCTGCCGGCGGCGCGCGAGCTCGCCCGCCACGGCATCCGGGTGCTGACGATCGCACCGGGCACCTTCGCCACGCCGATGCTGCAGGGACTGCCCGCGGACGCTCTGCGCCACCTCGGCGAAGCGGTGCCGTTCCCGTCCAGGCTCGGCGAACCGGTCGAGTTCGCGGAGCTTGTCATGCACATAATCGGCAACGTCATGCTCAACGGCGCCGTCGTCCGCCTCGACGGCGCGCTCAGGATGCCGCCGAAGTAGCGGCCTCGGCCGCCGCGGCGGCCTTGTCGATGAAGGCGGCAAGCTTGATGTCGCGGGCGGTCAGGCCGCCGGCGTCGTGGGTCGCGAGCGTCACCTCAACGCGGTTGTAGACGTTGAACCACTCCGGGTGATGGTCCAGCCTTTCGGCCATCAATGCGACGCGGGTCATGAAACCGAAGGCCTGGTTGAACGTTTTGAACTGGAAGGAACGAGCGATGGCGTCCCTGCCATCGACTTCCGTCCAATGTGGGAGGTCGCGCAATGCGCTCCGCCGAGCATCGCCGGTCAATCTCTCCGCCATGGCTCTACCCCTCTATCGTTGCTGCTGTTGCCGCCATTGCGGCGCGATGTGCGCGCTCCTGCCGAAGTTACGCCCTTGGCGGCTCCCGAGAGTGGATATAGGGTGGCCCACATGCATCCGGCCCACTCGTCACCGCCCGATCTCGGGGACATCGAGGCCCTGGCCCGCCTTGCGCTCGCCACCATCCCCGAAGAGCTTCGCCTCCATGCCGCCGGCCTGGTCATCCGGGTCGAAGACTTCGTCGACGAAGAGACGGCGGACGAAATGGACCTCGAAAGCCCCTACGAGCTTCTCGGCCTCTACCGCGGCGTCTCGCTGAACAACAAGAGCATCTCGGTGTCGTCGCAGGATGTCGACATGGTCTTTCTCTACCGCCGGCCTATTCTCGACTACTGGTGCGAGACCGGCGAGGATCTGGCCGATCTCGTCCGCCACGTCCTGATCCACGAAATCGGTCACCATTTCGGGATGAGCGATGAAGACATGGAAGCCATCGAGGAGCAGCCATGAACGACATCGCCCGGACCGTCGACGCGGCGGCGAGAGCGACGGCGGACGCGGCGCGGCTGCCGCCGGCGGCGCTGTTCACGCCATGCGACGAGAACGCGCTCGATTTCGAAACGACGGACGACCTGGAGCCGCTCGACGAGGCGATCGGTCAGGACCGCGCGGCGGAGGCCGTGCGCTTCGCCATGGGCATGCGCCACGCCGGCTACAACCTCTTCGCCTTCGGCCCGGCCGGCACCGGCAAGTACAGCTTCGTTCGCGGCTATGCCGAGCGCATCGCCGCCGGCTGGGCGGTGCCCCCCGACTGGTGCTACGTGCACAACTTCGCCGAGCCGCATCGCCCGCGGTCGATGCAGCTCCCGGCCGGCAGGGCGCGCCCGTTCCATGACGACAGCGAGCGACTGATCGACGAGTTGCGCCACGCCATCCCGGCGACCTTCGAAAGCGACGAGTACCGGAACCGCAAGGGGATCATCCAGGAGCAGTTCAAGGAGCGCCAGGAGGAAGCCTTCAACGCCCTTCAGGCCCGCGCCCGCGAGCGCGATGTCGCGATCATCCGCACCCCCGTGGGCCTTGCGCTGGCTCCGACCAGGAACGGCGAGGTGCTCGGGCCGAAGGAGTTCGAGGAGCTTTCGGCCGACGAAAAGCGACAGCGTGCGACTGCTTCGGAGGCTCTGCAAAAGGAGCTGGAGGCGTTCCTGCGCGAGGTGCCGGGTTGGGAAAGGCAGCAGCGCGAGGAGATCAGGAGTCTCAATCGCGAGACGACGATGTACGCGGTGAGCCTTTCCATCGACGAGTTCAAGAAGAAGTGGGCGGATTATCCGGCGGTTTTGCAGCACCTTGACGCCGTGCGCGACGACGTGATCGAGAACGCCGACGACTTCCTGCCCCAGGAGCAGCAGCCGGGTCCGCAGATTCTGGCGGCGGCGGAGCGGGCGCAGGCCGCAGCCGCCGGCGAGTTTCGCCGCTACCGGGTCAACGTCCTGGTCGCCCAGGATCATCGCGGCGACGACGACGGCCAGGGCGCGCCGGTGATCTACGAGGACCACCCGACCCAGCCGAGCCTGGTTGGCCGGATCGAGCACCTCGCCCAGTTCGGAACCCTCGTCACCGACTTCACCCTGATCAAGCCCGGGGCGCTCCACCGCGCCAACGGCGGCTGCCTGATCGTCGATGCGCGCAAGCTCCTGCTTCAACCCTACGCCTACGAGACCTTCAAGCGGGCGCTGCGCTCGCGCTGCATCCGCATCGAATCGCCGGCCGAATCCCTCGGCTGGACGGCCACGACAACGCTCGAACCCGAGCCGATCCCGCTCGACGTCAAGGTCGTTCTCCTCGGCGATCCGATGCTCTACTACCTGCTCGCGCTGAACGATCCGGAGTTCTCGGAGCTGTTTCGCGTCGCCGCCGACTTCGGCGTCCGCATGGATCGTGGCAACGGCAACACCGCCCGCTACGCTCGGCTGATCCGCGGCCTCGTCCGGTCCGCCGGCGTTCGACCCTTCGACCGTTCGGCGGTGGCCCGGGTCGTCGAGCAGAGCGCGCGCAACGCCGGCGACGCCGCGAAGCTGTCGACGCACATGGGTACGCTGGACGATCTGGTTCGCGAGACCGACTACTGGGCCGGCCAGGCCAAGGCCGACGTGGCGACGGCCGACCATGTCGACGCCGCCATCGCCGCCAGGATCTACCGCTCCGACAGCCTCCGCGAGCGGATCCAGGAGGAGATCCGCCGGCAGACGATCGTCATCGAGACCACCGGAGCCCGCGTCGGCCAGATCAACGGCCTCGCCGTCATCCAGCTCAACCACTTCGCCTTCGGCAGGCCCAGCCGCATCAGTTGTCGGGTCCGCCTCGGCAAGGGCGAAGTCGTCGATATCGAGCGCGAGGTCGCGCTGGGCGGGCCGCTGCACTCCAAGGGGGTGCTCATCCTTTCCTCTTTCCTCGCCACCCGCTACGCCGCGGACAGGCCCCTGTCGCTGTCGGCAAGCCTGGTCTTCGAACAGTCCTACGGCGGCGTCGACGGCGACAGCGCCTCGTCCGCCGAGCTCTACGCGCTGATCTCGGCCCTTGCCGAGATCCCCATTCGCCAGTCGTTGGCCGTCACCGGGTCCGTCGACCAGACCGGCCGCGTCCAGGCCATCGGCGGGGTCAACGAGAAGATCGAGGGCTTCTTCGACGTCTGCGCCGCGCGCGGGCTGACCGGCGACCAGGGCGTGCTGATCCCGGCCGCCAACGTCAAGCACCTGATGCTGCGCGCCGATGTGGTCGAGGCCTGTGCGGCCGGCCGCTTCGCGGTCTACGCCGTCGAAACCGTCGACCAGGGCATCGAGATCCTGACCGGCGTCGCCGCGGGCCAGGCCGACGACGCCGGGGCGTTTCCCATCGGCTCGGTGAACCGCGCGGTCGCGCTGCGCCTGGGGCGGTTTGCCGCCACGGCGCGACGCCTTGCGCGCGAGGATCGCCGCGGCGCCGGCAAGAAAGGCGACGAGAAGGAGCGGCGGTCATGATCCCGACGCCGCCGCGCCCGGCTTCGGCCCGGTTCCGCCGGGTCGTCGTCGCCTTCGACGGAGCCAGCAACGAGGATCCGGCCGCGGTCGAGGCGGCCGCCGCCTTCGCCGCCCGGCTGCGCACCGAGTTGTTCGGTCTGTTCATCGAGGACATCGACCTTGCCCGGCTCGCCGAGCATACCGGCATCACGACCATGGGTACGCTCTCGGCGGGGGCTCGGCAAATGGGCGCCGGTCTGCTGAAGACGGCCCTCAAGGCTCAGCTCGCGCGCACCCGTCAGGCCGTCGAACGGGCGGCGGCGCGTCAGCGGGTCCGCTCGACCTTCGAAATCCGCCGCGGCCGGATCATTCCCGAAATCCAGAGCACGGCTGCGCCGGCGGATCTCGTCATCATCGGCTGGCGCGGCCGCCCGGCTGCATCAATCATGGCGCCCGGAACGCCGAGCGCGGCCGTCCTGACCGCGCTGTGCGAAGGCGCCGCTCGTTTCGTGCTGGTGGCGCGTCGGGCCGCGGCCCCGGGCGGCCCGCTGCTCGTCGCCTATGACGGAAGCGCCGCGGCCGCCAGCGGCCTCGCCGCCGCCGCCGAAATCGGCGGCGGTGACGGCACCATCGAGGTCGCGGTGCTCGCTGCCCGGATCGAGGATGTCGAGAGCCAGCGCCGGGCGGTCGGCGAGCTTCTCGCGCGGACCGGAAGCGGCGGCACGATCTTCCAGGTGACGAGAGCGGGCCTCGACGAATTGCTGGCGATCGCGCGCACCCGCCGCGCCGGCCTGCTGGTGGTGCCGACCGGACTGCTCGACGCGCAAGGCGTGCGCCGAATCGTCGAACGCGCGCCCTGTTCGCTGCTGCTGGTGCGCGAGGCCGATGCAGGGGGCTGACGACGCGCCGGTCGACAAGCGACTGTTCTACTTCGCCGACCCGATGTGTTCGTGGTGCTGGGGATTCTCGCCCGTGATCGCCCGGATCCGCGCCCGGGTCCGCGCCAAGAGCGGCGACCAGGCGCCGGTGCGCCTCGTCGTCGGCGGTTTACGCGCAGGCATGACAGCGGCCATGGACGCGAACCTCAAGGCCGCCGTGCGCGGCCACTGGGAGCATGTGCAAGCGGCGACCGGCCAGCCCTTCAACTTCGACTTTTTCGACCGCGACGGCTTCGTCTACGACACCGGCCCGGCCTGCCGCGCGGCGGTCGCCATGCGCAACCTGGCGCCTGAGCAGACCTTCGCGTATCTGGCCGCTCTGCAGCGGGCCTTCTACGTCGAGGGTCGCGATGTCACCGACGCAACCACTCTGGCGGCCCTGGCCGAGCCGTTGTGCGGCGATGCCCAAGCCTTTGCGACAGTGTACGCCGCGGCCGAGATCGCCGAGGCGACCCTCGCCGACTTCCGCCTGACCCGGGCGCTTGGCATCTCCGGCTTTCCGGCGGTCGTCGTCGGCGACGCGAACGGGCTCAGGGCGCTGACCGTCGGCTACCGCCCGTTCGAGGACCTTGCCCCGGCGCTGGATGCCTGGCTCGAGGCGTAGCCGGCGATCCGTCCGACGAGCGAGCGACGCCTGCAGCGTCGCCAAGCGGCAGCGTGGAGCGCGGATACTCTGGCGACATGGATGGTGGTGGAGCCGAGGGGAGTCGAACCCCTGACCTTCGCATTGCGAACGCGACGCTCTCCCAGCTGAGCTACGGCCCCAAGAATGGCAGATTGGTGGGCGTCGGCGCGGCCGGCCCCTCCCGCAGGCCGGATAATGGCTGCAACGGCCTGCGGATGTCAACAGGACGCCAAGCATCTCCCCGGGCTGACCCATGGCGCTCAGCGCGACCGCGAGCGACGCGGGTGTCGGCGTCGCGGGACGCACCGTGGCATTCCCCCTCACCCGCCCGCAGAGGCGGGTCTCCCTTCTCCCCGAGGGAGAGGGTCGGGACCCGCCGACGGCCTCAGCCGCTCAGATCTTCGATCTTGCGGACGATGAAGTCTCGAAAGACGGCGATGCGGTTCGAACTGCGCAGCTCGTCCGGGTAGACGAAAAAAACGTCGACGTCGGGGCCGCGCAACTCGGGCAGAACCTCGACCAGATTGCCCGTCTCCTGGTTGAGGTAGTGCGGCAGCGCGCCGATCCCGATACCGCTCTGCACCGCCCGGAAAATCCCGTAGGTGCTGTTGACCTTGAGGTAGGCCTTGCGCTTCTCGCCGTTGGCGACGCCGGCTTCGAGGAGCCAGTTCAGGTTGGGCACGGGCGGCTTGGCGTCCTCGCCGAAGACGACGAGGCGGTGATGGTCGAGGTCCTCGAGCCTGCGCGGCATGCCCATCTTGTGCAGATAGCTCGGCGCCGCGAACAGGTGGTAGCGCAGGACCATCAGCCGGCGCTGAACCAGATCCGACTGGGTCGGCGGGGTCAGGCGGATGGCGACATCGGCCTCGCGCATCGACAGGTCGACCTCGTTGTCGGACAGCATCAGCGAGACTTCGATATCCGGATAGCCCTCGAGGAACTCCTTGAGCCTGGGCGCCAGCCAGACCGAGCCGAAGGCGATGGTCGTCGTCACCTTGAGCGGGCCCTGCGGCCGCTCGCGGCTCTCGCTGATCCGCGCCTCGACCATGTTGAGCTTGGCCAAGACCTCGCGCGCCGCCTTGAACAGGATCTCGCCCTGCTCGGTCAGGACCAGGCCCCGGGCGTGGCGATGAAACAGCGGGATCTGAAGGCTTTCCTCAAGCGATCCAACCTGGCGGCTGACCGCCGATTGGCTCAGGTTCAGGGAATCGCCGGCATGGGTGAAGCTCCCCGCCTCCGCGACAGCCTGAAAGATGCGCAGCTTGTCCCAGTCCATGCGTTTCCCCGTTGTGTCCTTCGCGCCCCCGTTCTCGTCTTTCGCGGGGTTCTTTGCTTGCCCCCTGAAGGGGCGGCACACGCTCCGGCGGCGCGGCCTCTCAGGCCGCGGCGTCCGCGACTTCCTCCTGTTCCGTCAGAAAACGCTCGGCCTCCAGCGCAGCCATGCAGCCGGTCCCGGCGGCGGTGACGGCCTGGCGGAAGATCTTGTCCTGAACGTCGCCGGCGGCGAAGACGCCCGCCACATTGGTCGCGGTGCTGTCCGGCACGGTGAGAATGTAGCCCTCGGAATCCATCGTCACCTGGCCGCGGAACAACTGGGTATTGGGCGTATGCCCGATCGCGATGAAGACCCCGTCGACCGGAACCTCCTTCAAGGTCCCGCTCTTGGTCGGGCGCAGCACGACGCCGGTGACGCCGGGCGGCGCGGCGGTGCCGACGATCTCGTCGACCACATGGTCCCAGATGACCTCGATCCTGGGATGGCGGAAAAGCCGCTGTTGCAGGATCTTCTCGGCCCGAAGCTGGTCGCGGCGATGGATCAGCGTCACCTTCTCGGCGAAGTTGGTCAAAAACAGCGCTTCCTCGACGGCGGTGTTGCCGCCGCCGACGACGGCGACGCGCTTGCCGCGGTAAAAGAACCCGTCGCAGGTGGCGCAGGCCGAGACGCCGAAGCCCTGGAACCGCGCCTCGCTCTCCAGCCCCAGCCAGCGCGCCGACGCGCCGGTGCAGATGATGAGCGTCTCCGCGCTGTAGGTTGCGCCGCTGTCGCCCCGCAGCACGAACGGCCGGCGCGACAGGTCGGCTTCGACAACGATGTCATCGACCATGCGGGTGCCGACCTTGGCCGCCTGCCGGTCCATCTGCTCCATCATCCACGGCCCCTGAACCGTATCCGCATAGCCCGGAAAGTTCTCGACTTCGGTGGTGATGGTAAGCTGACCGCCCGGCTGCAGGCCCTTGATCAGGATCGGCTGAAGGTTGGCGCGCGCGGCATAGATGGCGGCGGTGTAGCCCGCCGGCCCCGACCCGAGGATTACGACCTGGCCCGCTTGTCGCTCCGCCATTTTCTCCCCGCCCCGTCGCTGTCGGCGCAGTCGCCGCCCGGAACCCGTTGGTGAAAGGATAAGAACCACGGCAGAGACAAACAAGACTCCGCGACGGCGCGCGGCGCCGGCTGCGCCGCGTCGGCCCGGCAAAGCCCGACGCGGAGCGATGCTGCGCCGCCGCCGCGACCTTATCGCGCTTCCTCAGCCGCCGACGGCTATGTAATATAGTTGCGCGCGAAGGGACAGGAATGGAGAAATATCACGTGCGTCGAGTAAAACTGGACAAGATCGACCAACGCATTCTCCACGACCTGCAAGCCAACGGCCGCATCACCAACGTGGAGTTGGCCCGGCGGGCCGGCATCTCGGCGCCGCCGTGCCTGCGCCGGGTGCGCGCTTTGGAGAACGCCGGCTACGTCCGTGGCTACCATGCCGAGATCGAACCCCGCGCGCTCGGCTACAACGTCTCGGTGTTCGTCCTTGTCGGGCTCGACAGCCAGGCGGAGGCCGACCTCGAAAGCTTCGAGCGCCTCGTCGCCCGCTGGGCCGAGGTTCGCGAGTGCTACATGCTGGCCGGCGAGACGGACTTCCTGCTCAAGGTCGTGGCCGAGGACTGGGACACTTACCAGAAGTTCATTACCGAGAAGCTGACGCCCGCGCCGCATGTCGCCCACGTCAAATCGGCGCTGTCGATCAGGACATCCAAATACAAGCCGGGGGTGCCGATTCCCTGCGACAACAGGGAGATGGAAGAGGAACCGGCGTGAGGTCGCGACCCTGCCGTCAGCCGGCCGCCTTCGCTCAGAGGCAGCGGCTCAGGTTCCGCCGGACCCGCTCACGGATCGGGACGGCGTCGTCCGGCGGCTGGAACCGCAATCCGGTGACGGTCTCGTAGAGGGTAATGTAGCGGGCGGCGAACTCGACCAGGGTGCGTTGCGGTATCGGCGGAACGGGATCGCGGTAGGGGTCGCAGCGCTCGATGATCCAGCGGCGAAGGAAGTCCTTGTCCAGGCTCTCGGGATCGCCGCCGGCGGCCATCCGCGCTTCGTAGCTCTCGGCCAGCCAGTAGCGACTGCTGTCCGGAGTATGGATCTCGTCGGCGAGCACGATCCGGCCGTCGGCGTCGACGCCGAATTCGTACTTGGTGTCGACGAGGATCAGACCGTTGGCGGCGGCAACGTCGCGCCCACGGGCGAACAACGCCAGCGCCACGGCTTCGATCTCGTCCCACTGCGCCCGGTCGAGAAGGCCTCGGGCGAGCACGTCGGCAGGGGAAAGCGGCAGGTCGTGATCGCCATCGACGCCCTTGGTGGTCGGCGTGATCACCGTGCGCGGCAGCTTCTGGTGTCGGCGCAGGTTGTCGGGAAGGCGCACGCCGTACATCTCCCGGCGACCGGCCTGGTACATCGTCAAGATCGACGTCGCGGTGGTGCCGGTCAGATAGTCGCGAACGACGATCTCGACCGGCAGCATGCGCAGCGTCCGCGCCAGCATGACGTTCGGGTCGGGATAGGTGATGACGTGGTTGGCGACGATGTCGGTCGTCCGCTCGAACCAGAACCGCGCGGTCTGGGTCAGGATCTGGCCCTTGAACGGCACCGCGGCGAGGATCTGGTCGAAGGCGCTCTGCCGGTCGGTGGCGATGACGATGCGCCGGCCGTCGGCCAGGTCGTAGTTGTCGCGAACCTTGCCGCGACTGTAGCGCCCTGGGAAATCAGCGAACGCGGCATCGACCAGAACGTCGTCCAGCCGCAGGGCGATCAGATCGATGCGCTGATCCTCGGCCAAGGGTCGCACCACCGATTCGGGTTTCGACCGGCTGCTCGGCTCAGCCATAGGCGATGTTCACGACCTCGTAGGACTTGTAGCCCCTGGGCGTGGTCACTTCGACGATGTCGCCCAGGTGCTTGCCGATCAGCGCCCGGCCCAGCGGCGAGGTGATGGAGAGGCGACCGGCGCCGGCGTCGGCCTCATGGCTGCCGACGATCCGGTAGGTCGATTCCTCCTCGGTATCCTCGTCAGCGAGCAGAACCGTCGCGCCGAAGCGAATGACGTCGTCGTTCATGTGCGAGGTGTCGATCGGCTCCGCGCGGCTGATGATGTCCTCGAGCTCGGCGATTCGGCCTTCGATAAAGCTCTGCCGCTCGCGCGCAGCGTGATATTCGGCATTCTCCGAAAGATCGCCATGCTCGCGCGCCTCCGCCAGCGCGCGAATGACCGCAGGACGTTCCTGGCTGCGAAGCCGACGCAGCTCCTGTTCGAGCTGGGTCAGCCCCTCGGGCGTCATCGGAATTTTTTCCATGCAATCAGCCTCGTCTCGTCGATGGTCGGGCGTCTGCCCGCAAAAACGCCGGGCGTCCGTCCGAAAAGCCGGGCGACACCTTATAGGCGTTCAGGCAAAAACGGGGAAGTAGGACTGGAGCGGTGCGACATCAAGTCCGTCGCCGGCGAGCAGCGCCTCGATCGCGTCCACTGCCGCCGCAGCGCCGGCGATGGTGGTGTAGTGCGGGACGTTCTTCATCAAGGCCGAGCGTCGAATGGAGAAGCTGTCGCGGATGGCCTGCGCGCCTTCGGTGGTGTTGATGACGAGATGGACATCGCCATTGATGATCGCGTCTTCGCAGTGCGGCCGCCCCTGCATGACCTTGTTGACCCGCCGGACCTCGAGCCCGGTTTGCGCCAGATGGGCGGCGGTCCCGTCGGTCGCCGTCAGGACGAAGCCGAGCCGGACGAGGCGAGCGGCAAGCTGCGCGGCGGCCTCCTTGTCCTTGTCCTTGACGGAGATGAAAACGGCGCCGCCGCCGGGCAGCCTCGCCCCGGCGCCGAGTTGGGACTTGGCGAAGGCGCTGCTGAAGTCGGAGCCGATGCCCATGACCTCGCCGGTCGATTTCATCTCCGGTCCGAGAATGATGTCGACGCCCGGGAACCGGGCGAAGGGGAAGACGGCCTCCTTGACCGAAACATGGGCGAGCGCCCTTCGAGCGGTCAGCTCGAAAGCCGCCAGCCGCTCGCCGGCCATCACCCGGGCAGCGATCTTCGCGACCGGAACGCCGGTCGCCTTGGCAACGAACGGAACGGTGCGGCTGGCCCGCGGATTGACCTCGAGGACGTAGATATCGCCGTCCTTGATCGCGAACTGCACGTTCATCAGCCCGACGACGCCGAGCGCGCGCGCCAGCGCCGCGGTCTCGCGTTCGATTTCTGCGATGGCTTCGGGCGAAAGCGAATGCGGCGGCAGGCAGCAGGCGGAGTCGCCGGAGTGGATCCCGGCTTCCTCGATGTGCTGCATAATGCCGG
The DNA here is from genome assembly GCA_016793925.1 of Rhodospirillales bacterium. Taxonomy (GTDB): domain Bacteria; phylum Pseudomonadota; class Alphaproteobacteria; order Rhodospirillales; family Defluviicoccaceae; genus JAEULH01. The sequence goes on along the minus strand of JAEULH010000100.1, from coordinate 71,016 downwards.
CGACGAAGATGTCGGTCCCGTCGGCGAGGGCGTCGACGTCGACCTCGATCGCATCCTGAAGGTAGGAATCGAGCAGTACCGGCTTGTCGCCGGACACCTGGACCGCGTGGGAGATGTAGCGATGCAGGGCCTCGCGGTTGTGGATGATCTCCATCGCCCGACCGCCGAGGACATAGGACGGGCGCATGACCACGGGATAGCCGATGTCGCCGGCGACGCGCTCGGCTTCGGCGGCCGAGCGGGCGATGCCGTTGGCCGGCTGGCGCAGCCCGAGCTTTTGCAAAAGCACCTGGAAGCGTTCGCGATCTTCGGCCAGGTCGATGGCGTCCGGCGAGGTGCCGAGGATCGGGATCCCGGCCTTGGCCAGCGCCGTCGCCAGCTTGAGCGGCGTCTGCCCGCCGAGTTGGACAATGACGCCGAGAAGCTGGCCGCGGGAGCGCTCGACGTCGATCAGGGCGATCACATCCTCGTCGGTGAGCGGCTCGAAATAGAGGCGGTCGGAGGTATCGTAGTCGGTCGAAACCGTTTCAGGGTTGCAGTTGACCATGATCGCTTCATAGCCCGCCTCGCGCAGAGCGTAGGCGGCGTGAACGCAGCAGTAGTCGAACTCGATCCCCTGGCCGATACGGTTGGGCCCGCCGCCGAGGATCACGACCTTGGTCCGGTCCGAAGGCGCCGCCTCGCATTCGGCCGGCTCGCCGGCCTGCGGCTCGTAGCTCGAGTACATGTACGAGGTCTGGCTGGGAAACTCGGCGGCGCAGGTGTCGACGCGCTTGTAGACGGGGGCGACGCCCAGGACGCGCCGGCGCAGGGCCACTTCCGCGGCGGTCTTGCCGGACAGCTCGGCCAGGCGCTGGTCGGAGAAGCCGAGCGATTTGAACCGCAGCATCGAGGCGATATCGCCGGGAAGGCCGTGAAGCCGGACCTCGGCCTCGCAATCGACGAGCATCTTGACCTGATTCAGGAACCACTTGTCGTAGCGGCAGGAGGCATAGACCTCGTTGACGCTCAGGCCGTCGCGAAAGGCCTGGGCGATAACCAGCACCCTGTCGGGGCGGGCCGAGGTCAGGGCCGCGAGAACCTCTTCTCGCGAAACTCCGAGGTCGACCTCGTTCAGGCCGCTCAGCCCGGTCTCCATCGAGCGCAGCCCTTTTTGCAGCGATTCGGCAAAGCAGCGGCCGATGGCCATGGCCTCGCCGACGGACTTCATCGACGTCGTCAGGATCGGTTCCGCGCCCGGGAATTTCTCGAAGGTGAAGCGGGGGATCTTGGTGACGACGTAGTCGATGGTCGGCTCGAACGACGCCGGGGTGGCGCCGGTGATGTCGTTGCCGAGTTCATCGAGGCGGTAGCCGACGGCAAGCTTTGCGGCGATCTTCGCGATGGGGAATCCCGTCGCCTTGGAAGCCAAGGCCGAGGATCGCGAGACGCGCGGGTTCATCTCGATGACGACCATGCGGCCGTTGTCGGGATTGATCGCGAACTGCACGTTCGAGCCGCCGGTATCGACCCCGATCTCGCGCAGCACCGCGATCGAAGCATTGCGCATCAGCTGGTATTCCTTGTCGGTCAGCGTCAGCGCCGGGGCCACGGTGATCGAATCGCCGGTGTGCACGCCCATCGGATCGACGTTCTCGATCGAGCAGACGATGATGCAGTTGTCCGCGCAGTCGCGGACGACCTCCATCTCGAACTCCTTCCAGCCGAGAACCGATTCTTCGATGAGGACCTGCTGCGCCGGCGACGCGGCGAGGCCGCCGGCAACGATCATTTCAAACTCTGCGTTGTTGTAGGCGATGCCGCCGCCGGTGCCGCCGAGCGTGAACGACGGGCGGACGATCAGCGGCAGGCCGAGCTCCTGCAGCACGCCGCGCGCCTCATCGAGCGAACGCACGACGCGGCTGAGCGGGCACGCCAGGCCGATGGCGGCCATGGCGTCGCGGAACAGTTGGCGATCTTCCGCCTTGGCGATGACGGCCGACTTCGCTCCGATCATCTCGACGCCGTAGCGGCCGAGCGCGCCGGACTTTTCCAGTTCCAGCGCCACGTTCAGCGCCGTCTGGCCGCCCATCGTCGGCAGTACCGCGTCCGGCCGTTCGCGGGCGATGATCTTCTCGATCGTCATCGGGTTGATCGGCTCGACGTAGGTGGCGTCGGCCATGCCCGGGTCGGTCATGATCGTCGCCGGGTTGGAGTTGACGAGAATGACGCGGTAGCCCTCCTGCTTGAGCGCCTTGCAGGCCTGGGTGCCGGAATAGTCGAACTCACAGGCCTGGCCGATGACGATGGGCCCGGCGCCGATGATCAGGATCGAGTGGATGTCGGTGCGCTTCGGCATGGAAATGGCCAGACCTGTTCAATGGACCTGTTCAATCGGGTCCGCGCGCCGCCCTTCGCCGCACGGTCCGCAGGGCGCGGCGCCAAGGCGGTGCTGGCGCCGGCGAGCTAGCGGCGCTGGGACGTCATCACGCGGACAAACTGATCGAAGAGGTAATGGCTGTCCTGGGGACCCGGCGACGCCTCGGGATGGTATTGCACGGCGAACGCGGGCAGACCGTCAACCCGGAACCCTTCGTTGGTACCGTCGAATAGGGAGATGTGGGTCTCGATCACATGCGCCGGGAGGGTCTTGCGGTCGACCGCGAAGCCGTGGTTCTGGCTGGTGATCTCTACCCGACCGGTCTCGAGGTTTTTGACCGGCTGGTTGGCGCCGCGATGGCCGAGGCGAAGCTTGTACGTCTTCGCACCCAGGGCGAGGGCGAGGAGCTGATGGCCGAGGCAGATGCCGAAGATCGGCGTGCCGCGCTCGAGCAGACCTCGGATCACCGGGACGGCATAGGCGCCGGTCGCCGCCGGATCGCCGGGGCCGTTCGACAGGAAGACCCCGTCCGGCTGATGGCGGACGATATCGTCGAGATCGGCGGTTCCCGGTACGACGGTGACCCGGCAACCGGAGGCGGCCAGGCAGCGCAGAATGTTGCGCTTGGCTCCGTAGTCGACCGCGACGACGTGGTAGCGGGGCGCGCACTGCCGGCCGTAGCCTTGCTCCAACGCCCAGGTCGTCTCGTCCCAGGCGTAGGTCTGCTGGCACATGACCTCCTGCGCCAGATCCATGCCTTCGAGCCCGGGCCAGCGATCGGCCATGAAACGCAGCGCCGTTACGTCGATCAACGCCTCTCCGGGCGCGTGGATCAGCACCCCTTTCGGCGCGCCGCCGTCGCGGATCCGCCGCGTCAGCCGCCGGGTATCGACGCCGGTGATGCCGACGCGATCGTTGGACGTCAGCCAGGCGGCGAAATGCCCGGCCGCGCGCCAGTTCGCGGGTTCCGTAATCGGCGCGCGCAGGATGCAGCCGCGCGCAGCCGGCGCCACGCTTTCGATGTCCTCGCGGTTGACCCCGACATTGCCGATGTGCGGAAACGTGAAGGTGACGATCTGCCCGGCGTAGGACGGATCGGTCATGATCTCCTGGTAGCCGGTAATCGAGGTGTTGAAGCAGATCTCGCCGATCGCGACGCCGGTTGCGCCGATGCCCTGTCCCCAGAACGTGGCGCCGTCTTCAAGAACCAGCGCGGCGTTGCAGCCGGCGGGCGGGCGCACCTGGCCGAGATCGCGCCGGGCGACCGCTTCGAGGTCGGGCGTAAGATCAACCATGGCGGCCGAAACCTTCCAGCGATAGCGCTGTCGCACAGGGCGGATCGGATGAGAGCAAGGCCGCGCGCCAAAGAGGTTGGATCATCCAGGACTCGGCCGGACATAAGCGCATTCGCGATGGCCGTCAACCCCGCCGGGGCGGCCGGCAGGCCACCGGCCTGGCCGCCGGCGCGTTCATCGTCTTGCAACTATCTGGTAGTCGCGCCTTCGCCGTCGTATAGACTCCGGTCGAATTCTGTAAGGAGGAACGTCGATTTCTGTAAGGAGGATCAACGTGCGCGGCCGCCTAGAAGAGGCGCTGAAAGGGGCGACCTTGGCCCGCGATCAGCGGGCCACGTCGACGCTACGGCTGATCCTTGCGGCGCTTCGCGATCGCGACATCGCCGAGCGCAGCAAGGGCAACCTGGCCGGGCTGAGCGACGAACAGATCGTCGCCCTGCTCCATTCCATGGTCAAGCAGCGGCACGAGAGCATTCGCCACTACGAGAGCGGCAATCGGCCCGACCTGGCCCAGCAGGAAGCCGAAGAGATCACCGTGATCGAGCAGTTCATGCCGCCGCAAATGAGCGAGGCGGAGGTCGAGGATGCAGTCGTCGCCGTGATCGCCGAGATCGAGGCCAAGAACCTCAAGGACATGGGCCGCGTCATGGCGGTCCTGAGGGAGCGCTACCAGGGGCGGATGGACTTTTCCAGAGCGGGAACCAGGGTCAAAGGCCAACTGACATGATCCGCGCGATCCGGCGCCGTCGCCACCCGCGCACCTGACCGGCCGCCGCTTTTCGGCATGGCCATCCCTGCGGAGTTCCTCGAGGAACTGAAAGCCAGGGTCGATCTCGTTTCGATCGTCGCAAGACGGGTCGCCCTGACCCGCAAAGGCCGCGAACATCTCGGCCTGTGCCCGTTCCACCAGGAAAAGACCCCCTCGTTCACGGTCAACGAACAGAAGGGCTTCTATCATTGCTTCGGCTGCGGTGCCCACGGCTCGGCCATCGATTTCGTCATGCAGGCGGACCGGCTCGAGTTTCGCGACGCCGTCGCCTCGCTCGCCGCGCTCGCCGGTCTCTCCGTACCCGATGAAGACAAGGTCCGCCGACCGGAGGACGATCAACGCGCGCGGTTGTACGCCGTCAACGAGGCGGCGACGCAATGTTTCGAAGCGGCGCTCAGGGCCACGGACGGCCGGGACGCGCTCGCCTACGTCCGCTCGCGCGATCTCGGCCGCGAGCTGATCGGCCGCTTCCGCCTGGGCTATGCCGCGGACGGAGGGGGACTGCGGGCGGCCTTGCGGCGCGACGGCTTCTCCGACGAGATCATGGTGGCGGCGGGGCTGCTGGTTCGCGGCGACGACAGCGGCCGGCCGCCGTACCCCCGCTTCCGCAACCGGGTGATGTTTCCCATTGCCGATGCGCAGGGCCGGATTCTCGGCTTCGGCGGGCGGAGCCTCGGCGACGCCCAGCCAAAATACCTCAACACCGCCGAGACCGAGGTTTTCCACAAGGGCCGGCTCCTCTACGGCCTTGCCCTCGCCGGCGAGGCGGCGCGGCGGCGGCGCACGATCATCGTCGTCGAGGGCTACATGGATGTCATCGGGTTGGCCAGGACCGGTATCGATCATGCCGTGGCGCCTCTGGGCACGGCCCTGACCGAGGACCAGTTGCGTCTGCTCTGGCGGCTCGTTCCCGAACCGATCCTGTGTTTCGATCCGGACCGCGCCGGCCGCCGGGCGGCAATGCGGGCCGCCGAACGCGCGTTGCCGCTCCTGCGCGCCGGGATCGGACTTCGCTTCGCCTTTCTCGCAACCGACACGGGCGACGATCCCGACGGCGTCGCACGGCGCTACCCTCGGCAGTTCCTCGACCGAGCCTTTACCGAAGCGGTGGCCTTGTCGGACGTCGTTCTGTGGATGGAAACCGGCGGGGTGACGACGTTCTCGCCGGAGGACCGCGCCGCCGTCGAGGCGCGTCTTCGCCGCCGCCTGGAACGTGTCGGCGACCCGGACGTCCGCGCCCACTTCCTGCGCGACTTCCGCAACCGGTTGTGGCAGCGCGAGCGACGACCCGTGCGCCAGGCTCGCGGTTTTTCGCCGCCATGGCGGGGACGTTGGGAGGAGCCGCCGCCGGTGGCCAGCGGCGGGCCACGGGTGCGGCCGCCGTCCGCGCTTGCGGTGGCGGAGCGGACATTGCTCGCCTGCCTGCTCAACAACCCGCCGTTCTATGCGCAGGCGGAAGAAGCATTGGGCTCGTTGACGTTTTCCGAGGCGGGATCGGAGCGGCTGCGTCAGGCCCTCGTCGACGTCCTGGCGAGCGATGCGGATCTCTCCCATACCGAACTGGCAGCCGCCTTGCGCAGCCGCGGCCATGGCGATCAGGTGACCGAGGTCCTCGCCGATCCTCTGCTCGCCCACCATCGCGCCCTCTGCCGCGAGGCGTCGAGCGAAGATCTGGAGGCGCTCTGGCGAGAAAACCTCGCCGTCCTTCGCGCGGCCGCCGAGCGGGGCGGCGATGACGACGGCGCAGGCGCGGCAGCCGAGTCCGACGAGGCCATGCGTCGCCGCCAGCTTTTGAAGCGGGCCGCACTCGAAGAGGGAGACGACGAGGCGTGATCGAACCGGCAGTGTGGCTTGCGGGTGTCTTCGGCTCGGACGGCTGCGAAACGCATCGCCGTCTTGACCTTGACGGAGAAAGCGCTCGACGCTACCTGAAGTTGGGCAACTCTTCGGTCCGCGATAGATCGGCATTGTCTCGCGTTGAAGCGGTCGTGCGTGGGCGTCCGTCATGGTTTCGGGATCTGAGACCATTGTGTTGTAACAGCATAGGTGGTCCCCGCCGGGCGATCGAATGTCGCTCGCGATGGGGGCTGGCAGTGCAGTGAAAGCGGGCCGGCGGTGTCGGCCGACACAGAGGGCTGGATATCGGGCTTCCGACAAAGGGTTGGCTGTCGTCGAACGATCAATGGTGTGGGTGCCGCGCAACAGTCCGTGCGGTGCGGTTGTTCCTGTTGTGCGAGTGAACGTTAGCGGCGGGGGATAGATGTCAATTAAAGCGCAAAGCGTCGCCGAGGCTACGGATACGAAGACAGAGCAGACGGACGGGCCGCTTCTCGACTCGCTGGGCGCGGGCGTCAAGCGGATGATTACGCGCGGCAAGGAGCGCGGCTACGTCACCTACGACGAGCTGAACGCCGCGCTGCCGCCCGAACAGGTCTCGTCCGAGCAGATCGAGGACACCATGGCGATGCTGTCGGAGATTGGCATCAGCGTCGTCGAGGCCGAGGAGCAGGACGACGCCGCGGCGCCGGCAGACGCCGAAGTCGCCGACGTCGAGACCCCCAGCGGCAATGTCGATGAAAGCGAGCTCGGCCGCACCGATGACCCGGTCCGCATGTATTTGCGCGAGATGGGGAATGTCGAGCTGCTCTCGCGCGAGGGCGAGATCGCCATCGCCAAGCGGATCGAAGCCGGCCGCGAGATGATGATCGGCGCGATCTGCGAGAGCCCGCTGACGATGCGGGCGATCGTCTTCTGGCATGACGCGCTGTGCGAGGGCCGGCTGCTGTTGCGCGACGTCATCGATCTCGAGGCGACGTACGCCGGCACGGCGCCCGGTGAAGCGGGCGCGGACAAGGCCGCGGATCAGGCCATGGATCAGGCGGGCGAGCTCGGCGGCGAGCCCCCCGTCAACGCCGCCAACGGCAACAGCCATGGCCTGATCGCGCTGGTGCCCGACCCCGAACCTGCGCCCGGCCAGGCTTCGACGCAGACGGCGCCCCGGGCGGGCGATGAAACCGGCGCGGCTCAGACAAGCGACGAAGCGGACAGTGCGAACGACGCCGACGGGCTCGGCGATGAGGCCAACGGCCGCGAGGCCGAATTGGCGCGCGGCGACGACGACGGCGAGGATCTCGACGGCGAGGAGCACAGCGTCTCGCTGGCGGCGATGGAAGGCGCTTTGCAGCCGCAGGTGATCGAGACCTTCGAGCAGATCGCGATCACCTACGGCCGGCTGCACAAGCTGCAAATGCAGCGCATCGATGCGCTTCAACGTCACGGCGAGGTCAAGCCGGCGCTGGAAAAGCGCTACGTCAAGCTCCGCCGCGAGTTGATCACGCTGATGGAGGAAGTCCGGCTCAACAATGCCCGGATCGAGGAACTTGTCCTCCAGCTCTACGAGCTCAACCGCCGGCTGATCAGCCTGGAGGGCCGGCTCATGCGCCTGGCCCTGGACTGCGCGCTCAAGCGCGACGAGTTTCTCGAGCACTACCGCGGCTACGAACTCGAACCGGAATGGCTTGACCGGGTCTGTCGCCTCCCCCGCCGCCAATGGAGCGTGTTCGCCACCCGCCATTGCCAGGACATCGAGGCCCTCCGCGGGCAGATTGCCAAGATCTCGCACGACGCCGGGCTGCCGGTCGCCGAGCTCCGCCGCATCGTCGCCACCGTACAGAAAGGCGAGCGCGAAGCGGGCAAAGCGAAGAAGGAGATGATCGAGGCCAACCTTCGCCTCGTCATTTCGATTGCAAAAAAATACACCAACCGCGGGCTGCAATTCCTCGACCTGATCCAGGAAGGCAACATCGGCCTGATGAAGGCCGTCGACAAGTTCGAGTACCGCCGCGGCTACAAGTTCTCGACCTACGCGACCTGGTGGATCCGTCAAGCGATCACCCGCTCGATCGCCGACCAGGCGCGGACGATCCGCATTCCCGTGCACATGATCGAGACCATCAACAAGCTGGTCCGCACGTCCCGGCAGATGCTCCACGAGATCGGTCGCGAGCCGACGCCCGAGGAGCTTGCCGAGAAGCTGTCGATGCCGTTGGAGAAGGTCCGCAAGGTCCTCAAGATCGCCAAGGAGCCGATCTCGCTGGAGACGCCCATCGGCGACGAGGAGGACAGCCACCTCGGCGACTTCATCGAGGACAAGAACGCGGTCCAGCCGCTGGACGCCGCCATCCAGGGCAACCTGCGCGAAACGACCACCCGCGTGCTCTCCAGCCTCACCCCGCGCGAAGAGCGCGTCTTGCGCATGCGTTTCGGCATCGGCATGAACACCGACCACACCCTCGAAGAGGTCGGTCAGCAGTTCTCGGTCACCCGCGAGCGCATTCGCCAGATCGAGGCGAAGGCCCTGCGCAAGCTCAAGCACCCCAGCCGTTCGCGCAAGCTGCGCAGCTTCCTCGACTACTAGGCCATCCTCCTTCAGACTATCGCCAAGCGTCGTTGCAAGGAGGCGGAGCCGACGAAGCAAGCCAGGATCTCTTGCCGGATCCGGATCGCCGCGCCCTTGCAGGGCTCGCGACGATGAAACACACGCCCGCCTGCGCCGGGCCCGTAGCTCAACTGGTTAGAGCCGGCCGCTCATAACGGTCTGGTTGCAGGTTCGAGTCCTGCCGGGCCCACCACCCCGCGTTCGCTTACGGAAAAAGGCCGCGGATCCGCGCCACGACCCGCGGCAGGTCGTCGGGCGGCTTCGTCGCCGTCGCCGGAAACGGCTCGCCGAGCCGGACAGCCAGCCCGCGCTCGATCAGCCGATCGTGCAGCGCGGTCAGGTCGCGCGAGAAGCCGACCAGCCCGCGGTCGTAGAGCCACTGCCCCACCCGGGCGCCGACGCCGGCGTCCGCACCGCTTTCCGGATGCAGCCGCCGGGCCACGGCCTGGCGGAGCAGAGTCCCCGGATCCTTGCGCACCGGCAAGGGGAAGATCGCCAGCGGCCGGCCGAGCCGCGCGACCTCGACCATCATCGAGATGCTGTCGCCGGTGACGACGAAGCGGTCGGCGAGGCCGAGCAGCGCCAGGTAGGGGTTGTCGCTCGCCCCCGCACTCCAGGCGAACATCCGCGCCGACGCCGGCAGATGCGCCTTCAGCGCCGCGACCACGTCCGCCGGCGTCCGGCGGCTGGTGGTGAGGTACAGCGTGCCGCCGCCGTCCCCGCTCCCGCCACCGCTCGCTTCGCCCGCCCCGGCCGAGCGCGCGGCGAGATCGAGCAGGCTTTGGGCGACCGTCGCATCGAATACGTAGGGTTTGGTCGGGCCGCCGACGAGCACCGCGGTCAGCGGCCGCGGCAGATCGGCGAGGCGGCCGCGCCAGGCCTCGACCTCGGCTGCGATGCGGCCTTCGTCGGCGCGCATCAGCGGCAGGTCCAGGTGTACGACGTTGGCGCGCGCCGGCAGCCGGTACTGCGGCGTCGCGATGACCAGCGCGATATCGTCGATGTCGCGCTTGGGCCGGCCGATCAGCGCGATTTTCGTCCGCCCGCCCGACTGGGCGCGGATCCAGGCGGCCGCCATCGCCGGTCGGCGACCGATGGTGAGGATCAGGTCCGGCCAGGGCGGCTCCAGCGGGTCCGAAGCGGCCGCGTCGAGGTGATAGAGCGAGGGGGCGAAGCGCGGCTTGCCGAGGACGTACTCGGGCCGGAAGCGCAAGGCACGCCGCTCGCACGGCCAGCCCAGTGCCGCGGCGATGATTTCGACCTGCGCGTTATCGCCGAGCTTGTCGCCGAGGACCAGCCAGACCCGCGGCGCGACCGGGCCGGGCTCGCCGCTCACGGCTTGATCCAGTCGGCGCCGGCGCGCACGGCCTTGGCCAGCTTGTCGGCGGCGCCGTAGGCGCCGAGGCGGGCCGCGGCCGCGATCCGGGCCGGGCGCGCCGCAATCGGCTCGTAGCCGAGCTGCGCCATCTGCTTCCTCGTCAGCCGCTCGACGATGGCGATCTCCGTCGCCGACAGCTCCCGCCGCCACGAATCCACCTCGCCGCGGCGGTAGAACTGCTTGTCGACCCTTCTCCTCTTTCGCAGCGCTGTCGCCTTCGGGCGCATCTTGTCGAACGCCGCGGCGGCCACGTACGTCTCGGCCTCGGCGCGTCCGATCGGCTCGCCCAGCCATTCAAACAGGCCCATTGTCTCGGTCGCCCCGTCCGCATGCAGGCGTTCGTAGTTGATCTCGCTGTAGCGGTCCGTGAGCGAGGCTATGCTCCGAGCCTGAACGACATGATTTTCCCACATCATACTGGCGTCGATCATCGCTCCGGGCGCCCAGGCTTTTGCCCATGATTGCGAGGCCGCGCGAAGCGACGCGGCGACGGAACGCGGATCCCGAATGATGTGGATAAAATAGCTCTTCGGAAAAACGCGCAGGATTTGAGCCCCGAAGGCGCTGTGTCTTGGCGTTTTTTCGAGGAAGACCCGCGCGTCCGGTGTCTGCTCCCCCAGTTTCCTTAACCAAAATCTCGGCAAATCGCCGTACCATGCAAAAAACTCGTCATCCGAAAATACAGAAGACAACCCGATTGGTCTTTCTTTCAATCTGCTCCAGTTTTCAGATGCGGATCTGAGATAACCGCTGAATATGTGGGTCTCGGTCGTAGTCGAGACAAACGGCGCTTGACTCAGGAGCCCTTGCAGCCAGGTCGTCCCTCCGCGCGGCGACCCGACGATGAAGACGAGCTTCTTGTCGTCGAGCGCTGTTTCGGGTGCATCAGGCATATTCAGGATTGCAACCACCTCGGAGCGGAACCGCGCCATCCGCCTTTTCGTCGGCCGCTCGACGACAGCAATCTCCGTCGCCGACCGTTGCCGCCGCGACGAGCCGACCTCGCCGGGCCATTTCATTCACCTTGTCGCCCTCAACGCGACCACGAACCTGCGACTTTACGGCTTCGCACCGAGCGCCTTGCCAATACTGCATATGAGCGGGTAAGCATCCGTAGCGTCATCAACGGCGACAGGTGATAGCACGTCTGGTCGCACTGCCGGAGCGCAAATTTAGCGTCTTGGGCAAACGCGAAGACCGAACTACGCAGACAGGTTGCCGTGGTGGCTCGACACGACGGGATCGGCACCGTGAAGCTTTACTACTGGCGATCTCCTTCCGGAAATTTCGGCGACGATCTCAATCAGTGGCTGTGGGACGACCTGCTTCCTGGTTGGCGCACATGGGATCCGGCCCGCACCTTGCTCGGCGTGGGAACGATCCTGAACACGCGCCTTTTGAGCGACCACGAGAAGTATCTTGTATGCGGTAGCGGCGCTGGCTTTGGTCAGCCGCCCACGTTGGACGGCGGCGACAGATGGAAGGTCTCGTTTGTGCGCGGTCAAAAGACCGCGGACCTGTTGGGCCTGCCGAAAGACGCGGCGATTGGCGATCCCGCAACGATCATTCCGCACCTGACGCGCTTCAGCCACCCGAGCCGTACGCGTGGCAAGAGTGGCACCGCCTTCGTTCCGCACTGCCACAGCGACGCCGAGCGAATCTACGACTGGGAGAGGATATGCGACGGCGCAGGCTTGTCTTATATTTCTCCTCGCGGACCGTCTCACGAGATCATAAAGGCTATCAGTTGCTGCGATGCCGTGATGACCGAGTCTATGCACGCCGCCATCATCGCCGACGCCTTCCGTGTACCATGGAAGCCCGTGTCTCTTGTAGACAACTTCAACAAATTCAAGTGGGAGGATTGGGCATCTACGCTTGATCTGCAGTTCGAGATTGTGCCACTGCCCAAACCGGCACCGAAGCAGGGGAGACCCGCGAAGAGTCCCACGCCTGCAGGCCGAGCGATCCTTGCACTGCGCAAAATACTTGGCACGGTAAATATAGAAATTGACAGCATTCCAGCCTTCGATCTGGATAAAACAGAACAACAGCTAATCGACTCGATACGGTATGCGGCACGCGGGGCTTTTTATTTGAGCAAGGAGAGCCTTCTGGATCGCGTTCAAGGTCAACTTGTTGATGCCTTTGGTGCGTTAAGGCGCGAGTACGGCGGTTTGTGACAGATATGAGTACGAACGACCGCTCTGCCAGCCGAGACCATCTGTGGGCGCGACAGTTCGACCCCGCTTCAGACTATCCGCACAACTCGCCGACGCTCCATTACGCGATTTGCAGCACGCCGCGATCAGGCGGGCACTTCCTCTGTCACACGCTTCATGACGCGTTAGAATTTGGTTATCCTTTGGAGTACCTGAACCCGGCCAACTTTCGCCAGTGGAAGGCGCGGCTGGGAGAGACCGACGATGTCTCCGGCTTTCAGCGCATCAAAAGCCTGAGAACCGACAGAAACGGCGTGTTCGGTATCAAACTGCACCATGCGCATCTCGCCAGTCTGTATCGGCTGGAGGCCCGGGTAAGCGAATACAGATTCATATACCTGTCCAGGAACGACAAAAAACAGGCGATTTCCTATGCTCGCGCGTCACAAACGAAGTCATGGATTTCAGAAATGCCTTCGGTGAAGGAGGCGGCGTATGATTGGCACCTGATATTTAAACGGCTTCAGGCTGTGCTGACCGATGAGGCGCGTTGGACCGCCTTCTTCATTGCCCGGAATCTACAGCCTTTGGCTCTGCATTACGAGGAAGTGGCAAGTGATCCCGAAGGCACAGTACGTCGGTGCAGGGCCTTCCTTGGCCTCTCGCTCGATTGGCGGAGTGAAATCGCAGGGCACGGCTTCTTGCCGATACCGCAGTCGGACTCCGTCTCTCGCGCGTGGGCTGAACGCTTTCTCGCCGAGACTCCCGAAGAGATCTCCCGCATCTTCGAGCGCGGGGAAAGCGGCAAGCGCACGCCACCCGCTCGGCACAGGACCCGGGCAGAGACGGCGCTCCGGAAGCTGCGCGGCAAGTTCCAGTAAGTCACTGAGCAGAGACGTCTTTTGAACGCAGCGCATGACAAAGCCATGATGAGCGGCGGGCGATGAAAAGCAGCGCAGTGTGCGTTTGCGCCTGCACCTACAAGCGTCCGGACGGCTTGCGGGCGATGCTGGACGGTATCGCCCGGCAGACGTTCTCGACCATGCCGCGGCCGCAGCTGCACATCGTCATCGCCGACAACGAGTGCAGCGAAACCACGCGCGAGATCTGCGCCACCTTTCAGAACGCCTCCGGGATTGCGGTCTCCTACGTTCCGGAACCGCGACGCGGGATCTCGTTCGCCCGCAACGCCTGTCTCGACAACATACCCGAAGGCTTCGGTTTCCTGGCGTCCATCGATGACGACGAGGTTCCCGAACCCGACTGGCTGGAGCGCCTGATCGAGGCCCAGGTTGCGACCGGCGCCGACGCGGTGCAAGGCGCGGTCTATCCCGTCTTCGAGGACGGCGCGCCGGAATGGCTGGTCAAGGGTGAGTTCATCGGCCGGCCGAGGCGAGCGTGGCTTGGGACGATGCCGCATCTCGCGGAGTATCAGGAGCTGCGAATGGCAGGAACGGGCAACGTGCTCGTCCGGACTGCGGCCATCGCCGAGAGCGGGCTCCGTTTCGATCCGCAATTGGCCTTGACCGGCGGCGAAGACACGATGTTCTTCAGATCGCTGCAGGCCGCCGGCTATCGGATCGTCTGGGCGCCGCGCGCGCGCGTCGGCGAGGCCATCCCGCGCGAGCGCGCAACGTTCTGGTATCGCCTGCAGGTCGAGTACCGTATCGGCAACAACCCCCTGCCGCCCCCGATCGATCCCAAGCAGCGCAAGCCTCTGAAACGGCTTCGCAAGCGCTGGAACGACAGCGGCCCCGCCAAGGTCATTTCGGGCATCGGGTATCTGTTGCGCGGCGGATTGACGGGCGATCTCAACATGGACAGGGTAATGGTTGCGAGCCTGCGCATCGCTTTCGGCCTTGGCCAAACGTCGCGGGCGCTGGGCTTCAAGTACCTGCCGTACCGCTAAGAGGCATTCGCGATGGACACATTGGAGATCGGAGAGCGCGCCGCGCCATCTCATTCGGCGGCCACAACGCTCGCCGTCTGCGCCTGCACCTACAAGCGGCCGGAGGGGCTGCGCGTGCTTCTCGGCGGTCTTGAGCGCCAGACCTTCGAGAGCGTGCACCGCCCGGCGCTGCATGTGGTCATCGCCGACAACGAGGGCAGCGAGCGCGCCCGTGCAATCTGCGAAGAGTTCCAGAGCCGCTCCGGCATCCCGCTGACCTATGTCCACGAGCGGGAGCGCGGCATTTCGTTCGCCCGCAACGCCTGCCTCGATCACATCCCGGACGGCTTCGACTTCTTCGCCTTCATCGACGACGACGAGATCCCCGAAGACGACTGGCTCGAAAAGCTGATCGCGGCGCAAGCCGCAACCGGCGCCGATGTGGTGCAGGGGCCGGTCATCCCGGTCTTCGACAAGACCGCGCCGGAATGGCTCAGGGACGGCGACTTTCTCGGCTGGCCGCGGCGGAACTGGCGCGGGACCCGCCTGAACCTCGCCGAATTCGACGAGCTTCCCGAGGCCTACACCAACAACGTCCTGGTGCGCCGGGCCCGCGTGGCCGCGATCGGCCTGCGCTTCGATCCCGCATATGCCCTGACGGGCGGCGGCGACTCGGCCTTCTTTCGCGCTTTGCATGCCGGCGGAGCGCGCATCGTCTATGGGCCGCGGGCGGTCGTGACCGAGACGGTGCCGCCGGAGCGGGCGAACCTCTGGTACAGGCTGCGCCTGGAGTACCGCATTGCGCTCAGCCCCCTTGCCGCCAAGGTCAAGAAAAAGGGAACCCGGAAAATCCATCGGCGACTGAAATACGCCTGGCGCGACAGCGGACCGGCCAAGATCACATCCGGCGCCGGGCTCTTCCTGGGCGGTCTGCTGCGCGGCAAGCTGAACATGGACCGGACCGCCGTCGCCTGCATCCGAATGGCCTACGGCGCCGGCCAGTTGGCCCGCACCCTCCGCATGAAATACCACATTTACCGCTAGCCCCGGGCGGATGGCCGGCTTGTCCCTCGCCGTCTGCGCCTGCACCTACCGGCGGCCGGCGGGACTGCACGCGCTGCTGGAAGGGCTGGAACGACAGACATTCGCTGCCGAACCGCCGCCCGTGCTGCGCGTTGTCATCGCCGACAACGAGGGCAGCGACGAGGTTCGCGCGATCTGCGCCGCATTCCGGGAGCGCACCGGCCTGCCGTTGACATACGTTCACGAGCCGAGGCGCGGCATCCCCTTCGCCCGCAACGCCTGCCTGGACAACATGCCGACCGACTGCGCGTTCTTCGCCTTCGTCGACGACGACGAGGTTCCCGCGCCCGATTGGCTCGACCAGCTCCTCGAGGCGCAACGACGCTCGGGTGCCGATGTGATCGCCGGTCGCGTCGTTCCGGTTTTCGCCGAAGGCACACCGGCCTGGATTGCCGAGGGCGGCTTCTTCGGCGCGCCCCGGCGATCCTACGATCTCGACATGCCGAAGCTTCGCGATCTTCAGGAACTGGACCGGGCTGCGACCAACAATGTGCTGGCCTCGGCAGAGCCGGTGCGGCGGCTCGGCCTCCGGTTCGACACTGCGGACTTCGCACTGAGCGGCGGCAGCGACACCCTGTTCTTTCGCACGCTCAGGGAGCACGGGAGCCGGATCGTCTATGCCGAAGGCGCGGTCGTCCATGACCACATCCCCGCCTCGCGGGCGACGTTGCGCTACATGTTCCGCGAGCGCTTCCGCATCGCCAACATCAACACCGTGATCGACGCCATTATCGACGGCCGCCCGCGGCCGGCGCCAGCGAGCGCCTTGCACGGGGCCAGGCACCTCGGCCTTGCGGCCCGGCGCATCTGCAAAACGGCAATCTCGAAGAAGCGGTCGAGGGACCGTTTCGCCGTCGGCCTGTTCCAGGCCGCGCACGGCCTCGGCATGATCGCCGCCGCGCTCGGCCATCGCTACCAGCACTACCGGTAGCCGCATCGCGGGCATGTCGATATGTCGATAAAGGTGGCGGATTGTTTCGTCACGTCAGGCTGCGCCCTCCTCGCAATGACGTTTCGGAGCCGCCGGCCCCTCGTCCGCGCCGCCGCCGCCCTCTCTTCGCAAATGGCGGGGGGAGCCCCTACCCCTGCGTCGCGGCGAGCGACGGCGGGAGCTGGGCCGGCGCCTCGACGTCGGCGACGAGGCCGTCTTCGAGCTTGTAGATCCGGTCGGCGATGTGGAGAAACGCCGGGCGGTGGGTGATGGCGAGCACGGTGATCGACCCCGCCATGGCGCGCAGGCGCAGGCAAATGTCGGTCTCGGTCGCCGGATCGAGCGCACTGGAGACCTCGTCGAGGATGAGCAGCTTGGGCTTGCGGGCGAGCGCCCGGGCGAGCGCGATGCGCTGGCGCTGGCCGCCGGAAAGCTTGCTCCCCTTCTCGCCGACGGTGGTGTGCATGCCTTTCGCCAGGGCCGAGACGAAATCCCAGGCGCCGGCGGCAACGAGCGCGGCCTCGACCTCGGCCTCGCCGAGTTCGTCGTCGCCGACGGCGATGTTGGCGAAGACGGTGTCGTGGAAAAGAACGAACTCCTGCGGCACGTAGCCGATCATCTCGCGCCAGCGCTTCAGGTCGAGCTGATCCAGCGGCACGCCGTCGACCAGGACCCGGCCGCGGTTCGGCTGGTAAAGACCGAGGATCAGATCGAGGGTCGTGGTCTTGCCGCCGCCGGACGGCCCGGTCATGACGGTGATGGAATTCGCCGGAACCTCGATGTCGACGCCCTTGAGTACGCGCTTCCTGCCGAACGAGAAGACCACCTTGTCGAGAACGACGCCCTCCTCAAGCCGCGGCGGCGCGCCGCCGCCGAGCCGCTCGGCATTGGCCTTGGCCTCGGCGAGCAGCTCGCGGATGGCCAAGTACGGCGCCTCGACGGCGATGGCGCGCTGGAGAAAGCTCTGGATCCGGCCGACGTTGCTGACGGTCTTCGAGAGCAGCAGCGACATCACCAGGACCTCGGCGAACTGGAATTTCAGCACGGCGAAAAGGATGTACAGCGTAATGCCGAGGCAGATCGCGACCATGATCTCCTCGAGCGCCCGCCGGGTCTCCTGGTTCATCAGCTCCTTGCGCGCCGTCCGGCGCAGGGAGCGGATGCGGGTGTCGCACAGGTTGATGAAGTGCGATTCCTTGGCCATCGCCTTGAGCGGCTTGATGCTGTTCAGGGCGTCGGTGAGAAAGATCATCAGCTCGCGCATCTGCACGGTCTGCTTGCGCCCCGCCCGGCGCGAGCGAGTGATGAAGAAGTTCAGGCTGGCGGCGACGCCGCCGCCGATGAAGAGCGCGACCAGGGCCAGCTTCCAGGAGACGGCAAAGGCCGCGCCGATGTAGACCACCGACAGGATGACATTGGAGAAGAGCTGCGCGGCAAGGCTGTAGCCGCCGGCGGCGCGGCCGGCGTCGCTGCTGACCGAGTTGACCAGCCGTCCGACCGGGTGGGAGGTGAAGAAGCTCCAGCGGACCTGCAGCACTTCCTTGACCAGCCGCGCTCTCAGCTTGGTGATCACGTTCGCCTGGGCGAAGCCGACATGGCGCATGGCGAGCAGGATCAGCAGGCTTTTCAGCGTCGTCCCGGCGATCACCACCATCAGCAGCGGCACCAGCTCGGGCTTCAGGCCGACGGCGTTGAACGCGTTGATCACCGCGTGGTACAGCGGCGACTGATTTTCGCCGCCGTTGCCGATGGCGACCGCGATGAGGGGCAGCATGCTGGCGAAGCTCGTGCCGTCGGCGATGCCGGCGAGCAGCAGGCAGATCAGCACGCTCCACGGCCTGGCGCCCTCCGCGCGGAAAAACATGTGCATGATTGCGCGCATCAGATCCTCACGCTAGCCGACGTGATCCTGCGGTCATGAGCGGCCGATCGGCTCGAGAAGACGCCCGGCGCAAATCGATGTTGCCTGCGAACCCGGCCCTCCGGTCCACCGATCCTGCCGCTTTTACGCCGTCGGCCCTGTACGAACAAGGCGGAAGCCCGGACGCCCAGGACCTAGTACCAGCCGCCGAAGCCGAAGCCCCAGAGGCCGCGTCGGTTGACCTTGGCCAGCTCCTGGAGGATGACATACTCGTACGGCGCGCCGGGCGCCGCAAACGCATGGCCACGAGCGATAAGATAGGCGCCAAGATCCTCGCTGTCACCCAGACGGACGCTTCCGACGCTGCAGAACGCACCGAGGCTGCCGTCGGCGTACTGCGCAACGGGATCGCAGCGGACGAAACCCTGGATTTTGGCGTCGAGTGCCAGGGCGGCGGTCGAGGACCGGCAGCGGGTCGGGCTGATCTGCGGCTGGCAGAACCAGCCGGAGCCGGGGACGATGACGCCGTAGAGGTGGATGAGCTGGTTGCGAACGACGAGGGAGCCGTCGTCCTGAACCTGTGCGTAGCTTCGGATCTCGCCGGCAAAAAGCGCGCTCGGCGATATGACCGCAACGAGGGCGGCGACAAGGACGACGTGCAGGCGCATGTCCGGTTCCGAAGACCGCGATGGCCGACAAGATGTGGCCCTCGGCCGAGGCAGCGGCAAGATGGACGTTGCGGCGCGAGATTGCGCCGACCGGGACGGGCTCCGGCGTGAACCCGGTCTGGCTCGCTCTGATCGCAGCGCCGATCGTCGGCAGCTTCCTCGGCGTTCTGGTTGTACGCCTGCCCGAAGGCGAAGGCGTCGTCCTCGGCCGCTCGCGATGCCGCTCGTGCAACAACCCCCTCGGTCCCGTCGACCTTGTCCCGCTGTTCGGCTGGCTGCTCCGCCGCGGGCGCTGCCGGTACTGCGGCGCGCGGATCAGCCTGCTCTATCCCGCCATCGAGATTGCCGCGATCCTCGTCGTCGTCTGGGCGGCGCCGGTCGTGCCCGGCGATGCCCTCTGGGCGTCCGCCATCCTCGGCTGGACGCTGGTGGCGCTGGCCGCGATCGACCTGCGCGTCCTGATCCTTCCCGACGCCCTGACCCTGCCGCTCGCGGCCATCGGTTTGTTCATGGTTTGGCAGATGACGCCGGAGGCCTTGCCGAGCCATGTCGTCGGCGCCGGCCTCGGCTGGATGAGCTTCCGGCTGCTTGCCGCCCTCTACGCCCGGGTTCGCGGCCGCGCGGGACTGGGGCACGGCGACGCCAAGCTGATGGCCGCGGCGGGCGCGTGGGTCGGGTGGCAGGCGCTGCCCACGGTCGTCCTGTTCGCCGCCCTCGCGGCCCTCGCAGCGGTCGCGCTCAGTGCCGGGGTCGGCCGGCGCATCGACGCGACGACGCGCATCCCCTTCGGCCCGTTCCTCGCGCTCGGCCTGTGGCTGACCTGGCTGTACGGACCCCTGCTACCGGGTCCCTCCGCGCTGTCGTGGTAGCTGAGGGCTAGGCCGGCACAAGCGTGACCAGGGGCAACACGGCGGACGGGTATTCGCCGCTGTAGAGCCGAGCGGCATCGCGTTTCTTCAGCATCTTGCGAAAGTGCGGGATCGCCTCCCATCCTTCCGGCCATTGCTTGATCGCACTCGCCATCGGCTTGCGCGCCCACTTGAAGTGGAGAAAGGCCGAGCGGGCGATCGTATGCCCCGTGCCGATCCCGCGGATTTCCTGACTTAGGGGCCCCTGCTCGTAGTAGGTTTCCGGCGTAACCGGATAGACCCCGTCCGTCGGGCACTTCGGCGTTCGACTGACCCAGCGCAACTCGTCGCCGACGATGTCCGTGCCGTGAAAGGTGATCCGATGCACGCCGGCAGCCATCAGGCCGCGGATCCGCGCGCCGAGCCAGTCCATGGCGACCATGTCGCCGTCCCACTTGCACACGGTCGCGCGCGTCGTCTGGGCCAGCGACCAGTTGTAGTAATAGGCGCTCGAGTACACGGAGTCCGAAGGGCAACTGTCGTGCCCTGGACCCATCGGAAAGCTGTCGAACGGATAGTGGTGAATGACGATCTTGTGACTGTTGAAGGATCGGATCACCTGCTCGGTTCTATCGGAGCAGGGTTGGAGAACGCATACGACTTCGTCGAACCAGGGGAGGATCGACTCGAGGCACGGGCCGATCCAGGTTTCCTCATCCTTCAGCCGGACCATTGCGGAAAGCCCCAGTTTCCGCCGCTGCAGATGATCCTCCGGGATGTTCCATTCGCCTAGCCCCTCTCGGTTCGTGAAATGCATCAGCCCTCCTTATCGTCGCTGCAGTCGCCACGCGCCTCCCAAACAGGCCTCATACGGGCGACCCGGTCCAGTGTCTGGGCGGCGCCGTGATTCGCACGTTACTATAAGCAAGTGGCGCGCCATGCGCCGCCTCAAGCTTTTGTGAAGGCCGGCCACGAGGCCTGCGCACGATGGCTTGGACGCGGCCGTCGCCGCGTCGCCCCGCTCCCCCCGCAGAACCAGCGGCGCAAGCCGACTTCCGGCGGTCCCACACAAACGCAAAAAAGCACATCGAGCGGTCGTAACAGATCGTAACAAAGAGTGACTTGTGACGTGCGGTTATCACTGCTAATTCTACACTTAGAATCATTTTAATTGTCGATTGACAGATCTGCAATGCTCAAGTCTGAACATGACGTTTCGATCTCGCCGTTCAAGCATCGCGGTGGGAATTCGACGCACAAAACTGGATCAATTTGGCGTCGCCGGCATGAATCGATGGTCGGACGAGGCATGGCTAGCATGTGCACGTCGCGCTTGACCAGGTCTTGCAGCTCAGAGCAAAACATTAGGAGTTTTGTTTATTAGGGGTGCGCACTTCGCGGGATCGCGGAGCATCAAGAATTCATCTCTCGGAGGTAGAGGCAGTGGAGCTTACGGCGACGAGCAACCCGGTTCTTCCGTTCCGCGTCGGCACGTTCGAGACCATATGGGAAGGTCTCGACTATGCGGCGCGCGGGGAGACCGGTTGCAACTTCTTTTCGAGCCGTGGCGCGCCGGCGCGGTCGCTGCCGTACAGCGAGATCCGCGAGCGGGCCCTCGATTTGGCCCTCCGGCTGTCGACGCTCGACCTGCCGCGGGGCAGCCGGTTCGCTATCGTCGCCGAGACGAGCCCGCATTTCCTGATCTTCTTCTACGCTTGCCAGTACGTCGGCCTCATCCCGGTGCCGCTGCCGTTGAGCATCAACCTCGGCGGTCATGACGCCCACGTCGCCCGTTTGCGCGCCATGTTGGCGGCGGCGCAGCCGGCGGCGGCGGTCGCTTCGCGCGAACTGCTGCCGACGCTGGCGCAGGCGGCTGCCGGCCTCGGCGCCCGCCTGATCGGAACGCCTGAGGACTTCGATGCCCTTCCGGCCGCGGGTGGGGCGCTGGCTCCGTTCAACAAGGACGAGCCGTGCTACATCCAGTACTCCTCGGGCAGCACCATGGACCCCAAGGGCGTGATGGTGTCGCAGCGGGCGATCACGACCAACGCCCGCGCGATCGGGCGCGACGGCCTCCGGCTGAGGGCCGGCGATCGGGCGGCGTCGTGGCTGCCGCTTTACCACGACATGGGGCTGGTCGGCTTCTGCATCACACCGATGCTGGCGCAGGTCTCGATCGACTATCTCGCGACCTCGACCTTCGCCGTCCGGCCGCTGACCTGGCTGCAGCTCATTTCCGAGCGCCGCTGCACGATCGCGTTCAGCCCGACCTTCGGCTACGAGTTGTGCCTGCGCCGCGCGGCCAAGGCCAACGCAATGAACCTCGACCTGTCGTCGTGGCGGGTTGCGGGCATCGGCGGCGAAATGATCCGCCCGGACGTGCTCGAACAGTTCGCGGCCGCCTTCGGCCCGCACGGCTTCGATCGCCGGGCGTTCCTGCCGAGCTACGGCCTCGCCGAGGCGACGCTCGCGGTCAGTTTCGCGCCTTTGGGCGAAGGCGTGGTTGTCGACAGTGTCGATCGCGACAAGTACGAGTTCACGCGCCGGGCGGTACCGGTCAAGTCGAACGGTGCGGCGCAGCGGACCCGGTCGTTCGTCGCCTGCGGCTCGGTCCTGCCGGAATACGCCGTGGAAATCCGCGACGATAACGGTCGGACGCTGCCGGATCGGACGATCGGCCGCATCTGCATCCAGGGGCCGAGCCTGATGGAAGGCTACTACCGCAACCCGGCGGCGACGCGGCAGATGAAGCTGGCCGACGGTTGGCTGGACACCGGCGACATGGGGTATGCCGTCGGCGGGACCTTGTTCGTGACGGGTCGGCGCAAGGATATGATCATCTGCAACGGCCGGAACATCTGGCCGCAGGATCTGGAATGGGCGGTCGAGAGCCTCGCCGACGTGCGTACGGGCTCCGTCGCGGCCTTTTCGGTCGATGACGACGACGGCGACGAGCGGGTGGTGATCGTCGTCGAGTGCTACTTCGCCGAGCCCGCGCGCCAGCGCGCGCTGGTCCAGGACATCTCGGCGATCATTCACCGGACCGCCGGGGTGCATTGCGAGGTCATGCTGGTGCCGGCGCGCACCCTGATCTTTACCTCCTCGGGCAAGCTGAGCCGCGCCGCGGCAAAGGCGCGCTACCTCAATGACGGGCTGCGGGCCATCGATGTCGGCATCGACGCGACCCCCGCATACGGCTTCGACGCCGAACAGCGGATTGCAGCCGCCGGCTGACGCCGCGGGGCGCGAAGAGACGGGCGCGGGAGCCGCGGCCTCAGGGCTCGTTGCGGTTACGGGAGCGACCGGCTTCGTCGGCCAGGCGCTCTGCAACGCGCTCGTCGCGCATCATCGCACGCGGGCGCTGGTCCGGAACCGCGACGCCGGTTCGCGCCTGCCGCCGGAGGTCGAGGCGGTTCAAGGATCCCTCGACGACGAGGCGAGCCTTGCACCGCTGGTCGAGGACGTGGGCACGGTCATTCACCTCGCCGGCCTCGTCTCCGCGCGCCGGGACGACGACTACCGCCGCGTCAACGGCGCCGGAACCCAGCGCCTTCTGGCGGCGGTCGGCAAAGCGGCGCGGCCGGCGCGGGTGCTCCTCGTCTCTTCTCTCGCCGCCCGCACCCCCGCAGCCTCCCCCTACGCTGCAAGCAAACGGGCCGGAGAAGACGCCGCCGCCGACAGCGGACTGGAGGTCTGCGTCGTTCGCCCTCCGGCGGTCTATGGCCCGCACGACCG
Organism: Rhodospirillales bacterium; assembly: GCA_016793925.1. GTDB lineage: Bacteria > Pseudomonadota > Alphaproteobacteria > Rhodospirillales > Defluviicoccaceae > JAEULH01. The sequence continues at coordinate 47,601 of JAEULH010000100.1, read as the reverse complement.
GGGCGCCCTGCCCATTTTCCGACAACTCTCGCGCGGTCTTCTCGTCGCGCCCGGCGGCGCCGAGGCTCGGTTCTCACTGCTTTATGTCGACGATCTTGCCCGCTTGCTCTGCCGCGTGCTCGCCCGGCCCGTCTGGCGGGGCGAGGTGATCGAGCCGGACGACGCTCGCCCGGGAGGCTATGGCTGGGCCGATCTGGCCGCGCTTGCCGCTCCCCTCGTCGGCCGGCCCGTCCGCTGCGTGCGCGCCCCGCGGCCGCTGGTCTGGTGCGCCGCGCTGGCGGCGGAATCGATCGCCGCCGTGCGCGGTCGCGCGCCGATGCTTTCCCGTGGCAAGCTTGGCGAGCTATGGTATCCGGATTGGGTCTGCCGCGAACGGCCGGTGGATGCGATGGCGGGCTGGACGCCGCGCGTCGGCTTCGTCGAGGGCGCGTCGCTCACACTCGACTGGTATCGCCGGCACGGCTGGCTCTGAAGCGCCTGGCGGGATGTCGCCAAAAAGAACGGTAGAGGCAAGCATGGAACCAGAGGTCGAATCGCCGGAGATCGACAGCATCGTCAGCGATCTGTGCGACATGCTTCAGCGTTATAACAAGGAGCAGATCGCACTCGGCGCCGAGACGAGCCTGAGCTCGGAGCTCAATATCGACTCGGTCGAGGTCATGGACCTGATCATGGAGATCGAAGACAAGTTCGACATCGACATTCCCATCAACCTGATATCGGACGTCGAAACCGTTGCGGATCTCGCCCGGCTCGTGCACGAACGAATGAAAGGCGGCTGAGCTATGGACATCTTCGACAAGTACAGCCTGCCGGCGGCCCGTCACGAGAAGGTTCTGAAGGCCGGAACGGATCCCTTCGGCGTGCGCATGGAGGAGCTGTACTCGGCGACGGAAGCACGGGTCGACGGGAAGCGGACCATCCTGGTCGGAACCAACAACTACCTTGGCCTGACCTACGATCCGCTGTGCATGGAGGCCGCAATCGAGGCCATCCGCGTCCACGGCACCGGAACGACAGGGTCGCGCATCGCCAACGGCACCTACGCCACGCACGTCGCCCTCGAGCGGGCGCTGGCGACATTCCTGGACAAGCGCTCGGCGATGGTCTTCCCGACCGGCTACCAGGCCAACCTCGGAATACTCTCCGGACTGGCCGGCGCCAACGACGTCATCCTGCTCGACGCCGACTCGCACGCCAGCATCTACGACGGCTGCCGGCTCAGCGGCGCGACCCTGGTCCGCTTCCGCCACAACGACCCGGCCGACCTCGACAAGCGCCTCGCCCGGCTAGGCGGCGACGACCGCTGCAAGCTGGTGGTCGTCGAAGGGATCTACAGCATGCTCGGCGACCGGGCGCCGCTCAGAGAGTTCGCCGAGGTCAAGCGCAGCCACGGCGCCTATCTCCTGGTCGACGAGGCGCATTCGCTCGGCGTCCTCGGCGATCATGGCCGCGGCGTCGCCGAGGAACAGGGCATCGAGCACGAGGTCGACTTCGTCGTCGGCACCTTCAGCAAGAGCCTCGGCGCCGTCGGCGGCTTCGGCGCCTCCAGCCACCCGAAGTTCGACGTCCTGCGCTATTGCAGCCGCCCGTACATGTTCACCGCCTCGGCCTCGCCGTCGAACGTCGCCTCCGTTCTTGCCGCGCTGCGCGAGATCGAGCGGCGACCGGACCTGCGCCGGCGGTTGTGGGCGAATGCACGGGCGCTCTTCGACGGCGTCGTCGCCGCCGGCTTCGAAGTGTGCGCGGAGATGAGCCCGGTGATCGCGCTCCGGATGAAGGACGAGGAGACGGCGATCTACGCCTGGAACCGCCTCCTCGAACGCGGCGTCTACGTCAACCTCGCCCTGCCGCCCGGCACGCCGAACGGCGCCTGCCTGCTGCGCGCCAGCGTCTCGGCGGCCCATACGCCCGAGCAGATCGCCGAGGTCATCGCCCGCTTCGGCGCCTTGGCCGAAGACCTCGCCGCGCTGGAGCGAGCCGCAGGGGCACGGATCCCGGCGAGGCTGTAGGGCGGGTCGACCTCGTCGCGACTGATTTCACCGGATCGCGCCCTGGCGGTAGAGGCGCCAGGCGAGGCCGGGGGCGGCGAGGATCGGGTGGCGGCGCTGCCAGTCGGTCAGGCGGACGGCAACGCCCGAATGGCTCTCGATCTTCGACGCGAGGTAGGTCGCGCCGTCCTCGAAGGTGAACGCCGCCTTCAGCAGGCGCAGCACAGACAGAGCCTTGCCGACGACGCGGCGAACGAACCAGCGCCTTTGGACCGCTGACCGGTGTTGGCTGCCTGCCTCCGGCTCGTGGGCGGCCGCGGCGATCGCCGCGTAGCGGCCGGCATGGGCGCGGTACAACGCGCGGGCGCGCTCGGGACCCTCTGAGCGAAGCTCCGTGCGATAGGTCTCGACGAAGGCGCGCACCCAGCGCGTTTCGGCGCCGTCGGACGCCGTCGTCAGCGGCCACGCCGCCTCGATCAGCGTCAGCACCGCCCGCGCCAGCACCCGCCGCACCCTCTCGGCCGTGGCCTCGTCGCGAACCCAGACGAGCGCGGTGGGCTGGGCGAACCGGGCCCAGAAGTACGGATGCAGTGTGCCCGGGCCGACCAGCCGCTCGAGGTGGGCGAGGCTGACCATGGCGTATTTGCTGCGGACCTTGCTGCTTGCGCCGCCCTCGCCGCTCCCGTCGGGCCCTGCCCCGCCCCATGGGATCTCGATATAGTAGACGTTCGGCGGCAGGATCCTGTTGGCGACGCGCAGCCACCGTTTGTCCTGCGCCACCCGGTAGCTGTCGACGAGCAGATAGAGGTCGACCATCCGGCTCGGGTCGTCGCGCTCGCGCAGCGCGCTTCCGTAGGCGAGCACGGCGCAAACGCTCGTCCCATGGCGCGCGCGAGCGGCGTCGGCGATGGCCGCGACCCGCGCCGGCACGGGGGCGGCGGCGTCGGCGGCCACCACCTCGAGGACGGCCTGGTTCGTGCTGCCGGTGCGTCCTGTCATCAGCGGAACTTGACGAAGCTCACCCGCTCGTCGGCGGTCATGATCAGCGGTTTGTGGCGCTCGGCGGTGAAGAACTGGCCGTCGAGGGTGAACTGCCCGTCCATCGCCAGCGTCAACCGGCTCACCCCCCGGCTGGCGTAACTGGGGTCGGCGAACCGCCGGCGGGACCGCCCGAACAGCACCCGGGGCGCGTTGAGCAGCAGCCGGCGCGGCGGGTAGGCGATGGCGGTGTAGCGCAGAGGGCCGGTTTGCGCGTTCCAGAACGGGCGCGAGCCGAGCACCAGCCGGTCAAGCGTCGTCGCCAGGACGAGCAGGCGGCGACCTTCGACGGGCGCTTCGTTGTCGAGCGCGATTGCCATGTCAAGGCCGAGATCCCGCCGACTGCGTTCGCCCGCGACCAGCCAGCCGCCGAGCATCCGCGCCAGGGTCGCGCCGTTCGCCCACTCCGACGACAGCCCGCGCGAATGTACTTCGGCCTTGCACAACCGGATCGCCTCGACGATCCCCGCGGCGCCGAAGAACATCGCCCGCTGCGGCGACCAGCCCGCAATGTTGTCGAGGCGCAGGATGTGGCGGTGGACAAGCTGATCCCTGACGGCGCCCGCCGCGACCAGTTCGACGAGGCGACGGAGGACGGTGGCGCGCGAGCCGCGGGGGGCGACGTCGGCGCCGGTCATGTTGGTCATGCCGCCGGCGAGAATGCACACCGGCGGCGCCTCGGCGAACGGTCGCTGCTCCAGCAGAACGCTCAGGAGCGCCTGGATCGTGCCGTCGCCGCTGTTGACGGCAATCGCCTCGACGCCGTCGGCAGCGAAGGAGGCGAGGATGTCGGCCAGCCCGTCGACGGCACAGATCCGCTCGTGGCGGATCCCGGGAAGTGCGGACACGGCGCGGTCAAGGTCGGCCATGCCGCGCTTGTTGCGTTCGCTGCAGACGTTGCTGATCAGCCCGATGCGCGGTTGCGTCATCGGACGGCCGGGCAGGAGGCGATGGCGGCCATGGCCTAGCCGCTGCGACCGAAGACGAGCACGCCGATGACGCTGGCGAGCAGGACGCTCGGTCCCCAGGCCGCGATGAGGGGTTGCAGCAACCCCGCTTCGCCGATGGACAGACTTGAGCCCTCGAAGACCATGAAGGCGAAGCCGATGGCGATGCTGGAGATCATCAGCCGGAGAAAGGTGCCCGTCCGCTTGAAGCGCTGCGCCAGCGAGACCACCAGCAGGATGAGGAGCAGCGGGGACAGGGCCGAGGAAATGCGATAATGGAACCAGGTCCGGTACAGCTCCGGCGAGCGCTGGCCGTAGCCCGAATGGACGAAGAGTTGCCAGAGCTGGTCGAGGCGAAGGTCCTTCAGCAGCTTGGAGATGAGGGGGATCTGCTCGACTGCCATGGGCGGTTGCCAGTCCATGTAGGGGACCGTTTCGATCGACGGCGGCGTGACCGTCCGGTGGATGACATTGCTGAGCAGCCACTTCGACCCGTCCCTCCGGGCATCGGCGGCGTGGATATAGTCGGTCAGCAGGCCTGCGTCGTCGCGGCTGAAGATTTCGAGGTTCTGAAAATGCGCATCGGTGGCTGCGGCTGCCGGGATGTGAACAACCTCGCCATCGGTCAACAGCCAGACGGACGCCGAACTGCTCTTGAGCATCCCCTCGCGCTCCGCGGCCCGGCCCACGCCCCACTCCTCAAGGGACGCTCGCGTCCAGGGCACGAGCTGATCGTCCAGCACGACCTGGAGCGCGACCAGGAGGAGGCCGATGGGCAGGACCGCGCGCATGATGCCGAGAGCGGAAACCCCACTGTTCCAGATTGCGACGATTTCGCTGTGGCGCAGGAGGAGACCGATGGCGACCACCGCTCCGATGAGGGCGGCAAACGGCAGGAGCTCCGAGGCGACTTCCGGCAGCCTGAGGAGGACGTAGCGGGTGATGGCCGGCACCGCATTGCTGCTCCGTGCCGCAATGTTGTCGCCTTCTTCCATCACCTCGAACGTCAGCGACAGCGTCGTGATGATCACCAGGACGATGGCGACGTTCGCCGCCAGCCTGCGGCCGATGTAGCGCGTCAGGATCATGACGGACGCCGCCGCCGCGCCGCCGAGGGAAGCACCGGCGCCAGGGCACGGGCGAACAGGCCGGCAAAGACGAACCGGCCGCTGGCGGGAACCCTGGCGGCGACGTGCCAGAACAGGATCATGCTCAGCCCGGCGAAGACGGCGAACGGCACCCACAGCCCGAGGCCCGGACCGACGACCGCGCTTTCGACGAGGTTCTTGCCGAAATCGAGAATGCGGTCGTAGGCGATCAGCACGAGGAGCGCCCCGACGATCCCGGTGGATCGATCCGAGCGCCGCCGCCCCAGGGCCAAGGGGAAGGCAAGCAGCGGCAGAAACAGGATCGACACCGTCCGCACGATACGGACGTGCAGTTCCGCCACGACATCGGAGGCGCGGATCCCGACCGGCGGATGATCGCGCCGCTGCCACAGTTCGGTGATGGTCATCTCCCGCTCGTCCTTGCCGCGCGGACGAAACACGCTCAGCTCGCCGCCGCCGATGCCGGTGCGCAGCTCCTCGAAGCGGACGATGCCGAAGGCACCGCTGTCGGAGCCCGCGGTCGAAACGGCGTTGCGGGCAGGAAGGGTCATTCGGATCCCGTCAAACAGCCGGAGAATCGGCGGTTGATCGATCGGCCCCTGCGCCAGGCGACCGCGACTCGCGGTGATCACGGTTCGCTCCCCACTCTGCTCCGCGGCACCGGTCTCGTCGCCGCCCTGGACAATGAAAACCTGGCTGAAGCCGGCCTCGTCGGGGCGGATGTCCTGGACCAGCAGCGTCGTATCGCCCAGTTCCGCGAACACTCCGGCGCGCACCAGCGACTGAAGCGAGGCATTGGTAATGGTGTAGATGATGGCCTGGAACGCGTAGCGGCCGTAAGGCTTCAGGTAGCCGAAAATCACCGCAGCGATGGCGATCATCACGCCGGCCGCCAACAAGGCCGCCCTGAGCTGGCGGAACCGGCTGATCCCGGCGGCCTGCAGCGCGTCCAGCTCGCCGTCGCGGCTGAGATGGTTGAACCCGATCAGAAGGCCGATGAGGAAGCTGAGCGGCAGGGCGACACTCATGTAATGGGGCACGAGGTAGGCCATGATCTCGAGCACGACCTTCAGCGGGCCGCTGGCGCCGAGAATCAGGTCGATCAGGTGCAACAGGCGCTCGATCATGAAGACCATGAGGGCGACAACCAGCGCCGTCGCCAACGGCCTCAGGACTGCGCGCAGGATGTAGGTGTCGATGGTTGTCATGAATCCGGTTCGACCTGCTGGCCGCCATCATCCCCGCGTCAGCCCGCAGGGGCAACCGTCACGATGGCCGACGGTCCTGTAACCGACCGACTTCTCGCATTCGGATGACTGTCCGAACGCAGGTGGTTCTAGGCGTCCGCCGTGACGCGCGCGTCCATCGTCGCCCCGTCCGCCGGTTGCGGCGCCACCCGCTGGCCGCCGGCCTCCTGGAAACGCCCCAGCGTCGCATCGTACCGGCGCACCCTGAGGTCGATGCTCCAGCCACGCGGCGAAGGCGAAATGTCGTATAGATTGTACTGGCCGATCGGCTTTGTTTTCGCGACCGACGCCGAAGCCGACGGCACGCCGACGGCCGGCACCCCGCCCGCCGGCCCCGCCATGGCGCGAATGCTGCAGCGGTGGTCGTGACCATGGAGGAGGAGTTCGGCGCCATGCCTGGCGATCACCCGCTGCAAATCCGCCGCGTCCGTCAGCCGCTTGCGGAGCGGGTTGTCGCCCTCGATCGGCGGATGGTGAAGCAGGACCACGCGAAACATCCCGGCGTCGCCGAACGCGGCGAGCACCCCGCCGAGACGCTCGAGCTGGTCGCGTCCGAGCCGACCTGATGCCCATCCCGGCGGCGTCGGCACGGCTGTGCACAGGCCGACGATGGCGATGCGCCCGCGGCGGCGCACGTAGGGGAACGGGATCGGACCCGAAGCTGCCGGCGCCGTCGCCGGGTCGCCCGGACCATCGCTCGCCATGTAGGCGCGCCACAAATCCCATGACTGTTCCAGCGGCACGGCGACATAGGCGTCGTGGTTGCCGGGCACGATGCTAACCCGTTCGCCGCCGCCGAGCGTTTCCAGCCAGCGCGCAGCGGCGGCAAATTCGCTCGGCAACGATATGTTGACGAGGTCGCCGGTCACCGCGACGTGGTCCGGTACGGTCTCGGCAAGATCCCGCGTCAGCGCCTCGAGCACGTCGATGCTGTGAATGTAGACGCGGCGGCGGCGCCACGACCAGTAGCCGAGGGCCCGTTTGGTCGCGAGCGCGGAGACGCCGACACGCAGCGGCGAGGGGACGTGCGGATCGGACAGATGCGCCAGCGTGAACATCAGGTGCGCTCGGACTTCATCCGCCTGTCCGTCAGGATCTGCTCGACGAGGGCCAGATCTTCCGGCTTATCCACGTCCACCGCAGCATCCGGCCAGCGCAACACGATCGCGCGAACCTCGGCTCCGAGCCGGATTGAGGCCCGCTCCATGGCTTGGGCCAGCGTGAGGCGGCCGCTCACGTAGGCGAGCAGGGAAAACAGGCCGAAGGCGCGGATGACCCGCAGCGGCCGCTTGCGGTCGTTCTCCACCCGCCGCCAGAATTCGAGGACCCGCCGGCTCTCGAACGTGAGCAAGGCAAAGAGGTTGCAGCCGGTGTAGCGATCATCGCGAAACCGCAGCCAGGTTCGCCTCGCGTCCGGGTAGGCCGCAAGCATGTCGGCCGCAGGCGCCATCCCAACGCCCAGATCGGCGCCGGACAGCGCCGCCTCGGCGGTGAAGAGGTCGATGAGGTCCGGCGTCAGCAGGGGATGATCGGCCGTCGTTACCAGCAGCGGCGGCGGCTGATCCAGATCGTCGATCGCCGCGGCAACGCTGAGGCTGGGCGTCTCCGCGCTGGCGATGACCCGGATCCGCGCCGCCTCTTCCTCGCTCAGTTGCGCAAGCGCCGGGGCGGCGGCGGCGGGATCGTCGATGGAAACGCCGATAAGACCGATCTGTCTGGTGTTGGCCAGGGCGCGGAGCACGCGCGTCAGCATCGGCACGCCCATGATCGGGATCAGGCACTTGTGACTGACGCCGGCGGCGCTGGCCAACGGGTCTTCCCCGCCGCGTCGACCCGCGAGGACGAGGGCGGTGAACTTCCCCGGCGTATCGAGCGACAATGGCGCGTTCATTACAGGTCCCTAACATAGAGCCTGTATGTTTTATAGGGTCTCGCACCATACATTTCGATGATTCGTCGCGTCGGTTTGTTGTCTTCCAGGACCCACGACAACTCGCCCTGCAGCGTCCCGCGTCGTCGATGCGCCAGGCGGATCTGATCGATCACGCCGGCGGCCAACGCCGCGCTGAGCGCACCGCCGTGGTAGCGGCGGCGGACGCCCATCAGCGCCAAGCGCGCCGTCTTCGTCCCCTGCACCTTGATCCGCCAGAGCAGCCTCGCCCAATTGAACGGCAGCAGCCGGCCGCCGAAATCGGCGATGGCCTCGTTGACATTGCTCATGCTGACCGCCATGGCAACGGCCTCGCCGTCGATGTCGGCGATGGCGACGTCGTCCACGCGCAGGAGCGGTTTCAGCGAGGCGGCGACATGTTCGAGTTCCGCTTCCGAAAACGGGACGAAGCCCCAGTTGTCCGACCAGGCGTCGTTGAAAATCTCGAAGATCGTCCGCACCTCGGCGTCGAATCGCTTCATGTCGACATTGCGAAAGCGGATGCCGTGCTTTTTCGCGGTCCGTTCGACCAGCGCGGTCAGCTTCGGGTCCGGGTCCACCGCCGTGTCGTAGGCGTAGGCGATCAGGTCCTTCGCCTTGGCATAGCCGGCGGCTTCGAGGTGACCGGCGTAGTAGGGCCTGGCGTGCCCCATCATGAGGAACGGAGGCCCGTCGAACCCGTCGACGAGCAGTCCGCTTTCCTCGTTTATCGACAGCGTGAAGGGGCCGAGGATGCGGCGCATGCCGCGTGCGCGCAGCCAGTCTTCCGCCGTCCGCAGCAGGGCGGCGAAGATGTCGGCGCCGTCCTCGGCTTCAAGGAAGCCGAAGTGCCCGGTCGCGTCGTCGTGCCGGCGCAGATGCGCCCGATTGACCTGGGCGCTGATCCGCCCCACCGGCCGGCCGTCGCGGCGGGCGATCCAGTAGGCGACTTCGGCGTGCGCGAAGAACGGGTTTTTGCGCGGATCGAGGTGCTGGAGCCGTTCGAACAGCAGCGGCTCGACCCAGTGCGGATCGCCGGCATAGATGCGCCGCGGCATCGTGAGAAACTCGACCAGTTGACGCCGCCCGACGACGGGTTCGACGCTCAGGCCACTCGTTCCCGGCCCCTCCTCGCGCGGGCCGCGTTCGCCGGCCGCGGACGCGGGCACGGATGCAACGCTTGCCGCCGGCTCGTTCGCCGGGGCGCCATTACCGGCCATCGCCGTTCGAGGCCTCCCGCCGCCGCGCGGCGCCGTGCCGGCCGATCACGCCGCCGACCGCTGGGGAAGCGAGCTTCGTTCGAGAACCTCGAAGGCGTCGCGGCGAACGTGGTTGAGGCGCATCTCCTCGCGCACTTCGTCCTCGCTGACCGACCCCGCCTCGACGCACTCGCGGAGCAGGCCGAAGAACAACCGCTCCTGATTGCCATCGGGGTGACGGCGGTAGCGACCGAGCAGCGCGTGATCGCCGAACGCCCGTCGCCGCAACCGCATCGCCCAGCCGATCGGCGGGAACAGCGGGAACGTGTCGGCCGGCGTAAAGTCGATCGGCAGACCGGTCTTCCAGGGCTGGGTGAGACGCCCGGTGTTGTGCAGCATTTTCGTCTGCGGGCTCAGCCGGTCGAAGTCGTTCCACTCGTTTTCGAACAACGCGATGCTGCCCTGCGGCTCGAGCTTGAGTGAAATCCAGGCCATGTAGTCGCGCTTGAAGGCGAACAGTTCGTTGAACTGTTCCTCGCAACGCCAGTGCTTCAGCTTGGCGCAATCGAGCAACATCACGCTGCTGGCGTAACAGCCGCGCAGCCGCTTCACCCCGGATCGCATCCGGCACATGATCGAAGCGCCCTGCATGTCGCGGCTGAGAAGATCCCAGATGTCGGCGATGGCGAAGATGTCCGGATCGATGACCACGGCGCGGCCCTGGTAACCCATCAACTCCGGCGGCAGGAAACGCAGCGGCGTAAACGACTGCAGGTCGTCCATCCGCCAGTGCCGCTTGACCCCGTCGCGGAGAAACTGCTGGCCGTCGCGGGCGTGCAGGAACGGATAGTCGTCGGTGTGGATGATGCGGATGTCGAAGGCGTCGCTGTGCGCCGAATTGCGCGCCAGAGCGTGCGCCGCGACTTTCGCGCCCAGCATCTGCAGCGCGTTGGTATGAATGAACACGCACGGCTTCACGGCCGACGGTGCGGCGCCCGCCTCCGCCGGCTCGGCCGCCGCCGTCGCGTGCGCTCCAATATCCGCTGCTCGCTGCTCGAAACTGTCCATCGGTCTACTGCATCCTCCGTGTCGATCGCGTAACGGCGCGGGCCTCAGGCCGACGCTGCCGTCGACGCCTCCTCGTCCGCCTGCGCCGCCGGTTCCTGCGACGCTCCCGGCGCCGGCTCCGCCGCTGACGCTGCCGCCGGCCCGCAGCCGAAAACCGGGTCGAGGCTGGTCGCGATCATCTCGTCGATCCTCCGCGTCTGCTCCTCGCTGAAGTCCTCGCGATAGCCGCCGACCTTGGCTCGCCGCACCTTGAAGGTGTTCGGGTTCTTTCGATCCTTCGCCACCATCCGACCGCCGCTGAGCCAGAACACCCGCTTCTGTTCAAGCGCGCGCATGTTCTCGACGGACGCAAAGCGCACCGCCTCCTCGATCTCGGCCGGCGTCGCCGGGGTGCCGATGAAGTCAACGATGCGGCCCAGGACTTCGCCCGGGTCCGCGCGCATGTCCTCGTAGCGGACGACAAGCAGATGTTTCAGGCGCGGCAGTTCGCGGGCCCAGCCGTTCATGAACTCGATGACCTTGGGCAGGCCGGCGTTGGGCCGCATGACAAAATCGTACAAAGAAACGTCCGCGTCGGGATAGTTGTTGATCACCTTCTTGGTCGGCCGCATCCGGTACTTCCACTGGAAATATTGCGAAACGGCGACGTCGGCGGGGCTGCGGACGAGGAGAACAACTTTCTTGTCGTAGTAGTCCTCCTTGGTGTCTGCGTGACCGGTGAAATCCTTGAGATAGTTGTCGTGGGTAAAGAAGACGCGCGGGATCTGCCGATTCCTGGCGTGCAGGTTGTCGAAACCGATGAGGTGGCGCTGCGCCAGACCGTGCTTGACCTGGTAGACGCGCGACAGCATGACCCGGAGCCACGTGCGCCCGCTCTTGCCGAACGAGACGATGACCACGTCGGCGAGGCCGAGCTTGCGGCCTTCCTCGCGCCCGCGCAGCCGCCGCTCAAGCGGCACCTTCCGCTCGGGCGGGAGAAAGAACAACGTCGACATGAACGCATGGCGCAGGGCGCTGCGGTAGGCGATGGGCATGATCTGGTCTCACTAAAAACGCGGCGTTGGAACGCCGGCCGGTTGTTCATAGATGCGCGCCGGACACTGCCGAAGTCAAGCCGCCGCGGCGTCCGCTGGCGCCGACGTCCATTGCTGGCCTCGTCCTTCGGGCAGCGTCCTGATGCTTGAAGCTCGGTGCCTGCTCTATGACAGTAAGGCATTCGCGAGCTTTGCAGCTCTTCAGTTTGAGAATGCGAGTAACAAACCGTAACAAAGATTGATTCGAGAACCACCCGGGATACTGCCAAACATAAGGTGCAAGTTTGACGCAGACGAGGCGTCTTGTGCGCGTGCGCGCCGAGGCGCTTCGTTCGGATCCGGAGGATTGGGCCTTGCCCCACGGAATGAGTTTACCGGCAACGGCGGTTCGCATGCCGCGGGTATGGGCGATGCTCGGACACAAGGCGGGCGACAACTCGCAGGTGCTCGCCCTGGCCGAGGCGCTGGGCTGGCCGTTCGAGGAAAAGCGGTTCGTCTACAAGCCGTACGAGTTGATTACCAACCTGCTGCTCGGCCCGACCCTCGCCGGCGTCGTGAAGGAAAAGTCGAGCGTGCTGGGTCCGCCTTGGCCCGACCTCATCCTGTCCGCGGGCCGTCGCAACGAACCGATCTGCCGGTGGATCCAGCGGCAGGCGGCGCCTCAGCGGGTGCGCATCGTGCATGTCGGCCGGCCGTGGGCGAAGATCGAGCGCTTCGACCTCATCGTTACGACGCCGCAGTATCGGCTGCCGATCCGCCCGAACGTTCTGCACAACAAGACGCCGCTGCACCGGATCACCGCGGAGCGGTTGCGCCGGGACGCCGAGATCTGGGAGCCGCGGCTTGCCGATCTGCCCAGGCCGTTCATCGCTGTGATGATCGGCGGCAACAGCGGTCCGTTCAGCTTCGACCGCGCCGCCGCCGAACGGCTTGCGCGTCAGGCAAGCGCCTTGGCCTGCGCCTGCGGCGGCTCGCTCCTGGTCTCGACAAGTGCGCGAACGTCCAAGCCGGCGATCGAGGCCTTCCTCGGCGCCGTCTCGTGCCCGGCCCATGTCTACCGCTGGGCGCCCGGCGCGACGGACAACCCCTACTTCGCCTTCCTCGGTCTGGCCGATGAGATCATCGTCACCGGCGACAGCATGTCGATGCTTGCCGAGGCCTGCGCCACCCACAAGCGCGTCCATATCTTCGATCTCGGCGAGGGCCGCTACGCCATGCGCGAGTCGGTCGCCGCCGCGGCGCGCCGCGAGCCTCGCGACCGCCGCTGGTGGGAGGGCTGGGAGAAGGCGCGCTGGGACGCCTTCTGGTATCGCCAGATGATGCGCTTCGGCCCGCAGCGGCTGTCGCGCGACATTCGCATCGTCCACCGTCACCTGGTCGACTCGGGGCTGGCGGTCTGGCTCGGCGACGCGTTCCCCCAGGGTCAGCCGCTGCCGACCCTGCAGTGCGTGGCGCGCGCGGCGGCGCGGGTGCGCGCCCTGTTCGCCGAGGAGTTGCGAACCGCTTCTCCGTCTGCGGCCGACAATGGCGACGACATCGAAGCCGACGGCGGACGGTTGCTCTGGCGGCAATCGGCGTAGGCGAGGTGGTGTCGGTCATTTCCGACAAGCGCCATCCCGAATCGAAGTCACGGCGCCAACCCTGAAGGATGCCTCCTGGGCAACCTTCTTAGTGTCTTGCCGATGCCCTGCCCGATGCCCCTGCCCGCTTTAGGCCGCTGTTCGCGGCCAAAGCGGCGCCGGAAGGTCATGTCAGCGGAAACCTGATCGTACAGGTCAGTCCGTCTGCCGCGTAGTCCCGCTCCACGGTGCCGCGCAGCTGATGGGCGCAGATGTTCTCGATCAGCTTCGATCCGAAGCCGACCTCCGAGGGTGGCGAGACCGACGGCCCTTGGCGCTCCTCCCAGCGCAGATGCAATTGAGCGTCTTCCGCCACCCAGGAGATGCGCAGGCGGCCGTTGTGGTCTGCCAGCGCTCCGTACTTTGCCGCATTGGTGCCCAGCTCATGGATCACCATCCCCAGCCCCAGACCCTGCTGGGCCTGGAGGATGACGGGGTCGCCTTCCATGGCAATGACTTCGGGACGGTCCATCCGATAGGCATCGAGCACCTGGTCGACCAGGGCATGGAGGTCCGCGCCCTGCCACTGGGTGTCGATCAGCAGACTGTGGGCCTTGGCCAGTGCATGCAAGCGCCCGAGAAATGCTTCCCGGAACGCATCGACAGACTGATGTCGCCCATCGGTCTGGGTGGCGAGCGCCTGGATCACCGCGAACACGTTCTTGACCCGGTGGCTCAATTCGCGTGTCAGCAGTTCGCGCTCCGCCTCGATTCGCTTGCGGTCGCTGATATCGATGCAGTACTTGACGATGGTGTCGTCGTCGAGGCTGGCGCCGGTGAACATCAACCAGCGACGGGATCCGTCCTTCCGCAGGTACTCCTTCTCGTAGGGCCCAAGGCGGCCCGTCTTCGCCAGCTTTCGCATCTGTTCCTCGCTGGCCTCCGCCCACTCCGGCGGCGTCAGCGCGCGCCAGGTCAGTGCCCGGGCGTCGATATCCGGCCTTGTGTAGCCCGTCAGGCTCAAGAACGCCTCGTTGGCATCGATGACCGTGCCGCCTTTGTCCAGGAACAGCACGCCGACCGCGTCCGCGTCCAACACCTTGCGCAACCGCTGCTCGCTCGCCCGCGCCGCCATTTCCGCCTGCTTGAGCGCCGTGACTTCGGTGAAGGTCACGACGACGCCGTCAATCCGGTCGTCTTCCGTCCTGTAGGGAACCATGCGCCGCAGGTATCGGCGGCCCTGATTGCTGGTCGCCTCGCTTTCCATGGGCGAAAGCTTGGCGAGGACGATGCGCGCGTCGTCGGCCAGGTCGCCGTCCGTGAATTTCGAGGCGAGATGCGATATCGGCCGGCCGATGTCGGTCGGCAGGAGCTCCAGGAGCGTCTTCATCGTCGGAGTAAACCAGCGGATGCAGGCCTGACGATCGAGAAACAGCGTAGCGATATCGGTGCCGTTGAGCAGGTTGTTAAGGTCGTTGGTATGCAATTCCAACTCGCTCACTTTGGCCTGAAGCTGGTTGTTCACCGTGTTCAGCTCCTCGTTGAGCGACTGCATCTCCTCCTTCGAGGTCTCCAGCTCCTCGTTCGAGGCCTGCAACTCCTCATTGATCGAGCGAATCTCCTCGTTCGACGCCTTCATTTCCTCGTTCGAGGCCTCGAGTTGCTCGACGGTCAGCCGAAGATCCTCCCGGGCCGTGTCCAGCTCCGCCTGCAGCTCGGATTTGTGCGCCGTTTCGGGCAGGACAGGCGTCTCGCCATCGCCGGCGTTCGCACGCTCGAAGAAGCTGACCATCAACCGGGCCGCATCGCGTCCGGCGCTCACCGGCGTCACCACCACCTGTACGTGTTGAGCCTTGCCGTTGCGCTGAACCCGAGCGTGGCTGATGACTTCCCGGTCCTCCGCCAACGCTTTGGCGACCGCCCGTCGCAGCGGTTCCTCCAGACCTGGCCGCGCGATGGCCAGGATGTTGTGCGTGGGCTCACCTCTCGGCGGTTCAAGATAGTTCTCGGTCGGGCCACGGAAGTAGTGCACGCCGTGGTGTGAATCGATGAGCACGCTCGCCAGTGCGTAGCGCTCGGCAAGCGCCTGGTCCAAGAGCTCGCGGGAGGACACGGGCATGTCCCGGTTCTGCACCCGCTCAAGCGTCGTCTCCCTGGAGGCTGGGATGCTTACCAGATCGTGGCGGGACTGGCCGATCCGGCGGAAGATGCGCCATTCCTTGGAAATCGGCTGGAACAGGTCTTCCAGGCCGGTGACGTTCTCCGCCGGGCCCAGAAACAGGTGCCCCTCCGGCGTCAGCGCGAAGTGGAACACGGCCAGCACCTGCTTTTGCGCCTGGGGCTCTATATAGATCAGAAAGTTGCGGCAGCTGATCAGGTCCAAGTGCGAGAACGGCGGGTCCTGCAAGACGCTCTGCGGCGCGAACGTGATCAGCTCGCGCAGCACCTTCCTGACTTTGTAGGTGTCGTCTTGCAGCGCGAAAAAGCGCTTCAGCCGCGTTTCGCCGACATCGAGGGCGATGCTCGATGGGTACTGGCCGGCGCGCGCCAGCGGCAGAACACCCTCCGACACATCGGTGGCGAACAGCTTGACGTCGAAGCTCTTGCCGGCTGCCTCGGCCTGCTCGATGAGCAGCATGGCGATCGAGTAAGCCTCTTCGCCGGTCGAGCAGCCGGGCACCCACACCCGGATCGCCCGGCCGGACGGACGCTCCCGCACCAGGGGTGCGATGACCCGCTCCGCCAGTGTATTCCACGCCTCGGGGTCGCGGAAAAAGCCGGTGACGTTGATGGTGAGGTCCGCGGCCAGCGCTTCGATCTCGTCCGGATCGTTACGCAGCAGGTCGATATAACTCTCCAGGCTGCCGGTCCGGTACAGGCCCATGCGGCGATAAACGCGACGCAGCAGGGTCGATGTCTTGTAGCAGGCGAAGTCCCGCTTGGTCTGGATGCGGACCAGCGCCAGCAGCGTCTTGAGCTGCTTGTCGACCGCCGCTTCTTCGGCGGCCTGCGCGGGTTGGCGGGAGCAGGTGCGGCACGCGAGGCGAACCAGGGCGTCCGGCATCTTCTCCGGCGGCAGAACCAGATCGACGACGCCGGTGCTGATGGCGCTGCGCGGCATGCCCTGGAAAACGGCGGTCTCGGGCTTCTGCGCGAGCACGACCCCGCCCTCGGCCTTGATGAACCGCACGCCAAGGGAGCCGTTGCTGCCGGCGCCGGAAAGTACGATCGCGATCGCTCGCTCACCCTGGTCCTCGGCAAGCGAGCGGAAGAAGAAGTCGACGGGATGCCGCTGGCCGCGCGGCACGGTCGGCTTCGTCGGCCTGATGACACCGTCCTGGATCGCCAGTTCCTGGTCGGGCGCGATGACATAGACATGGTTGGGCTGGACCTTGATCTCTGCCGCGATCCGCACCACCGCCATCCTGGTGCACCGGCCGATCAAGTCTGTGAGATGGCTTTCCTGGGTCGGCTCCAGGTGGGCGGCGACGATGAAGGCGAGGCCGCTATCATCCGGCATTGCGGTGAACAGCTTTTGCATGGCCTCAAGGCCGCCAGCGGACGAGCCGATGCCGACGATGGAATGGTCCGCCATGTCTCCTCTCGGTCTTCGCTGCGTCCGACGGGCCGTCAGTGCGGCCGCGGGACGGCCGCAACGGCATGTGACCTCAGAAGCTTTTGTCGGCGAAGGCCCAGACCCGTCTCCCAGCAGAGACTAACCGCCGAAACCACTATTACTTCAATGATAAAGCGGCAGAGCGCATTCTTTCAACGCGATGCGCTGCTGCCAGCCGAGGGGAGCGGCCAACGTGCTCGATGTTCTCGCAAGCGGCCGAGCTCCCGGCTTCGGATAAGTCGATCCGGGAGCGGGGCGCGCTAGGCGGCGAGCGGCGGCGTCCGCTCGATGACCTCGAGCGCGTCGTGACGGACGTGGTTCTCCCGCATCTCCGAGCGGATCATCTCTTCCGTAACCAGCCCCTTGTCCATGCACTCTCGCAGCAGGCCGAAGAAGAACCGCTCCTGATTCGGGTCCGGATGGCTCTTGTAGTGACCGAGGAAAGCGTAATCGCCGAACAGCCGCCGTCGCATCCGGTTGAGCGTGCCGAGCAGGATCCACCCCGACGGCTTTTCCGGCGGCAGGAAGTCTACCGGCAGCCCGGTCTTCCACGGCTGGGTCTTGCGCTTGGTGTTGTGCAGCATCTTGGTGGCCGCCGTCAGCCGGTCGAAGTCGTTCCACTCGTTCTCGAGCAGACCCATGCTCGCGGGATCTTCGTAGAGCAGCCCGATCCACTTCATGTAGTCGCGCTTGAAGGCGAACATCTCGTCGAACTGCTCGGCGCAGCGCCAATGAGTCAGTTTGGCGCAGTCGAGCAGCATGACGCTGGTCGCCATCATGCCGCGCTTCTCCTTCGATCCGGAGCGCGGGCGGCACATGATCGCCGCTCCGCCCATGTCGCGGCTGAGCAATTCGAAGACGTCGCCTGCGGCGAACACGTCCGGATCGACGATCACGGCGCGACCCTCGTAACCCATCAGCTCGGGCGGCATGAAGCGCAGCGGCGTGAACGACTGCAGGTCGCTGTTGCGCCAGACGCGGGTAACGCCGTCTCTGAGGTAGGGCTGTCCTTCGCGCCGGCGGAGGAAGTCGTGGTCCTCCGTGTTGATGATGCGGATCTCGAAATCGTCCGGGCGCTTCGAGTTGCGACGCATCGAGTATTCCGAGACGATCGCGCCGACGATCTGTTTCGGATTGGTGTGGATAAAGACCGTCGCCTTCACTTTGAACTCCGTCCCTTTCGTGTCGCAAAGCGGCGTCGCACGCTCCGGGCGCCGCAGCCCGTCGACGGGCGCCTAAGCCGGTCCCGTCCGCCACCGGGCCGTTCCAGTATAGCACATCGCAGCGACAGACAACGGCGGTGCGCTACGCCGTGCTTGCTTCAGCGGTAATGCTGGTAGCGGATCCCGCAAAGGTAACACAGTCGTCCCGCGGCATTCGCCATCTCGAAAAGGTGGCCATAGGCCCTCGCCCGCCCGCGCAGGGCGATGACGGTCGCGACCAGCAAGCCGCCGTGGACCAGCGCCTTCTTGAGGCCCTTCTTCAGCGTCAGGGCGACGTGGCGAGGCGAAGATGCGCGGTTGGCAGACGCGTCGCCGCCGTCGAGCGCATCGATGGCGGCGCGAACATTGCCGCAGCGGAAGTACTCGCGCACGAGGTAGCCGAACCGGGCGCGAGCCGCCGGCACGACCTCGCTGACCTCGGCCGCGGGTGACCAGACCATGACCGCGCCGGCGGCGGAGAGCCGGCGAAAGAACAGCGCGTCCTCGCCGCCGGACAGGCCGAACGCCTCGTCGAAATGGGCGCCGGACCGACGGAGCTCGTTCGCGCGGATCAGAACGTTCCCCGTCCTGGCGTCCGCGATCGGAGCTCCGTCGACCGGCTCCGGACCCTGCCGATCGAGGATCCGCGGATGGACAAAGAACCCGCCTTCGACAATCCACGACGGCGGCGAAGTGGAGAACTCCGGCGAGATGGGGCCGCAGACGACGACGGCGCCGGTCCGCGCCTGGGTCGTCAGAAGAGCATCCAGCCAACCCGGCGCCGGTCTTTCGTCGTCGTCGATGAAGGCGACAAAGTCGGCGTCCGCCGGAACGAGGGCCAGCGCCGCATTTCGCGCCTGGGAAATGCCGCGCCGCGGCTCGACCGCGTAGGAGACGGCGGCACCGGAGAGGCTGGCGAAGGCGTCGACCACGGCCCGGACGCGGGCGCAGCCTTCGTTGTCGACGACAATGACGTGGATGATCGGGGCGCGCCGGCCGGCGAAGGTCAGCCGGGAGATGCCGTCAAGGGCGCGGGCGAGCGGTTCGGCGCGCCGGTAGGTGCAGATCGCAACCGTCACCCGTATCGCCCGCGAGGCCGCCGCGCCGTCATCGAGATCGAGCGCGTCCGGTTCCATCCTCGTCCCGTTTCAACATCGGCGCGATCGCACTACCCGTAAAGCTCGTACTTCTGCCCGAACAGGCCGTAGAGACGACCGCTCAGGTTGGCGATATCCAGCACGGGTTTGACCTTGCGAAAGGCGTTCCGCCGGATCGCCGCCAGCAGCGCGGCCGGGGCAAGAACCACGATCTTGAGCACAAGCTTGCCGATCGTTTGCGCGCCGTACTCCATCAGCCGTCTGCCGCTCGACGGCTCGCTCCGCTTCAGGATGGCCGCGGTGCAGCCGATGCAGAACTCCCGGCGGATGATGTAGGCGAACCTGAGCCGGTCGGGCGAGACATGATGATCGACGACCGCATCGCGGGCCCAGGCGAACCGGGCACCGGCCTCGAACATGTCCGTATAGAACTTGCGATCTTCGCCGCCGATGAGGCCGAACCGGTCGTCGAAGCGCAGGCCGCTTTTGCGCAGGAAGGCCGCGCTGAGGAGGATATTGCCCATTACGCCGAAATCGATGCGGTCGTGGTTCCCGGGCGCCTTTGCCCGCGGACTGGAGAAGAATCGGCCGGCCCGGATCCACTCCGGGGTGTTCCTCTTGTAGACCGCGTCGTAGGGACCGGTCGCCGCTTCCGCGCCGGTTCGCTCCAACGCGACCAGCAACTTCTCGAGCCAGTCGCGACGCGGCACAACATCATCGTCCAGAAAAGCGATCAGGTCCGCTTCAGCAGGCGCGAGATCGAGGCAGGCATTGCGCGCAGCCGAGATCCCGCGCCGATGCTCGACCGTATAGCTGATCGAAATGCCGGTCGCCTCGAACGCCTCAACCACGCCGCGGGTGGCATGGCAGCCTTCGTTATCGACGACGACCACGTGCAACTTCGGCTGCGGGATCGCGCCGAACCTGAGCCGCGCGATGCCGCGGAGGGTCGCCTTGAGGCCCTCCGGTCGGCGAAAGGTGCAAATGCAGATCGCAATCAGCATCATATTCAATCTTCAAAAGCCGCAGCGGTTCGAAACCAGCAACGAACCCAAATGCACTGCCATAACCACACCGGAGGTTTGGATTCCTTGCTCGATGCGTACCCTCTGGTTATATGTCGCCACTTTTTTCTGATCAACAAGGGTGCAGCGCTCGAACCGAACGGTTCGGCGACACACTCCGAGGATAGGCCCGGAGTATGGCGGGATTATCGTGATGGCGGTCCTTCTCGTCCTCGGTTCCAAGCCGGACCCGATCGTGCCGCCGCGCGGCGCCTACGCCGATCTGGCCTGCGCCAACGCTTCCGGGCGCTCCGCCCATCATCTCGGCCTGCCCAGGCCCGCGTTCACGGTGATGTCGAGCGTCCTCACGTCCGGCAAGAACGCGTCCAACCGGCTTGCGCTCGAAGCCCTGGCCGGCCTGTCCACGCGGACGCTGTACTACGTTCCGCGGCCGATGTATCGCAACGCGCCGGTGAAGCGGCTCCTGAATTTTGGCGAAGTCATAGCCTGCAGGCCGCGCCCGTTCGAACGCGCGCTGCGCGCGACCGGCTACCGGTTCGACGCGTTCATCGCCAAGCCGTTGGCCTATTACATCGATCTGGTCAGAACTCTGTGCGGCGGGGACGCAGAGGTGGAAGCGACGCTGGCAAAAAAGCATCCATCGACCGGCATCGTGGCCGCGGTCGTGGGCCTCGCGGAATGCGGATACAGCAAGGTCATCCTCAGCGGGTTCAGCTTCGAAATCAGCCACGCCTATGCGAACAATCCCCTGATCCAGTCACGCGGGACGTTGGCGAGCAAACACACCGACACCGACGTCGCTGTGATCCGCAGCATCTCGGCGCGGCACGGTCGGTTGCTCACCACCGAAAGGATCGTTGCCGAACGAACCGGGATTCCGTTGATCGCAGCCTGAGCACGTTTCGTCGGGAGGCCGTTTCACCCGATGGGCGCAATCATGATAATCATGATAATATTGTGTTCCGCCGGATGTTGCCTCGCCCGACCGCGGTATATATAGCGGGGGTAGTAGCAGATCAGGCGGTCCCGGCTGTGATGACCGGTGGCGATTTTGTCGCGAGACCGGGAGAGCGCTGAATTGTTAGTGGGTATTGCTGAATGTTGATACAGAGGACAGATCTCGGAGAGCAGCGTTTGCAGCCACGAGTTGTCCCCGATGACCACGGGCTGCCGCGACTTACTTTTGCCAATCTTGCCTTCCGCTACGAGCCCTACCCGATCGGGGTCGCCAAGCCAGTGCTCCCGGAAGATTTGTACCGCGACCTGGTCGAGCGGTACCCGCCGCGGGATCTGTTCGTCTACATGCCGAAGTTCGGTCACAAGTACTCCTTGTCGGAGAAGTTCAACGGCAAGGCCTACCAGCAATTCCTCCGCCGCGAGCCCGTCTGGCGCGCGTTCCACGGCTGGGTCAAGAGCGAGGCTTTCATTCTCGAGGTCATGGACGCCTTGCGGCTCCACGGCATCGACCTCGGCTTCGGCGCGAGGCCCCCGGCCACGCAGAGGTTGCTGAAGACGATGAAGCACCTGCTGCGGCCCAGCCAGAAGTCGAGGACGCCCCGGCTGAGCGCGCGTTTCGAGTTCTCGATGCTGCCCGCCGACGGCGGCAGCGTGATACCGCACACCGATTTGCCCTCGAAGGTCGTCACCATCATCGTCTCGATGGTCGGCGAGGGCGAATGGGATCCGGCGATTGGCGGCGGGACCGACGTCAATCGGAACAAGAACCCGCACAGCAGCTTCAACAGGCTGAACGCGCGCGGCCGCTTCGAGGACATGGACGTCCTCGACACGTTCGAGTTCCTGCCCAACCAGGCGGTCATGTTCGTCAAGACCTTCAACTCCTGGCACTCGGTCCGGCCGATGACCGGCGTCGGATCCCAGGCAATGCGCAAAACATTGACCATCAACATCGAAGCTCGCTAGTCGGTCCCGATATGTTCCTGTCACTCGAGAACCTGAAGGTCCGCTACCGCCCCTACCCCATCGGGATCGCACAGCCGGCCCTCGCCGAGGATACGTACGAGCGTCTGATCGAGACCTTCCCGCCGCCGGAGTTGTTCGACGGCTATGACACTGTGCTACGCCCGGGGAGAAAAAAGTACACGCTCTCGGAGAAGGAGAATCCGAAGGCGTTTCACGGCTTTATCCGGCAAAGCCCGGAGTGGCGCGCCGTCTACGACGACGTCAAGAGCGACCGCTTCGTCTACTCGGTGCTCGATGCGCTGCGCGACCACGACATCGACCTCGGCCCGCACTACCTGCCGCCCGCTCGCCGGGCGCTGAAGAGGGTCAAGGACCTGAGCAAAGGCCGCCTCAGTCCGGACGCGGCCCGGCTCAAGGCACGGTTCGAGTTCTCGGCGTTGCCGGCGGATGGCGGCCACCTTAGCCCGCACACCGACGCGCCGACCAAAATCGTGACCTTGATCGTCTCAATGATGCGGCCGGGGGAGTGGGACGCGGCGCACGGGGGCGGCACCGACGTCAACGTGCCCAAGGACGACCGCTTCGCCTTCAATCAGATGAACCGGTTGGCGCGTTTCGAAGACATGGACGTCCTCGACACCTTCGACTATGCGCCGAACCAGGCCGTGGTGTTCGTCAAGACCTTCAACTCCTGGCATTCGGTTCCGCCGATGCGGGGGCACGGTTCGACCGCGTTGCGCAAGACGCTGACGATCAACATCGAGCGTTTCATGTGAAGGGAGCGGCCGGGCGGCGTCGGCCGGACGATGCTTCGCGCGGGCGACGAGGTCATGTTCGGGCGCCGTCCTGCGCCGGCTCGACCAGCCGATCGAGCCTGAGAAGATCCTCGCCCGAGAGATAATCGCGATAGCCGCCGATTTTGCCGCGACGAACCTTCCGCCCGTCCGGCGTCTCGCCGCTCGCCCGTAGCCGCTCGCTGTTGAAGAAGCCGTCGCGCTCGCGCGCCTGCATCATGTCGAAACTGCCGAAGGCCACGGCGGCGGCTATCTCGCTCGCCGACGTTGCAGGGTCGATGAACCGGGCGACGCGTCCGAACGCGGCTTCTGTATCGGCGCGCAACTCCTCGTAGCTCACGCTCAGGACGCCGGGATGATCGGCGACGGCGTCCCGCCAGCCGCCCAGCATGCGGTTGACCCGCGGCACGCCCAAGCGAGGATCGAGAAGGAAGTCGATCATCTTCATCTCCTGCAAGGCGGCGCGCGAATACACTCCTTTGCGCTGAAGCTCCCGCTCGGTCGCCCGCTCGGTCATCTGGAAGTAGAAAGAGACCGCAACGTCGCGAGGATCTCGGCTCAGCAGGACGATGCGCTTCACCGTCGCGACCTCTTGCGCCCAGGTTCGGCCGGAGGGCGCCCGGCCACCAGCCTCGACGCCGGTAAACAGGATCCGCGGAACCGCAGCGTGGCGCGCGTGAAAGTTGTCGAAGTCGATCAACTCTTGCGCCGGCAGCCCGTGGCGCTGGTGGTAGATGTGCGAGAGCATCGCGCGCAACCAGGTGCGCCCGCTCTTGCCCACCGAAACGACTGCGGCGTCGGCCAATCGCACCCGTCGCAAGAGCTTTTTCGCCCGGCGTCGCTGGTCGTGCCGGATCGCGAATCGGCTCCACACATCTGCCCGCATCAGATCTCCTCCGAAGCCCAGAGACGTTCCTGTCCAGCGGCCATTGCACCGTACGCGGCCCCGGCTGGTTCGTGAAGCCGTTTCATCGCGCGATGCGTCCCGCGGAGGAAGGTGCAGTTCGACACGCCAAAGTGTCCACAAAAAACGGAATGATTGCCGGCAATTCGATAACTAAATACTCAATTTGAGAAAATAGGTATTTCTCCTATACTATGGTACGCTTTGTCATTTCGCTCTGTGGCCGACCCGGCATTGGCGAAGCACGGTCAAGGGTGTCCAAGGTTGCTTCGACAGTTTCTGCGTCTCAGTCATGATCAGGGCGGATCTCCGACCATGGAGTTCGCCTTCATCGCGCCGATCTTCTTCTTGATGGTCTTCGCGACGATCGAGTTCGCTCTGGTCATGTTCGTCACGGTGTTGATGGAAAGCAGTCTGCGCGATGCCTCGCGCTATGGCGTCACCGGGCAGCTTCCAGATGGCGCCTCGACCATGGCCGAGCGCGAGGCGCATATTCGTCAACTGATCGCCGACCGCACGCTGGGCCTCATCGATTTTTCCGACGCCACCGTCGACATCCTCAGCTACCCGACCTTCGGCGATGTCGGCCAGGGCGAGAAGTTCGTCGACGGCAACGGCAACGGCAAGTACGACCCGGGCGAGACATTCAATGACTGCAACGGCAACGGCATCCGCGACGACGATCGCGGTGCGGCGGGTCCGGGCGAATCGGGCGCGGTCGTCCTTTACAGGATGACGTACGACTGGCCTCTGCTGACCCCCCTCGCCGGACCGATCATCGGCACCGACGGCAAGTTCCCGCTTCGCGCAAGCATCGCCGTGCGCAACGAGCCGTGGAACCCGAGCCTCGACGGTTCCGGGCCGAAAGACTGCAACACGTGACCTGCAATCCGTAAGCTTCAATCCGTGACCTGCAAGACGTAACCGGGGTTTGACCTTCATGACCGTGCCCAGCCTGGCTCGCCAAATCGCCCACGACCGGCGCGGCAATCTCACGATCGAGTTCGCGCTTGCCTTGCCGCTGTTGCTGGTCCTGTTGCTGACGGGCATCGAGTTCACCCGCTACGTCCTGGTCAACCAGAAGGTGGAGAGGACCTCGGCGAGCCTCGCTGATCTCGTCGCCCAATCGACGGTCATGACCGAGGACGGGATGGACAACCTGTTCGAGGCGGCGAAGTACACGATGGAACCATTCGACGTTGCCGGGCAGGGCCGGCTGATCGTGACATCGGTCGCCGCCTCGGGCGGCCCCGCGCGGATCAAATGGCAGCGCGCCTACGGCACCACGGCGAACAGCAGCGAGTTCGGCGTTCAGGGCGCCGTCGCCCGCCTGCCGGCGGGGCTCGTGGTGCGCGACGGCGACAACGTCATCCTGTGCGAGGCCTTCTTCCGCTACGAGCCGATGATCTATCAAGGGATTATCGAAGAGAGTACGATCCGCCGCTACGCCGCCTTCCGCCCCCGCTATGGCTCGCTCGAGACGATCTACCCGTAGGGGATCCCGCCCTCGGCCGCGCAAGAACCAGTTGCCATCCGCCAACGCTGTCGTCAGATTGGCGCGTCGGTAAAATTTCCATTCGCGCGACGGTCTTCGCGGTGCGCGCTGGCAAAGCCCGCGCCGGGCGAGGCGTCAGTCCCCAAAAATGCGACCTTGCCGGACGCCGGGCGGGATCGTGCGGATGTTGCGGAAGGACGGGAGATGATTAGCCACCACGCCGCGCTGATCTACACGATGGTCATGATCTCGGCCTCGGATCGGGACATGACCGACGCCGAACTCCGCGTGATCGGCGAAATCACCAGCGGCCTGCCGGTGTTCAAGGACTACAACCGCGATCTGCTGCCGAAGACGGCGGCAGCCTGCGCCGAGATCCTCGACGCCGATGACGGCATGGAGGCCGCACTCGCCCAGATCGAGGCGGCGCTCCCGGCCAAGCTGCGCGAGACGGCCTACGCGCTGGCCTGCGACGTTGCCGCCGCGGACGGTCGCGTGCACCGGGAAGAAATCCGCATGCTCGCACTGCTGCGCGATCGCCTGGGCATCGACCGGCTGATCGCGGTCGCCATCGAGCGCGCCGCCAGGGCCCGCTTCACCGTCGTCTAGCGCGGCCCGACCGCCGCCGGCCGAACGAACCGGCACACCGCCGAACGTCTGACGGGAACCACGGTTCGCCGCCCACGTTGCTTGATCGACTTGCGGCAGCGAGGGAACCCGGCGTGGACGCGATCCATACGAGCAACCGGCACCATGCGCGGATCCGCCGTCTGGAGCGGCTGGCCGAGCTGCTCGACGACCGCTTCCGCATTCCGGGCACGCGCTGGCGCTTCGGCCTCGACAGCCTGATCGGACTGGTGCCGGGGGTCGGCGACGCCGCCGGGGCGATCATGTCGGCCTATATCATCGCCGAGGCGGCGCGGCTCGGCCTGCCCAAGCGGGCTGTGCTGCGGATGCTGGCGAACTTGGGCATCGATACCGTACTCGGTGCGGTCCCGCTCGCCGGCGACCTGTTCGACGTCGCCTACAAGTCGAACCGCCGCAACGTCAACATTGCGCTCGACCACCTCAAGAAGTAGCGGGCTCGTCTGATCGACGCCGGCGCGGCGCGCATGAACGCCAACGCTGCGTTTCGTCGCGTTTCGTCGCCGGGCCTCCGCGCCTCGGGATAAGCATACCCATATCAGTTCGATGAGGGTAATCTAACGGTCGGTTTCGGGGCTGGCCGACGAGGTAAAGCGGCATGAGCGCCAAGCGAGCAAAAGACACGTACTTTTCGATTGCCAGTCATGAAGAAGGCTGGGGTGCCGACGTCTACAGGGATGTCAAGCTGCCGAGTGGGGAGACCGCTCGCGTTATGAACAAACGCGTGTTCGATGGTGCCACCGCCAGCGCGGGCAGATCGCTTCGACGAGTTCATCGGACCCGCAAGGGCGCAGAAATCTTCAAATGAGCGACCGTTCGCCGGGAGATCCGGTTGAACCTGCTCGATCCTACAACCCGATGTACGAGTATCTCGTCGACAATGCCGCTAACGACGAGCACGAACTCGTCGGACTTGTCGCGTATGCGCTGTACAAGCGCTCCAAGCGGCAATGGGTTGAGGCGCATCGAGTAAACAAGAAGCGGAATCCCTCTGACGACGAACTGGATCAGTACATAGATTACTGGACGCAGGATCGGCTGCGAGGTCTCCGCGATGAAGCGGCAAGCGCCCTCGCCGCCTTCGGCGACTACGTCATCGCCGCCGAACGACCCAACATCATGAGAGAGGCGATCGCCGGAACCTTCTGGCGTAGCGTCTCATCATCGATTATGGCGGCCTTTATCTACACGCTGCTCCTGATCGGCGTTGCGTTGGTTTTGTCGTACGCAGGCATCGACCTGATTGGGATTTTCACGCGCGCCTCGGGATAGTCGGGCCCGCCGCCCCTCAATGCGCGCCAATGCCGATGTAGGCCCGATTGCGGCTGCTCGCGGCCGCGGTTGACGGCGCGGCGTAGATCTGTTTCGTCGCCTCGACCATGACGACGCCTGCGAACGTCGTGAACCAGCGCTGACCGATCTGCTCCCAGGCGCCGGCCGACGACAGAACCATGCGCGAGGCCACGGGCGGGACGTACAGCGCCGCGCTCGACTGGTAGGGCGTAAACATCGCGTCACGCAGGGTGCGCGAGAGCTGGCCCGCCGAGTACGGCCGGCCGTGGCCGAACGGCGAACGTTCGAAGCGCGCCCACAGGCCACGCCGATTGGGTGCGACCACGAGCAGGCGGCCGCCGTCGGCAAGCACCCGCCAGACCTCGCGCATCATCGGCCGGGTGCGTTCGGCGCATTCCAGAGCGTGGACGATCAACGCCCTGTCGACACAATTATCCGGCAGCGGCAGATCGGTGTGATCGCACAGCGCCGTCAGGCCCGGCTCGTCCGCCGGCCAGTGCATGACCCCCTGGGCGGCCGGCATCATCGCCATCACCCGCTGCGCCTCGCTGCGGAAAATGCCCAGGTAGGGGTTGGCATAGCCAAGCCCGAGGACGTTGAGACCGTGCAAATCCGGCCACAACAGACGGATTCGCCGTGCGATCATCCGCCGGGCGACCCGGCCGAGGATGGTCGCGTAGAAATCGCGCAGGTCGATGACGTCGGTCCACATCGGGCGTCACTCTAGCTCAGACATCCCCGCCGGTGGTAGTCTCGGCGGCGCGATCGGCGTCGGACGCAGGGATGCCCTCGCTGCGCGATCGGAAACGGGAGGCGCTGGCGGCAGATGAGCAAGCTCGAGGTGCGGCAGATCCCCGTCCTCCGGGACAACTACATCTATCTCGCCCGAGACGATGCGACCGGTGCTTGCGCCGCGATCGATCCGGCCGTTGCCGAACCGGTGCTGGACACGCTGGCCGAACTCGGCTGGCAGCTCACCCATATCCTCAACACGCATCACCATCACGATCACGTCGGCGGCAACCTCGAGCTCAAGCGCGCCACCGGCTGCACCATCGTCGGCAACGCTGCGGACGCCGCGCGCATCCCCGGCATCGACGTGCGCGTTGCCGACGGCGACGCCTTCGCCCTTGGAACCCGCGTCGCCAAGGTCATCGCGGTCAGCGGTCACACGATCGGCCACATCGCCTACTGGTTCGCCGACGACGCGGCGCTGTTTTGCGGCGATACGCTGTTCGCGCTCGGCTGCGGCCGGTTGTTCGAAGGGACGCCGGCGCAGATGTGGCAGAGCCTCAGTCGACTGCGGGCGCTGCCGGGAGAGACCCGGGTCTACTGCGCCCACGAGTATACCGAAGCCAACGCGGCGTTCGCGCTCAGCATCGACCCGGCGAACCGGATTCTCGCCGAGCGCGCCGCGACCGTCCGGGCACGGCGGCGACGGGGCGAGCCGACAGTGCCGTCAACCCTGGACGAGGAGCGGCGGACCAACCCGTTCCTGCGCGCCGACGACGCGGCGCTGGCGAAAGCGGCGGGTCTTGCCGGAAGGGATCCGGTCAGCGTTTTCGCCGACATCCGCAAACGGAAGGACTACTTCTGATGATGAAGCTGCGCTATTCCCCGGCCTCGCCGTACGTCCGCAAGGTCAGCGTGGTCGCAATAGAGACCGGACTTGAGGCGCGGATCGAGCGTGTGCCGACCAATGTCCGCGCGTCGAACGGCGCATTCTACCGGGACAACCCGCTGGGCAAGGTGCCGGCGCTGGTCACCGAGGGCGGCGAGTCGCTCTACGACTCGCCTGTCATCTGCGAATACCTGGACTCCCTCCACGATGGGCTGAAGCTGTTCCCGCCGGCGGGCGGGCCGCGCTGGACCGCGCTTCGTCGTCAGGCGCTGGCCGACGGGATCATGGATGCCGCCGCCCTCATTCGGATGGAGACAATGAGGCCGGACAACGAGCAGTCGCCGTCGTGGATCGCGCACCAACAGGAGAAGATCGGCCGCGGCCTCGACGCGCTCGAAGACGAAGCCGCAACGCTTTCCGGCACCTGCACCATCGGCCACATCGCGATCGGCTGCGCCCTCGGCTATGTCGGCTTCCGCCTGCCGCATTTCGACTGGCGTTGGGGCCGACTCGAGCTCGCGCGCTGGTTCGACGCGTTTTCCACCCGCGCCTCGATGGCCGCGACGGTCCCGCGGGATCCTTGATCCCCAGGCGGCGGGCGAATATCTGTGGGCTTCGCGGTCCCGACCCCTCGCCAACTTGCGGTAGCCCCCATGGATGTACGCAGCGGCTTCATTGACGCCATCGGCAAGACGCCGCTGATCCGGCTGCAGCGCGCATCCGAGGTGACCGGCTGCGAGATCCTCGGCAAGGCCGAGTTCCTCAACCCGGGCAGTTCGGTCAAGGATCGCGCAGCGCTGGCGATCGTGCTCGACGCCGAGGAGCGCGGGCTCCTCGAGCCGGGCGGGCTCATCGTCGAGGGCACCGCCGGCAACACCGGCATCGGCCTGGCGCTGGTCGGCAATGCCCGCGGCTACCGGACGCTGATCGTCATCCCGGAAACCCAGAGCCAGGAGAAGAAGGACATGCTGCGGCTCTGCGGCGCGGAGGTCCGCGAGGTGGCCGCCGTTCCCTACGCCAACCCCGACAACTACGTAAAACTGTCCGGCCGTCTCGCCGGCGAGCTGGCGAAAAGCGAACCGCACGGCGCCATCTGGGCCAACCAGTTCGATAACGTCGCCAACCGCGGCGGCCACTACCGGACCACCGGCCCGGAGATCTGGGAGCAGACCGACGGTCGCATCGACGGTTTCATCTGCGCGGTCGGCACTGGCGGAACCTTGGCCGGCGTCGGCACCTTCCTCAAGGAGCGGAACCCGGCCGTCGCCATCGGGCTGGCAGACCCCATGGGCGCGGCGCTCTATCACTACTATCGCTTCGGCAGTCTCAAGGCCGAAGGCGAGTCGATCACCGAGGGTATCGGTCAGGGCCGGATCACCGCCAACATGGAGGGCGCGCCGGTCGATCACGCCTTCCAGATCGGCGACGCCGAGGCGCTGGAGGTGATCTTCCATCTGCTTAAGCACGAGGGGCTGGTCCTCGGCGGCTCGAGCGGGATCAACGTCGCCGGCGCGATCCGGCTCGCCCGCGAACTCGGGCCCGGCCACACCATCGTCACCGTCCTCTGCGACTACGGCACCCGCTACCAGTCGAAGCTGTACAACCCGGCGTTCCTGCGCAGCCGAGGCCTGCCGGCGCCTGCGTGGCTGGAGGGCGGCGCGTGAGCCCGCCCGTCGCACAGCCTCTGGTCGACGGCGACTGGCTTGCCGATCGTCTGGACGATCCGAACGTGCGGATCCTCGATGCGAGTTTTTACGTGCCGGGCAGCGGCCGCGACGCATCCGGAGAGTTTCTCGCTCGCCACATCCCGAACGCGGCCTTCTTCGACGTCGACGCCATTCGCGACGAGGGCAACCCGCTGCCGCACATGCTGCCGCCGGAGGAGGTTTTCGCCGCACGCGTCGGCGCGCTCGGGATCGGCAACGACACGTTCGTCGTGGTCTACGATGCACCGGGATCGCTGGCCGCGCCGCGCGCATGGTGGATGTTTCGCGCCTTCGGCCACGATGCAGTCGCCGTGCTCGACGGCGGCTTGTCGGCGTGGTTGGACCGCGGTCGAGCGACCGCGACGGGGCCGGCAACGCCGCGGGCGACGGCGCGCTTTACCGCCCGGTTCCGGCCGGACCTGGTGTGCTCGGCAGACGATATCCTGGCAGATCTTGCCAAAGGTGGTGGCGGCGGGACCGTCGTCGACGCGCGCAGTCCCGGGCGCTACGCCGGCGTCGAGGCGGAGCCGCGACCGGCGCGCAAGCTCGGCCACATCCCGGGCAGCGTCAACATGCCGGCAACCAGCCTGGTCGACCCTGCGCGCGCCGGCGCCTGGCGAACCGCCGACGAGCTCGCGCAGGCTTTCGCCTCCGCCGGCGTCGACCTCGGTGCGCCGGTTGTTGCTAGCTGCGGCTCGGGCGTGACCGCCTGCGCCGTCGCCTTCGCCGCGGCGCTGCTCGGCTGCGACGGTGTCGCCGTCTATGACGGCTCGTGGGCGGAGTGGGGCAACCGCGACGATACGCCGGTCGAAGGGGGCAGCCCATGACCGCCAAGGACACGCGCCTGACGGAGGTCGGCCGCGACCCGGCGGCCAACCACGGGATCGTCAACCCGCCCGTCTACCATGCCTCGACGATCGTCTTCCCGACGCTGGCCGCCCTCGAGGCCGCCGACCTGACGCCCTACGACGGCACCCGCTATGGCCGGCGGGGGACGCCGACCACGTTCGCGCTGGAAGGCGCGGTGGCGGCGCTGGAAGGCGGCTGGCGCAGCATCGCCGTGCCGTCCGGCCTTGCTGCGATCACCGCGAGCCTGCTCGCTTTCCTCAAGGCCGGCGATCACCTGCTCATGGTCGACAGCGTCTACGCGCCGACCCGGCGGTTCTGCGACACCGTTATGGCCGGGCTGGGCGTCGAGACCACCTACTACGACCCGATGGCCGACATCGCGCCCCTGCTGCGGCCGAACACCCGCGTCGTGTTCGCCGAAAGCCCCGGCTCGCTGACCTTCGAGGTCCAGGACATTCCGCGCACAGCCGCCGCCGCGAGGGCCGCCGGCGCCGTCACCGTCATGGACAACACCTGGAGCGCCGGCCTCCACTTCGCGCCCTTTGACCATGGCGTCGATGTCTCGATCCAGGCCGCGACCAAGTACATCGTCGGCCATTCCGACGTCATGCTGGGGACCATCACCACGACCGAAGCCGCCTTCCTCCCGGTCAGGCGGGCGACATCGCTGCTGGGGCTGTGCGCCGGCCCGGACGACTGCTACCTCGCCCTGCGCGGCCTGCGCACGCTCGGCGTTCGCTTGCGGCGGCACGAGGAGACGTCTCTGAAACTGGCGGGCTGGCTGGCGGAACGGCGCGAGGTCGTCCGGGTGCTGCACCCGGCCCTGCCGGACTGTCCGGGTCACGCCGTTTGGAAGCGCGATTTCACCGGCGGCAACGGTCTGCTCTCGATCGTGCTGGACGACGTGCCGAAGCGGGCGCTCGCCGCCATGCTGGACGGGCTGAAGCTGTTCGCCATGGGTTATAGCTGGGGCGGCTATGAAAGCCTCGTCGTCCCCTTCGATCCGCGCAAGGCGCGGACCGCGACAGCGTGGACGGGCCCAGGTACCTGCCTGCGCCTGCACTGCGGCCTCGAGAACGCCGACGATTTGATCGCCGACCTCGAGGCCGGTTTCTCCCGCCTCGCCGCCGCCTCCTGACCGCCCGGCAGCTTCAGGCGGCCGACGCGGGAATCCGGGTCACCGGTTCAGGGTCGTTCGTCAGGAAGCTCTGCGGCCTGGTCCACTCGTCATCGCGGAAGATCCGGATAATGTCGTCGTGGATGACCATGTCGTACGGCGAATGATCGCGCACGTACGTGTGCAGCCAGCGAAGCCCGGGATAGCCGTTGCGCCCGACGAACCAGCGGGCGTCGTCGATAAGGATCAGGTGCGTCTTTATGGGATGGGCCAGGATGGCCATCAACTCGCCCATCACCGGCGTGTTCGCGGCGGCGCGGGTGGTGATCCCGCCGGTGTAGTGCGCGTCAAGCCAGAACACCGCCGGGCCGTTGATGCTGGGCAGAATCTGCTGGAGCACGGTGGCGCTGTCCCCGTGGTAGCAATGCACGTTCGGAAAGGAGCGCAGACGCCGCTGGGCGTTCTCGTAGAGAACGGGGTCGAGTTCGATCGTGTGAACGATCTTGTACGCGACGGCGAGGAACGCCGCGGTCAGGCCGAGGTACGTTCCCGTTTCGACAAACGTGTCGTAGGTCGCCGCGTAGGTTGCAAGCAGGCCGCGCTTGGCGTCCGGGTCGAGCCGGGTAAGCTCGTGGATGGCACGCGCCTGGGACAGAAAATACATATCGCCGAGAAACTGCTTGATGGCGTTCAGCATGACATAGACCCTGTTGTAGGGTTGCCGCGCCGCGATGGCCACACGCGCCACCGGATGCGGGAACCGCGTGCGTGCGATACCCCTGCAGATCGCGCTGTCTTCGCCCGGCAATACCGGCGGCTTGGATCAGTACGTCGAACGGGTCATGGTTCAGACGCGCGACCGCGCCCCTTCCAAAACCGGACCCAGCCGGGTGGAGAGCCGTCGCTGAGTCTTGCCGCTCGCGCCGCCATGTAAAGTTAATAATTGTGAATTAACCGATCCTCCAGCCGACCGCGTTATCAAATCGAGGTCCGGGGCTCGGAGGCCGGCTCGACGAGGGTCCGTGGCATAAAAGCCCGGCAAGCCAAAAAATGTGCCTGGCTGTGATCCGCGTACTATCACGGGACGAAAGAGGCTTGTACCCTCCGAAAATCGAAGGCCAAGCGTAAATAATTAAAAAATGACAGGTCTGTTATGCAGGCCTGTTTAAGCAGGGGCAGGACATCTTCGCGGCCCGGTCGCACGACCAGCCGCGAATAGTGGGAACGACCTATGGGAGACACCATGCTGAGCAAAATCGATCTGCGCGACTTCCTTGAAATCAACCAGGGGCTCTACAACGATCCGGCGTCGCCGGCCCAGGTTGCGCTGTTTCACGCCCTGACCCAGGCGGTGGAGCGGGCGACCGGAACGGGCCCCTCCATGAAGGGGAGCGAGCGAGAAGGCGCTCGCTGACCCGCGCGCGACGGGGCGGCGCGTCCGCGGCAAGGGCCCTGAGGGTTCCTTGCATCGCCCATGCTTTCTTCCAGGATCTGCGGCTGACGAAAGAATCGGTCGCCGAACCGGACGTCGGGTTGGCCCAACCATGGCGCAACCCGGCGTCCGGTCGGAACGGCCGTTCGCCCTGGAGCGGCGGACAGGGCCGCCCAGCATCGGCCAAGCCCGGATGCAGAACGTTACAGAATTGCGTCGGTAACTCGAAGATTTCGTTACAGCGTCTAATCCGGTTACAGCCGGATACGGCATATTATATGAAGGGATGAGGACAGTGGAATCTTGGGGAGGCCGGCGGCCTCGTGATGGACAACATCCCATATCCAGCGAGACGCTATCGGTCGATCTGGATTTCTGACATTCACCTTGGTACGCGCGGGTGCAAGTCCGACCTGCTGCTCGATTTCCTTCGCTGCACCGAGTCGGACTACCTCTACCTGGTCGGCGACATCTTCGACATCTGGCGGATGCGCAAGACCTGGTACTGGCACCAGCAGCACAACGATGTGGTCCAGAAAATCCTGCGCAAGGCGCGCAAAGGAACGCGCGTCATCCTGATACCGGGCAACCACGATGAAAGCCTTCGCGATTTCGCCGGGCACCGGTTCGGTCGGGTCGCCGTGCTGCGCGACGCCATTCACAAAACCGCGGACGGCCGCCGCTTCCTTGTCATCCACGGCGATCAGTTCGACGCGATCGTCAAGTATGCCAAATGGCTCGCCCTGGTCGGCGACAACGCCTACAGCCTCGCTTTGAAGCTGAACCTATGGTTCAACGTCGTGCGCCGAAAACTCGGCTTTCCATACTGGTCTTTGTCCCAGTTTCTGAAGCACAAGGTCAAGAATGCAGTCGAATATATCAGTAATTATGAGAAGGCCGTCGTCGCCGAGGCCAGACTAAGAGGCGCGGACGGCGTCATCTGCGGTCACATTCATTCGGCTGACATCCGCGACTACGACGGCATTGTTTACTGCAACGACGGCGATTGGGTCGAAAGCTGCACTGCGCTTGTCGAACAACACGACGGCCAGCTCTCGATCGTGCGCTGGGGACAGAGCATGGACAAGACCATATGGGACCCGATGGCGAAGACAAACTCCGCCTCCTCATCGCAACCGACGCCTGGTACCCTCAGGTCAACGGCGTCGTCCGAACCCTAAGCACCCTGGCAGAGCGCCTTACCGCCCAAGGCCACATCGTCCAACTGCTGACGCCCAAGCTGTTCCGGACGCTTCCCTGCCCGTCGTATCCCGAAATCCGTCTGTCGCTCTGCCGACCGCGGACCGTGGCGGCGGCGATCGACGACTTCGCTCCGAGCGCTATTCATATCGCCACCGAAGGGCCGCTCGGCTGGGCGACGCGGCGTTACTGCGTGCGCCGCAAGCTGCGGTTTTCCACCTCGTTCCACACCCGCTTCCCCGAGTACATCAAGGCCCGCTGGCAGGTTCCGCTCGACTGGAGCTACCGCTTCGTTCGCGCCTTCCACCGGCCGGCGCAGAGCATCATGGTCGCAACCCAGACGATCGAAGATGAGCTCGTCCGGCGGGGCTTCGCCAACATTGTCCGTTGGACCCGCGGGGTCGATACGACCCTGTTCCATCCGAGCGCGAAGAACCTCTACGGCCTGCCCCGACCGATCAGTCTTTACGTCGGGAGGATCGCCGTCGAGAAAAGCGTCGAGGACTTCCTCCGCCTGGAGCTCCCCGGCA
The DNA here is from genome assembly GCA_016793925.1 of Rhodospirillales bacterium. Classification (GTDB taxonomy): domain Bacteria; phylum Pseudomonadota; class Alphaproteobacteria; order Rhodospirillales; family Defluviicoccaceae; genus JAEULH01. The sequence continues at coordinate 12,051 of JAEULH010000100.1, read as the reverse complement.
GCAAGGTGCTGATCGGCGACGGCCCACAGCGGCCGGCGCTGGAACAGGCCTATCCCGAGGCTCATTTTCTGGGGACGAAGGTTGGCGTCGAGCTTGCCCGACATTACGCCGCCGCCGACGTCTTCGTCTTCCCCAGCCGCACCGACACCTTCGGCCTCGTGCTCCTCGAGGCGCTGGCCTGCGGGCTCCCGGTCGCGGCCTACCCCGTGCCCGGCCCGCTCGACATCATCGGAACGCACAGCGTCGGATGTCTCGACGACGACCTGGGAGCGGCTACAAGGCGGGCGCTTCAGATCCCGGCCGCGGCATGCCGGGCGCACGCCGAGACCTTCTCGTGGGACAGCAGCGTCCGCCAGTTCACCACAAACCTGGCGATGCTGGGCTGAAGCCGGCCCTACTTCTGCAGCACGTTGCTGATCTCGCGAAGCTGGGTGCGCAGGCGCAGCAGCAGGAAACCCTGCGTCGCGAGATGGCTGGGGATGAACTGACTGCTCGGGCCGCCGTTGAGCACGACCCACGGCTGCTGGGTCGCCGCCTGCTCGGCACCGCTCAGCATCTGGTTCCACACGCTCTCGAGGTTGCGCTCCTTGATCACGGACTGGAAGTCGACGCCCAGGGCCTTGATGATCATGTAGTAGCCGTAGAGCCGGCCCTTGGTCTGGTAGAAAATATCGTCGACCTGAAAGTTGATCAGCCCCCCGGAGTTGTTGTTGAGATGGTCGTCGATGGTGCCCGACATCGCCCCCAGGTCGGAATTGAACCGATCCAGCGTCGCGATCAGGTTGTCGGCGCGGATGTCGAAGGTCGCCTGCTGCGCCGCGAGCCGTTTGTTGAACTCCAACAGAGCCCGGCGCGCCTCGCGATACTGCGATTCCGAGGATGCCGTCGGCGCCCATGAGCGGCTCAGGTCGAAAATCCAGATATTGCCCGGATATTTGAGCAGGCCGGCGGCGCGGTCCAGATCCGGATCGATCGAGGACGAGCCGCGCGAGCGGCCGAGCTGATCCGAAAGCTCGATGGCGAAGCGGCTCAAGGCGTAGATCATGCCGGTCTGGTAATTCGGCATGTTGTCGAGGATCGCTCCCGGCATGAAAAACGGATCGTTCGCCGGCCAACCGTTGACGTTGACCTCCCGGTCGATCAGTGCTGCGGCCATGTCGACCGAATAGCTGCCGCCGGCGGTCGTCTGGGGCGGCGTGAAGGTCGGATCGTCGTCGATCTTGTGGACCCACCAGGCGCCGCCGAGATAATAGACCAGAAGAAGAACGACGACCGCGATCATCAGGCGCGGCAGCCATCGGCGCATCCCGCCACGCCCTTCACGCTCGAGGTCGAGATCGTCAACGGCAGCCATGCCGGTCCTCCCTGATGCCTGTGTGTGCCGCCGCGGCCAACGGCGAGTCGATCGTCAGTCTCGCCACGCTGTGGCAGCGCGAGAGGTTCCCCAATCGGCAGAGCAAGTCAAGGACTTCGGGTAGGCGGCGGGGGTCGGGGTCGGCAACCTCCGCATGCGCCAGTCGCGTGCGTCGGCGCCGCGGCCGGCGATGCTCGCGTGCCGGGCGACGCCGCGATGGGCGCATGGGGCTCAGTGGATGGTTTCACCCTCTGGACATCGGGTCGCCAGCATCTCGCCAATGGCGAACATCACCCGCTTCCACCAGTCGTGGCCGCTGACATCGCCATCTTCCAGGCGTTCGTCCGCTTCCATGGCGACATAGGAGCAGGCCATCGGACCGTACTCGGCGATAAGATCCGCGGCGGCTTCATAAAGCTCGTGCTCGGCGGCGATGCCTTCGACCGGCGGCGTCATCGGAGCCTCCGGCGCTCTGCCGTCGTCGCCGGCCTCAGGCCCGGCGAAGTCTGCATGTGAGAGCCTCAGCACTGTCTGGCCGCGTCGGCCGGAAGGACGCGGCTCATCCGCTCCACCTCTTCGAGCTCATCGTCGCTGAGGTCCGCAAGGCCCTCGATCCCGGCGACCCATTCATCGAGGTCCACCCAATCGTGGCAATGGACGACGCGGTGGATCTGGCGCAAGTTCAACACGTTCGGCCTCCAGCGGCTGGCGGTCACGCAGCGGCGCGTGACGCCTGTGAGCAGGTCTCATGCCGCCAGGACGCAATGCGCTCTGCCGAACCGCGCGGCGACCTGCCTTTTGCCTTCGTCGCAGCCCGCCAGGGGTGAACGCCCGCGTCCCGGGCGATACAGCCAGGGTGCGCGCAGCCGGTAAATTTAGTCTGAACGGGGAAGCCCGAACGGGCGGTTCAGCCGCCTTCGCGGACGACCATGCAGTCGATCCGACGCTCACCAAGCGCAGCGCAGCGGGCCTGCGCCTGCTCCGTTGAGGCGAGGGGGCCGACGCGCAGCCGATACAGCGTTGTCGTGCGGCCGTCGGGTTCGACGATGACCGGGCTCAGCCCGGAAAGGAGGTCGGGGTTTTCGCTGTAAAGTCGACGCCAGGCGTCGACCGCCTGATCGCGTCGCCAAACGGCGATCAGTTGGATCTCGATGCCGCCGGCCGCGGGCGCGGCGTCGAGCGCCCGAGATGCCAGCGGCTGCTGCCGAGGCGGCTCATGGGCGGCCGGGTGGGCCCCCGTCTCGTGCGCCGCCGCTGTTTGGCGTGACCTCGGATCGACGCCGCCGGGAGCGGCGCGCCCGCTCGGCGGCGTTGCAGCGGCAAGAACCTCCTGCGCCCGGCGAGCCCCGCCTTTCGCGAGCGAACCGTCCGCGCCCTCCACGGAGGCGGCGGGCGCCGACAGCGGCGGCGGCGGTTGGCGACCCTGCTCTCCGGCCGGTACCGGTTCGAATGCGGGATTTTCGACAAGCCTGTGGACGAGCACCGCATCGGGCACGACGCTGTCCGTGATCGGCCGCTCCGAGGCCATGGCCGGCGGCGCGTGCGACTGGAGCGCGCGCTCGAACGCCGCACCGGGAAACTCGCCGTTGCCATCGCCCGCCAACATCGCGAGCGTCAGGGCGGCGATCGCAATGCCCGCGGAAGCGGCCGCCTCGGCCGGCATGCGCCGCGCGACACCGACCCACCGGCCCAGCGCGGCCGCCACGTCGCTGGCGCGCGTCGGCCGAACAGGCGCCCCGCCATCGCCCGGCCCGCCCCCGCCGGCAGCGCCCGGCGCCCGATCCTCGCCGGGCGTTGCCGAGGGCGAGTGCGATATTGGCCATGGCAGGCGGGCTGCTATGGCCGCTGCGGCGTCGGCGACGGCCGCCACCACACCGACGTCGGCAGAAGACGCATCCGTGGCGTCTGTGGCCGCTTCGCCTTGCGGCGCAACGTCCGGCTCAAGAGCGATCGCTTCTTCGTTGCTCGTCATGACGACAAGGCCAAACCTTCGGCGCCCAGTCGTTGAACCACTCCGCTCGTAGTTACTTACATGGTTGAGGCGCTTTTGCCGACCCCCATCTGCGTGCTCCCGGTCGCCGGGACATCGCTCGGCGGCGAACGTCTGGCCTTGCTGCGGATGCAGGCTCCAGACGCCGAGGGCGCTGTGGCCCTCGGCTGTGGACCTCGGGCGCCGTTCAGCCGAAACGCGGACAGGGCCTACTGGGCCGCCTGCTTCGCCTGGGCGATCAGCGCGCCGCAGTCGCTGTCCTTGCCGACGCCCTCGTCGATCGGCGGCAACAACCCCGCGATCGGCGTCAGGATGGCGTTGACGACCTTCTTCGCCACGCCTTCGACGCCGAGGTCGGCAGGGTCCGGGAAGGCTTGCGGGTTCTTGAAGGTGCCCTGCACCGTGAGCGCGGTGCGTACGCTCAAGGGGCTGAAATCCTTCGGGTAGGGCGTCAGTCGCAGATCGAGTTTTTCATCGCTCATGTTGATCGTACCTCCGCCGACGATCTTGGTGTCGGAGGTGTCGAAGACCATCGAGTTCACCTTGAAAAGGCCGTCCTGGGCCTTCAGGTCGGCAACGACGCAGCGGATCGGGATCGGCTCGTCCCCGCTCACCGCGACACCGAGACTTTGCGCAATGTCGAGGCCGGCCAACTCGACCAGCAGATGGCTGATGGTGCCACCGGCCATGACCATGAACATGCCACCGTTGGCCGAACCCAGAATTTCCGCGACCGAGTTGCCCTTGGCGGACAGCTCGGCGTGCCCGCCTAACGTGCCGGCCGATTCCTTCGCAAAGCCGGTGCCGCGCATCAGCTTCTTGAGATCGACCTGGCTGACGCGCGCGTCGATGTCGACGCCGGCCGGCTGGACCGAGCCGTCCAGGGTCAGATACAGGCGAACGCTGCCGTCGGCGAGCTTGAGTGCCGCCGGCTTGAACCGCAGAACGCCCTTGTCGAGGGTGATATCGGCGTTCAGATCGTCGACCGGCAAGCCAGGAGCCCGGATCTGGCCGGCGCGGAACTTCACGTTGGCGTCCATCTCGCGCAATTTGCTCAGGTCGATGGGCTTGCGGGGCAGGACCTTGCCGTCGTCATCGCGTGGCCGGTCTTCTTTCTTGGCCTGCTCGTCCGCCTTCTTTTCCTCATCGCGCTTGCCGCCGACCAGTACGCCGATGTCGTCGAAATCTAGCAGCTTGGAGGAGAGGTCGGCATCGGCCTTGAGCCGGCCACCGCTGGTGTCGACCGAGGCGGTCCCGCGCAGATCGCTGCCGCCGAGGGCGCCGGCGAAGTCGGCGAAACGCCAGCGGGTGCCGTCGTGGCTCAGGTGACCCTTGAGGCTGTAGGGCGGCGACGGCGGCGCCGGGACGCCCGCAATCGCATAGATGTTGGCGAGGTTCTGACCCTTTACCGAGAGATCGATATCGAGCCCTTCGAAGGTCTGCGGCTTGGCGACCGTCCCCTTCGCCGTCGCCTTCAGGCCGCCGACGGCAACGTCTACGTCGACGGGATACGGCTCGCCCTCGTTGCGCAGTTTGCCAAGCGCGCCGGCGGACGCCTTGACCGCCAGCTTCTGGCGCTGGTAGGTGCCGTCGGCGGTGACGCGCACACCCTGATCGTCGCTGCCGCCCTGCAGGCTCGCCAGCGTCAGGTCGATGTCGTTGCCGCTTTTCGCATCCTTGTAGGCGAGCACCCCGTCGCTTATGGCGATTTCGCGGACGATGGGCAGGTTCTTGCGACTGGTCGGCTGCTGGTCCTGCTGCGGCTTGCCGAACTGCCAGTTGGCATCGCCGTTCTTGTCCTTCGTAAGGTAGACCTTCGGCTTGTCGATCCGCAGGGGGTCGATGACGATGTCGCCAGAAAGCAGCCGAAGGAGATCGATACCGACGTCAAGGGAGCCGATCTCGACCATGTTCGCCGGATCCTTCGCCCACTCGGCGTTTTCCAGAGTGACGCCGCTCATGCGGATCCGGGTGACGCGCCCAAGGTCGACGTCGAGATCGCCGTTGATGGCGAAGTTGCGGCCAAGCGCGCCGCTGACCGCGCTCGCCAGCGGATCCTTCAGCGCGTTCCAGCCGACGAACACCGAGACAACCACAACGGCGGTTACCGCGAGGGCAACCACGGCGGCCACGATGGCAAGCACAACGCCGAGCGCCCGGAGCGCCGATCGTCCCATCCCCCACTCCGTACCTGTGCTGGAGAAGAATGATTTGATCATGATGACGCAGCGGCGGCATTAACATTTGCTTCAAGCGCCGGGCGCACCGTGCCGATCGCTGCGCCGCCCGGGAAACAGCATCTCGCTCGCGGCCAGGGCCGCACCTCCGGTTATCAGCGCGCACGCCATCGCCAAAGTCAGGGTGGGGCGCGCCTCGCCGACCGCGACCAGCAGCAGCGTCGAAAGCAACGGCGTCGCGTACGCGGCAGCGCCCAAAACGCGGATGTCGCCGTGCTTCACCCCATAGTCCCAGGTGAAGAATGCGGCGCCGACCGGCCCCATGCCCATGGCAAGAACGGCCAGCCACTCCCCGCCGCGTGGCCAGACGGTGGTCTCGAACGCAAGATGCGCGAGCGCCGCGAGCACGGCGGTGGCGGCGCAGAAGGCGCCGACGGCGTCTGTCGGCACGTGGGCGAAGCGGCGGCTGAGGAGCGAATACGCCGCCCAGGTCACGGCAGCGGCGACGCCCGCCGCGTAGCCGAGGGCGAACTCGCCGCGGAAGCCGAAGCCGCCGTCCCCGCTCCCGCCGCCGATCAGCAAGGCCGTGCCGGCCAGTCCGGCCAGCGTCCCGGCGACGTGCCACCAGCGCAGGCGATGCCCGGGCAGCAACGCGGAAAAGACGACGATCAACAGCGGCCAGAGATAGTTCAGCAGGTTTGCTTCGACCGCCGGAGCGGTACGCAGGGCAAGGAAGTAGAACACGTGATAGCCGAACAGGCCGCCGACCCCGACCAGCCACGCCGCCAAAGGCCACCGAAAGCGGCCCCGGATCCCCTCGCCGCGGACGAGCCATTTGGTAATGGCGAGCGAGGCGGCAACGGAGAACGCCATGGCGACGAGCTGAAACGGCGGGACCGCCCCGGAGAGGGCGGTCAGGACCGCCAGCGTCGACCACATGACGATGGTCGTGCCGCCGATCGCGGTCGCCAGCCGCACCCTGGATGGGTCAGGCGGAGGCGGAGGTTCTGCCTGCAACGGCGGCGGCGGCGGGCGCGACACCGCCGCCCCCGGCCGGATCAGACGACCGGGCGGACCAGCTGCGGATTCTGCACCGCCGGCTTCTGCGACCAGTCGTAAAAGCCCTTGCCGGTCTTCATCCCGAGGTAGCCGAGCTGAACCAGACGCGTCAGCGTGTGCGGCGGCGCATGATGCTCGTGGCGGACATCGGCGAAGATGTTGTGGGCCATGGCCTCGACGACATCGAGGCCGATGTAGTCGGCGAGCTGGAACGGCCCCATCGGATGCGCCGCGCCCAGCTTCATGGCCTGGTCGATGCTCTCGATCGTACCGGTCCCGCGCTCGAGCATGCGGATCGCGTTCAGCATGTACGGCGTCAGCAGGCGGTTGACGATAAACCCGGTCGTGTCTTGGACCAGCACCGGATCCTTGCCGATGTGCCGGCAGAAGGCGTCGAGGCTTTGGATGGTATCGTCGGAGGTCTCGAACGCGTGGATGATCTCGACAAGCTTCATCACCGGCGCAGGGTTGAAGAAGTGCAGCCCGGCGACCCGGTCGCGCTGTTTGCACACCGCCATCATCGCCGTGACCGAAAGGGTCGAGGTGTTGGTCGTCAGCAATGCATTCGGGCGACAGATGGACTCCAGCCGGCGGAACAGGTCCTTCTTGGTTTCGAGGTCCTCGATGACCGACTCGATGACCAGATCGCAATCGGCGACGGCCCGTTCGTCGGTCGAGAACGTGACCCGGCCGAGGATCGCCTCCTTGTCCGCAGCCTCCATCTTGCCCCGCTCGACCAGCTTGCCGAGGTTGCGATCCAGGGTGGCCTTGGCCTTCTCCCACGAACCGGGCGTGGCCTTGACCGTAACCACGTTGCAGCCGGCCTGGGCACAGACGTGCGTGATGCCGAGGCCCATGGCTCCCGAGCCGATGATTCCGACGTTGGCGATGGCCATTTTTCTTTCCCCTTGTTTCATACCCCTGGAGCGAGCCGCCCCCCGCTCGCGGCCGGTCCTGGTCGCTATCCTGTTACGCCCGCAGCACCGAATCGAGACGCAACGCGGGCGTTCGCCTACGAGATTTACCGCCTTTGGTTTTGGAGTTAAAGCTGGATTTCGCGCTTGCACAAATACAAGTCGGGCCGCACGAGGCGGCCCGACCGTCACGCGCCCGCCGAAAGGGGGCGCTTATTTCCGATAGGCGCTAGTCGCGCGCTACACACATGGCGATGCCCATGCCGCCGCCGACGCACGCCGTCGCCAGGCCCTTCTTGGCGTCGCGCTTGATCATCTCGTGGAGCAGGCTGAGGATGATCCGGGCGCCGGAGCAGCCGATCGGGTGGCCAAGGGCGATCGCGCCGCCGTTGACGTTCACGATGTCGGTGTCCCAGCCCATCTCGCGGTTGACGGCGATGGCCTGGGCCGCGAAAGCCTCGTTGGCCTCGACCAGGTCGAGATCCTTGACCGTCCAGCCGGCCTTTTCCAGAGCCTTGCGGCTCGCCGGGATCGGCCCCGTGCCCATGATCGAGGGGTCGACGCCCGCGCACGCCCACGAAACGATGCGACCGAGCGGCTTAATGCCGCGCTTGGCGGCATTATCGGCGGTCATCAGCACGGCCGCCGCGGCGCCGTCGTTGATCCCCGACGCATTGCCCGCCGTGACCGTACCGTCCTTGGCGAAGGCCGGGCGAAGCTTGCTCAGCGCTTCCATCGTGCTGCCGTAGATCGGATGCTCGTCCGTATCGACGACCTTGTCGCCCTTGCGGCCCTTGATCGTCACGGGGATGATCTCATCCTTGAACTTGCCGCCCTTGATCGCGGCTTCCGCCTTGTTCTGCGACTTCAGCGCGAACTCGTCCTGCTCCTGGCGGGTGATCTGGTACTGCTTGGCGACGTTCTCGGCCGTGTTGCCCATGTGGTAGTTGTGGAACGGGTCGATCAGGCCGTCGCGCAGCATGCTGTCGGCGAGCTTGAGTTCGCCCATCTTCGTACCGTTGCGCAGGTTGGCCTCGTGCGGCGCCCAGCTCATGCTCTCCATGCCGCCGGCGACGACGACATCGTGCTCGCCGAGCTTGATCGACTTGTAACCCTCGGCGATTGCGCGCATTCCGGAGGCGCACAGCTGATTGATGGCGTAGGCCGTGGAGTCCTTGGAGATGCCCGCATTGATGCAGACCTGGCGAGCCGGGCCGGCGCCGGTATCACCCTGAAGAACGATCCCCATGATCACTTCTTCGATTTCGTCCGGATCGGCCTTCGCGCGTTGGAGGGCCTCTCTGACTGCGATCTCGCCCAACGCCACTGGCGACAGGCTGCTCAGGGCGCCGTTGAAGCGGCCGACCGGGGTCCGCGCGCCACCAGCAATGACAATTTCACTCATGCCTAATTCCTCTCCTGATCCGGGATCACACCGGTAGACGGCGTGTGGGCTTTGTGTATGGCAGTGTGGGCCGGGAGAATAGGGCCGGCATGTCGCCTTAGCAAGCGGCTAAGGACCGCGCTCGCACCGCGCCGATCCGCCGCGGCTTCGGCCGATCGCGGGCCTCAGCTCTGGCTCGTCCGCTCCCGCGGCGGGGCGACGCCGACGGCCGGACCACCGCCGGCGGCGAAGCGCTCCAGCGACCAGCGGACCGAGTCGAAGGCAAGCTCTTCCCAGGGTATATCGCTCCAGGAGAACAAGGCGACCGCCTGGCTTTCCTCGCCGGCGGCGCATTCGGGGCCGAGCATCGGCGCGCGGTAGATAACGTTGATCTGGGAGATCTGCGGGATTTCGTAGATCCCGATCAGGCTTTCGACCGTAACCCGCGCTTCCGCCTCCTCCCAGACTTCGCGCGCCGCGCCTTCCGCCGACGACTCGCCCACCTCCATGTAGCCGGCCGGGATCGTCCAGCGGCCGAGCGCCGGCGCGATCCCGCGCTTGCAAAGCAGAATCCGGCCCTTCCAGGTGCACACCGCGCCGACGACAATCTTGGGATTGGTGTATTCGATGTAGCCGCAGTCAGGACAGACCAGGCGCGTGCGGTTGTCTCCCTGCGGTATCGCTTCGACGATCGGTCCGGCCGGCTTCTTTGCCATCACGGTGATACTGTGACGCGAGCCGGTAAAGCGGGCAAGCCTCCCGGCCGCCCGCTTCCAACCGCCGCGCGTCTAGCTGCGCAGGACGGCGACGCCCGGCAGCGTCTTGCCTTCGAGCCACTCAAGGAACGCACCACCGGCGGTCGAGACATAGGAGAACTTGTCGCCGACGCCGGCATGGGCCAGCGCCGCGACCGTATCGCCGCCGCCGGCGACGCTGAGCAGCTTGCCGTCCTCGGTCAGGCGCGCGGCCTCCTTGGCCACGGAGTTGGTCCCGGCATCGAACGGTTCCACCTCGAACGCGCCAAGCGGCCCGTTCCACAGCAGCGTCTTGTAGCCCTTCAGGCGCCCGTTCAGGTCGTCGACCGACTTCGGGCCGACGTCGAGGATCATCTTGTCGCCGGGGATCTCGCCGACCGGAACGGTGGTCGCGGCGGCGCCCTGCTTGAACTCGGCGGCGACCACCGCATCGCTGGGCAGGACGATCTCGCAACCGGCCTCGTCCGCCGAGTCCATGATCTGGCGGGCGTTGTCGGCCATGTCATGTTCGCACAGCGACTTGCCGACGTCGACGCCCTTGGCGTTCAGGAAGGTGTTGGCCATGGCGCCGCCGATGATGAGCTGGTCGACCTTCTTGATCAGGTGGCCGAGCACGTCGAGCTTGGTCGAGATCTTGGCGCCGCCGACGACCGCCGCGACCGGATGCTGCGGATTGCCCAGCGCGCCCTCGAGCGCCTCGAGCTCCGCCTGCATCAACCGGCCGGCAACCGACGGGATGATACGCGCCAGGGCCTCGACCGAGGCATGGGCGCGGTGGGCGCAGGAGAACGCGTCGCTGACCAGGATGTCGCCGTTCTCGGCGAGCTGCTTCGCGAATTCCTGATCGTTCTTTTCCTCCTGCGGGTAGAAGCGGAGGTTCTCCAGCATGGCAAAGCCGCCGTCCCGCATCGCATTGACCACGCCGGTGGCCTCCGGGCCGATGCAGTCGGTCGCGAAGGTGACCGGCGCGCTCAGCGCGCTGGCCAGCGCGTCGGCTACCGGCTTGAGCGAGAACTCGGGCTTCTTCTGCCCCTTCGGTCGGCCGAGGTGACTGATGACGATGACCTTGGCGCCCTTCTCGGACAATTCGCGCAAGGTCGGCAAGGTCCGGTCGATGCGGGTCGTGTCGGTAACCTTGCCGTCCTTCATCGGCACGTTGAAGTCGACGCGGACCAAAACCCTCTTGCCGGCAACGTCGAGACTGTCAATCGTCCTGAATTCGCTCATGGCGGATCTTCCCTCTGCCGGTATGTTTCTTTCTCTCTGGACGACGCCACGGGGTTGCATCGGCGGTCGCCCGCGAAGCGGTTCTGCGCCCTCGACCCTGCTCGCGTCACCGTCGCCATCGAATCGGACCCGGCGGCGGCGCCGGGCGGCAGGCCGTCAGGCGCACGCTTTATGCGAAGTCGTCGGTGAAAAGGCAAGTCCTACCCGAGGGCCGCCATGAAGCTGTCATGCCTTTTCGCTCACGGCGTCCGGGCGTTTAGCGACACCTCCACGTGGACGCCGTTTTCCGGCCGATCGCGAACGCTCTCCGTAAAGAGGCCCCGGACGTAGCCCACGCCCGGCGCGAACCACTCCTCGCCGGCGACGTCGACGATCGCCGATCCGTTGTCGGCACGCACCGGGCCCGAGCCGTTCAGCTTCAAGTGCAGACAGTTGTCGAACGTGCCGGCGGCGACCGTGCACGGGCGGTCGGTACTTTCGACCGTCTTCGTCATGGGCAGGAGCGTGCGCCCGCCGAACTGGCTCGTCTCCCAGGTGGTCTCCCACGCCGCGCCCGGTTCGAGCGGCGTCTTCAGGATCGCGTTGGCCGGGTCCCTGATCTGGGGTTCGGCGGCAGCGCTGTCCTGGTCGGCGATTTCGACGACCCCGAGCTCGTCGGCGCTGATGAAGCGGAGCCTGCGTTGACCGAAGGCGTCCGTCTCCTGCGGCGTCACCGTCCGTCCAGCCAGCGTGCGCGCCGGCAGATTGGCGACCCGCGTGTCGGCGGTCGCACCCTGCCCGTTCGCGGACTGGATAAGCGTCGTGTAGGTCCAACTGCGCCCGGCATCGAGCGGATAGTAACGACCAACGGGAGTTGCACAGGCCGAGACGAGAAGCGCGCCCGCCGCCGGCAAGGCGGCTCGTAACGCCATGCGGTCCCGGTTTGACTGGCAACCGCTCTGTGTGCCTGCGGGTTTTCTCACGCGCCCCTCACCAACAAGAACCTTTTCCAGTCACCTGCTACCACCATCGAAAATGCCGCGTCATGAGTGAAAGCAGTAACCGCCCACATTCTACGCAGAAAACGCTCCGCCTGGTTCAGGCGTTCATGCAAGCTCGTCAAGAAACTGGCGCGGGGTGACGATCCGCACCCGTTGGTGCTCACCGGGTCAGAGGAGGTCGTTGTCGCCTGTCACCAACCGGTCTGCTCTG
>JAEULH010000102.1 GCA_016793925.1 Rhodospirillales bacterium | reverse complement strand
AACGCACCTCGCCGAGAACCTGTGGCTGACCGACGTCGAACTGACGGCCGTGCTCGACGAACAGACGCTGCCGCTGCGCGAGATCTTCGCACTGAAGGTGGGCTCGCGGCTGATGTTCGACGCGACGCCCGACAGCCTCATCGAAATGCGCTGCGCCGACGTGCCGATGTACGCGGCGCGCATGGGCCGATCGGGCGAGCGGATCGCCGTCCAGATCGACGGGCGTGCCGCGCAGCGGCTGAACCCGAAAGCCCCGAGACGTGGCTTGTGATGTGGACGCTGCTTCTGGACGGCCTTGTCGTCGTTCTGCTTGTTATCACCATCATCCTGGCGATGATCCTCAATCGCCGCTTCTCCAGCCTCCGCCGCGATCGGCTGGAGTTCTCGACGCTGGCCGGCGAGTTCCATCGCGCCGTCGCCAGCGCCGAGGCGAGCGTCGCTCGATTGAAGACGACCTCTGCCGAGCTCGAGGGCGAGAACCGGCAGGCCGAGCGGCACGAGGACGATCTTCGCCAGCTTATCGAGCGCGCCGATGCGGCCGCGGACCGTCTTGAAGCGGCCGTGCGTGGCGCCAGAGCGATACCCGACGCGCCCCTGTTGCGACGTCAGTCGGCGCGAGCGGACGCAACCGCGGCGGATGCGCAGGCCACGGAAACTCCGGCCAAAGCCGGTCGCGCATCCCTTGCCGCCGCCCGCTCCGCCGCCGAGCGTGACCTGCTCCAGGCCATGCGGTTTCAGCGCTAGCGGTTTTTCGATTTGGCAAACCACGCGTCATCGCGAGCCCCTGCAGGGGGCGTGGCAATCCACGGAAAAAAGTTGCCCGACATGGAAACAGATTGCCGCGTCGGGGCTCTGCCCCTCCTCGCAATGACGACCCGGGCGGGTCAGCTCGAAAACGAGGGCCGGTCCCGATGAAGGCTCGGACCGTGCGCACGTCTGAGGCCAGGGGCACTCTCGGCGGCCTGATCGGGCGCGCCCGCGAGCGGCGGCGCTTCCTCCGGCCGCCGCGGATCGGGCTGTCGGCCCGCCCGCGTCTGCTGCCCATCCTCATTTTCGTCGCGTCGCTCTTCCTCAGCGTCAAGATCGGGCTGATCTGGCGCGATAGCGAAAGCGGGTTCGGCTCAGGCGCCATCGCCATCAACGACGCCCAGGCCGGACCGGCGGAACCCGCCCCGGCGACAAGCGCCGAGCCGGCGCCGCGGCACGGGAAAGGCGCGGACACGGCCGCGGGCAGGCCAAAGGTGGTCGGCGTCGCCGGCGCTTCGCCGGCAAAAGGCAAAGCGAACGAGAGCAGGCCGAACCCGGCAGCAGCGGAAAGGGCGAGAGAGCCGGAATTCTCACCGGCCGAAGTCGAGGTCCTCGGCCAGCTCGCCGGTCGGCGGGTGGCGCTCGATGCACGCAGTCGCGAGCTCGACAAGCGCGATGCGGTGCTCCGCGCGGCCGAACAGCGCCTCGACGCCAAAGCACAAGCTTTGAAGGACCTGCAGGCCCGGGTTGCGGCATTGCTCAGGCAACACGACGCCGAGCAGGACGCCAAGATGGCGTCGCTCGCCAAGCTCTACGAGAGCATGAAGCCCAAGGACGCCGCGGCCATTCTGCAAACCATCGAGACCGACACGCTCCTGCGCGTCGTCGAGCGGATAAAGGAGCGAAAACTGGCAGCGATCATGGCCGAGATGGACACCGCCCGCGCCCGCGACGTCACCATGGAGCTGATCCGCCTGCGCGCGATTGACGCCGGAAAGGCTGCGCAATCGTCCGCGCCGAAGGCGGGTCCCAGCGAATGAGGCTTTTTGCCGAGGCCGGACGCGCAAGCCGCGCCGACCCGTCGGTTTCACTGTTCCTCGGCCTGTACCTGCTCATCCTCGCCTTCTTCATCCTTCTGGTCAGCCTGTCGACCATCGAAGAGAAAAAGGCGCGCGCCGTGATGGAAAGCCTGTCGACGACGTTCGGCAGCGAGCGGCCGGCGGGCTCGGCCCTCGGCATCAGCGGCGGCGACGGGTCTCTGCCGGTCGTTCAGAATTTCCTGGCCGCCCTCGCCCGGATCGTACGCGTCGCCGAGTTGAAAACCCTCGGTCCGGGCAGGCTGATGCGGGTGAGCCTGCCCATGGCGGTGGTCTTTGCGGCCGGTGCCGAAACGCCGCGGCCGTCGCTCTATCCCCTCCTCGATCGCACGGTCGCAACCCTCAGCGCCCCGCCGCCGGGGCTGCGCGTCGACTTCGAATTCGCCCTCGCGCCCGGCGCGACGGTGGCCGGCCAGGCGCTGGCGGCCCGGCGCGCCGACGTTTTCGCCCGAGAGATGCTGGCGCGCGGAGCGCCGCCGGCCCGGCTGTCGATTGCCCTCGCCCCGGCGGCAGGCGACGAAGCCTGGCTCACCTTCCGGATCGAGAGCACCGCGGCGGCGGCCGCACCCGCAGCCGGAGCCGGTCGATGAGCGCCCCGGCCCCGGAACCGCTTCCGGCCTCCCCCTCGCCGCAGCTCGCGGCCGCGCGTTCGCAGCGGCCGTCGAGGGCCATCAGCCGGCAGGCCTGGATGCTGACATTCACCGACCTGGTCTCCCTGCTCCTCACCTTTTTCGTGCTTCTGTTCTCCATGTCGACGCTCGAGATCGACAAATGGCAGGCCATCGCCGCGTCCTTGTCGCCCTGGCGCGCCGTCGCGCCCCGTGGCGGCTCGCCGGCGGAGGGCGGCCGTCTTGCGGTGGCGCGGCGGCCCGTGCGCCGGGCGCTCGATCTCGACTACCTGTCTTCGGTCCTGAGCCAGACCCTGAGCGCAAGCCCGCTGGCAGAGGGCATCGTCATCCGGCGCGTCGGCGACCGTCTGGTCGTCAGCCTCCCGGTCGACGACGCCTTTGCGCAGGGCTCGGCGACTTTGTCCGAACACGCCCGCAAAACCGTCCTCGCGCTCGGTGGCGTGCTGCGCACCATCGGCAACGAGGTGGTGAGCGAGGGTCACGCCGATCCGACGCCGGTGCACGGCCCCCGCTACGCCTCGAACTGGGAGCTCTCGCTCGCCCGCGCCGAGAGCGTGGCGGCGATCCTGCGCGTCGTCGACGGACGGGGCGACATCGTCGCACGCGGTTTCGCCGACAGCCGCTACGTCGCGCCGCCGCCGGGCGAAGCGTCCGATCGACGAAGCCTTGCTCGCCGGGTCGACATCGTCGTTCTTCAGCCGTCGCGGGAGCCATGAGATGCGGCTGCACCTCGTCAGACTGATCCTCGCCGCCGCGCTGGCAATCGCGCAAGCCGCAAGCGCCAACGCCGACGCCGTCCGCGCGGTCGCCTCGACGCGCGGCGACAGCGGCCGGCTGACCCTGAACTGGCCGCGTCCCATCGCCTTCGAGGCGACATCGTCCGGCGGCAGGTTCGTGCTCCGCTTCGAGCGGCCGGCCGAGGCGGACTTTGCCGGGGCCGCGACCGTGCTGCGCCGCTTCGTCGGCGCTCCGAGCGTCGAAAGCGAAGGGCGCACAGTGTCTTTTCCGTTGCGCACCGGCATCGTCGCCCTAACGCTGGCCGACGGCAAGCGCGTCGTCATCGACCTGTTTGCGCCGACTGCGGAGGCGGGAGCCGAAGCGGGGGACGCCGCCGGGCGGAGGCCGGAGGAAGCCGCCGCGCCGGCGCGCAGGGCCGTGGCGATGCGCCCGGTCCCGGCCCCGAACCGCGGCACAGGCGAACCCCCGACGCCTCTGCAGGCCGCGTCCGAGAGCCGAACCGGCCCGGGCGAGCCGGAGGAAGCCGCGTCCGCAGAAGCCCGCGCCTCACCCGCAAGCCTGCGCTTCGACTGGACGGAACCGGTCGCGGCGGTCGTCTTTCGTCGCGCCGGTGCGCTCTGGATCGTCTTCGACCGGCCGTCGAACCAGGATCTGGCGGCGCTGCAGCGAAGCGCCGGCGCGGCGATAGCCGGGCTCGAGCAGCGACCCCATGCCAACGCGACCGTGCTCAGAATGACGCTGGACAAAGCAGTCGAACCGGTCGTGCGCCGCGACGCGCTGTCCTGGATCATCGGCCTCGAGCCCGAGCCGGCGAGCCCCTCGCCTGCGGTCGCGCCGGTGCAGCGCGAGGGTCCGGACGGGCGGCGCAGCCTGGCGCTGCCGGTCGCCGAGCCCGGGGCGCCGCTGGCCGTAACCGACCCGGCCCTCGGCGACAGCCTCGTCCTCGTCCCGACCGTCCCGCTCGACGGCGCGCTGCGACGGGCTTACGCCTACCCGCAGTTCCGGCTTCTGGCCACCGCCCAGGGCTTCGTCATTCGTCCTCTCGTCGACGACCTGCAGGTGCGCGCTGGCCGCGAGGGCGTCGAGGTGGAGAGGGAGGACGGACTGGCGCTGACGCCGGTCGGCGACGCGGATGGGGCCCGAGCCCGCCTGCGCGCCCTTGCCGACGACGAACGACCGATCGGCCTCGGGGTCGGCTCCGCGAGCTCGGTCGAAACCTTCATCCGGGTTCGCCAGGGCCTCGAGGCCGCTGTTGCCGCCAGCAGCGGGCCGGAGGCGCGCGAACACCTGTACCTCCGGTTGGCCAGACACGACCTTGCCTACGGATTCGCCGCCGAAGCTCTGGCGGCCGTCAATGCCTCAGGACGCGACCGTCCCGAAGCCGCCGGCGAGGCGCCGTTTCTTCTTCTTCGCGCCGCGGCGCTCGTTCTGCATGGGCGCGATGCGGAGGCCGCGCACGATCTGGCTCAGCCGAGCCATGGCGATCGGGTCGAAGCGGCGGCGTGGCGGACCGCGTCCCTGGTCGCTCAGGGTCAACCGATCGCCGACGGATCGACCCTTGCCGCTCAGGCCGCGGTTGCCGCCACCTATCCCCGGGCGCTGCGCAAGGTCCTGCTGCCGCGGCTGGCGGAGGCCGCCATCGACGCCGGCGACCCGTCGCTCGCCGCCAGGCTGGTCAACGCCGTCGCCGCCGATGCGATCGGACCTGGAGAGACGGCCGAAGCCGGCTACCTCGAGGGCCGGCGCCTGGCGGCGAACGGCGACGTCGACGGCGCCCTGGAGACGTGGCGCGCGGTGGCGGTCGGCCCCGACCCGGACCGCCGGAACCGGGTCCGCGCGGCGCAAGCGCGGGTGGCGTTGGCCCTCGCCGAAAAGCGCATGCAGCCGGACGAAGCCATCGACAGGCTTGACCGGCTGAGCTTCGCCTGGCGCGGCGATCTGCTTGAGTTCGCCGTGCTCCGTCAACTCGGCGGCCTCTATCTCGACCGCGCCGACTACCCGTCGGCCCTGCGGACGCTGCGCCGTGCCGCGACGAACTTCCCCGACGCGGCACGCGCCGCCGACATCCCGGCGAAAATGTCTCAGGCCTTCGCGGCCCTCTTCGTGGGCGCGCATGCCGACCGGCTCCGGCCGATCGAAGCCATCGCCCTGTATGACGAATTTCGCGAACTGACCCCCGCCGGTGCCGAGGGCGATGCGGTGATTGCGGCGGTGGCCGAGCGGATGATCGGGCTCGACCTCCTCGGCAGGGCGGCGGCGCTCCTCGACAGCCAGATCCGCTACCGGCTTGCCGGCGTCGCGCGCGGCGCAGTCGGGGCCCGCCTGGCGACAGTCTATCTTCTTGACAACAAGCCCGGAGCGGCGCTGAAGGCGCTCGGCCTTACCGCCGACGAGGCGCTGCCGGTCCCGCTGAAGAACGAGCGACGGATAATCGAAGCTCGGGCCTTGGCCCGGCTCGGACGCGAGAAAGAAGCGTTGGCAAGACTGGAGGGGACCGCGACGGCCGAGGTCGCGGCGATCCGTGCCGATATCTTCTGGGCGATGAAGGACTGGCGTCAGGCCGCCGCCTCGATCGCCAGGGCGCTGGCGACGCCCGCGGCCGATCGCGGCACCGGACCGGCTGCGTCGAAACCACGGCGCGATGACGAAAGCCGGGCGGAGACCACATTTCATCTCGCCGTCGCCCTAGCGCTGGCCGGGGAAGAGGCGGAGCTTGCCCGCCTGGGAAAGGCCCGAAGCCGGCAGATGGCGCAAAGCCGCTGGCGCGATGTCTTCCCGCTGATCACCGCCAAGACCATGGCGAGCGCGGATCCCGAGGCCCTTGCCCAGGGTCTCGCGCTGGATCTCGCGCCTGTCGACCGCTTCCGCCAGTATCTGATGCGACCATCGGAGCCGCCGATGTAGCGCAGCGGCCCTGCGACCTTCATGCAAAGCGGGCAGGACGGCGACAACGAAGGCGCTCGGGATGGAGCGCGCCTCGACGCGCGCCGCGCTTGCTGCAGGACCGCGGGCGAACTAGGCTCGTCCATCGCCGTGATGGGGAAGAACCCGGATGTGGTGGAAGCTCGCCGCCGTCGTTGTCGTTGCGCTCGTCCTGGGCGGCGTCGTGCTGTGGTTTATCGGCGATCGGCCAAGAGGCGACGTCGGCGCCGTCTCGACCAACTTCCGCTGGCTCGGCCCCAACGACAAGATCGTCGTCGACGGCTTCGACGATCCCGACATCGCCGGGGTCGCCTGCCACATCAGCCGCGCCCAGCGCGGCGGCATTTCCGGCGGTCTCGGCTTTGCCGAGGATCCCTCCGACGCCTCGATCGCCTGTCGCCAGATCGGCCCGATCGTCGTCAAAAAGACGTTGCGCGACGGCGAGCGCGTCTTCGACGAGCGCCTCTCGATCATCTTCAAGTCGCTTCAGGTCGTCCGCTTCTTCGACGCCAAGCGCAATGTCGTGGTCTATGTCTCCTACTCCGACCGTGTCTTCAGCGGCTCGCCGAAGAACTCGATCTCGAGCGTGCCGCTGATGCCGTGGGATGGGATCGCTCCGCAGA
>JAEULH010000031.1 GCA_016793925.1 Rhodospirillales bacterium | reverse complement strand
GTCGCGGCGCGACAACGGGCGAAGGTCCGTGCCGGCGCGGCGGTGGTCGAGGCCATTGCGCCGCCGACCCTGTTCGTCACCGGCTATGTGATCGCCTGGACAGGGTTCAGTATCGCCGCGACGGCCCTGCAGCATGCGCTCGAGCGGGTTGCGCTTTTGACGCCGGCGATGGCTGTGAGCGGCGAAGCGGCGGGCGGGCTGATCCTCATCGGGGCCGGCGCCTACCAGTTCACCGCTTTGAAGAACCGCTGTCTCGAGCACTGCCGCTCACCCGTTGAATTCCTCTCTCGGCACTGGCGCCGCGGCGCGCTCGGCGCCATAGGCATGGGCCTTCGCCACGGAGCCTACTGCGTCGGCTGCTGCTGGGCGCTGATGGCGCTGCTGTTCGTCGGCGGGGTGATGAACCTGCTGTGGGTGACGGCCATCGCGCTGTTCGTCCTCGCCGAGAAGTGCCTCGCGGGTGGCATCGCCATCCGCAGGATCGGCGGCGCCGTGCTGGTCGTCTGGGGCTTGTGGTCGCTGGCTCATGCGGCCGCCGCGGCCTGAGACGGCCGGCTGTCGACGCCCCCGGTCAACGAGCATGCCCAGCGCGATGAACAGCGGCGCGGTTATGCTGTCGAGGACCTGCGAGACGAGCGGAACAGGCGCCGGTCCCACGGGACCGGCTCCGGCCGCGAGTGGCTGAAGCGCTTCGCATCCGGATGGGCGCGGTTGATCAGGATATTGCGGTCGAGACGCGCGGGGATGGATGGAACGAACAGGAGCGCGGAGCGCCCGTGGGCTATCCACGCATCCCCATGGTCCTTGCAAATCTGCTCCGAGACGCCGTCCCACCCCGGATGCGCAGGCGCAGGAAACGTCTCGTAGCTGGTTCCTGCGGGAATGCTGATGCCGATCCAGTGCATGGACTTGGGCAGGATGAAGTTCAGGTGAACCAGCTTTTCCAGAAGTGCCGTCGAAAAGTTCTCGGCCGCGTAGATCATGCGCACGCCGGAGCTGTTCCAGCGACCGGGATAAAGCGCCGCGCCCTCGTCGTCATAGATCGGGTGCTCGCCATTCGGGTCGCCAAGCCGGTAGGCGACGAGATTGAGGTCAAGCGCCCCCGGCCTGCCCGTGCCGCTCACACGCCGCCGCCATAGGCGCCGCGACCCATGACATTGATAACCGCGTCGGTGCCGAGGTCGCTGGCGACGGCGACCTCGCGCGGCGGCCGGCCCTCGAGCATCGGGTGCGGGCGCCGCAGGAACTCGCGCGCGTCGGCCTCGTCATCCCACACCCGCATGGCCATCGCCCAGACCTTGGCGAGGCGCGCCACCTTGTTGCTTTCCTCCGCCGAGAGCGCGCCCTTCGGCGACGCGCGCCGGCGCGACAGCGTGGCCCTGGGCACGATGGTCCCGACGAAATGGGCGTCATCCGGCGCGACGAAGCGGACGACCCGGTCGAGCGCGGCGAGCGGCAAGCCGGTTTCGACACGGTGGGCGATATCGAGCAGCGAGTCGGCCTCGAACGTGCTTCCGCCCAGAATGTTGGAGATCATCGCCACATCGGAGGCCATCGCCCGGCTCCATTCCAAATGAGTAGAATATACGTCTCATATGGAACAGATGCGTCGGAATTGCAAGTCCGGTCAACATCCGCTGTCGGCGAATGCGGGAGAGGCGGCGGTCGAGAGCGGCCGGGACGCTTTGGCCGCCAGCAGCCGATATCGCATGGCAAGGACCGTGATCAACGACCCCGGAGCGGGGTTTCGCTTCGCTGAGGCCACCGCACAACGGAAGGAAGCGCACAGGCTTCCTGCGCTCCGTCGTGCCTGTTGCCGGTCAGTCCGCCTCAGTTCGATACAGGTTCGATTTCGCCGGGTCGCCAAGTCTGGTTGAACCAGGGTTCCAGCGGGCCGTAGAGCCGCAGGATCATGAACCAGCCCTTGCCCGGAATGGTTTGCACCCAGTTGTGAGCCATACCCTCCGGCGCCTTCGGGCCGAACCACACGTCGACCGACCCGTCGGCATTCACCTTCATGTCCTTGTTCTGGTTGCTTACGCTCGGGTACTCCTGGTCGGTCTGCAGCATGGAGCGCGTCTGGTTATCGTAGACGATGACGGACCAGAAATCCTTCGCCGGGATGTTCGGAGGCAGATGCAGCCTATAGGTCCTGGCGCCGTCAAATGGATTGCCTTTCGCATCGAGTGGCGTCCACGGATACTGCGATCCCTTGCCGACCATTTGCTCGGCCATCGCCGGCGTGACGCCGGTGGCGAGGAAGTAGAAGAAGATGGCGCCATCGAGATTGCTCACCCCCGGCGATATCTCGAACTTGTAACCGCCGAAGAACGGTTTGCGCCAATAGCTGTCCGGATAGATGAAGCCGTCCTTGTCGCGCATCCTGTAGGCGACGGTGCGCGCGGTGATAGCGCCGGTCTTGGCGGCATCGTCGAGGATTTTCTTCATCCGCTCATCGGGAGCGAAGGGCTTGCCCTTTTCGATGCCGATGGACGCGAACAGGCCGAGCGTCGTCGGGTCGGATCCCTCCGGCGGCTCTTCCTGGATCGCTTGGTTTAGCAGGCCCCAGAACGAATAGTCTGCCGGTGCCACGAAGTTCGACGGAACGCCGGAGAGATCGACGTACTTGACTGGTTGCGGATGGGCGGCATCCGCAAGGGGATAGATCTTGAGATGCTTCTTGACGAGGTCCACGCCGGGCTTCGGCGAGCCGTCCACCAGAAACGAGCGGAACGGCATCCAGTTGCCATAGGTGCTCGGCCGCACCACAAAGTACCCGTCAGGGATCTCGTCCTTATAGCCGGGCGGCAGGACGAGGTATTTTCCGCCGTTGCCGCGATCGGCGCCGGTGATGCCGATATCGGCCACCCAGCGGTACCATGTGTCATCGATCAGCCCGAGCACCTTGGGCGGGATCTCGACGACCAGCGGTCCCTTGCTCGTGTCGAGCCAGATGAAGCTGTAGACCGTGTTGTCGTTGGCCGTCAGCTCGACGGTCCTCGGATCGACGAGGTTTTCCCAGATCACGTCGGTCGTATTGTCCGGACCATATTCACGCAGGGCGTTACGCATGGCTATCTGGTTGACGATGGGAATTCCAAGCAGATAGGCCTGAAGCGCCCGCGAACGGTCGAGATTGTCGTAGATCGCTTCGGTGGTCTCCGCCGAAGGAACGCCGTCACGCAGCCTCAGCGTTCCGATCGAGGTCTCGACCTCGTCCGGAGTGGCGATGCCCGGTGCGATGGGCGTCGTCATTTTGTAGGGTTCCGCGGCCGTCCGCGCGGATATCGCGGCGCTGGCGATCAGCGTCAGCGCCATCAGGGTAACAATCCTTCTCATGACCTCAGCCCTCTCCCCGGAGTCCTGCGTCATCATGGGGCGAAGGAAAGCTCCGGTCTTGTCAAACGATGCCACTCGCGGTTGCCCGGATCTCGACACGGCCGGTTCCCGATGCAGCAGATCCGGCAGAGGCGGCGGGTGCGGACAAGGCGGTCGACGCGGAGCTTGTCGCCCCTTTTCAAACAGATGGCGAAACAGTATGACGACGTGGTCAAGGATCTGGAGCAGGCCGCGCAGGCCTCTGGGATTAACGCCACGCGCGGCGAGGCGCTGCTCGGCGAAAACCGATTGCGGCGGCTGCAGATCGGCGGCGATGACTTCGACTTGGCTTACACAATCGGGCAGCAGGGCCTACATGACAAGCTGATCGCCGTTTACACGACGGAAGCCAAGGCAAAGAAGGATGACGCTCTGACCGAGCATGCGAAGAAGGGACGAGAAATCCTGAGCGAGACGGCGACAGGATCAATCAGATCGAAGCGCGTTTGTGTGAAGCACGCAACGGTCCCGGTCGCCAGCCGCCCTTGCCGCCGTCCCTGATCCTCAACCGTCGCACATTCGGCCGCCTGGCAGGGGGAGGGGTCGCGCTTGCCCTCAACCCGGCCTGGGCCGCGCAGCCGTCGCTCCTCGCGAGCGTCCCGCAGCGCCGACTGGTCTTCGACGTGTACGGTCTCGATCGAACCATCGGCAGTCACGAAGTGACCATCGACGGTTCGCCCGACGCGTTCGTCGTCCGAAGCGAGGTCGATATCGAGGTCCGTGTCCTCGGCCTGTCGCTTTACACCTACCGCCACAGCGGTGTCGAAACCTGGCGGCGCGACCGCCTGTCTGCCTTCGCCAGCACGACGGTGAGCGACGAGCGAAGCGAGAAGGTCTCTGGCCGGGCGACGAAGGACGGGTTCGAGGTCAAGGGCCGCCAGGGCGTCGTCGTCGCGCCCGCCGGCATAATGGTCGGCAGCTTTTGGACCCAGCGGATCATGGCGCAGACCGTGGTTCTCGATCCGCAAAAAGGCACGCTCGAGAAGCAGGTCGTTCACAGCCGTGAACGCACGACATGGCCGGTCGATGGCAAACCGCGTCCCGTCACCCGCTACCAAATCTCCAGCGTCCTGGACGGCGACATCGCCTACGACGATGGCGGACGCTGGGTCGGGGCGCGGTTCCGAAAGAAGAACACCGATATCGAGTATCGGCTGCGAGCCTGACGGCCGGCGGCGTCTATTGGCCGGCGCGAAGTGCGTGCGCGGAGCGTCGGCCCGAACATCTCCCTCTCCTCAGCGGTCAACCCTTTCGGGATTAGGCCGAGGCCCCGTTCGGCCCCTTGTTCGGATCGACCGCGGCAGTGGCGGCCCGAGAAGAGATGGTATAATCTGCAAATTCACCCCAAAAGGGTCAAATACAGGTGGATTTGCTGTGGCAAAGTTTCGCCGCTTCGGCGGCCTGACGCGGACGTCTCTGCTCGTGTTCGCAGTCGTTGCGGCTGCGTCCCGGCTTGCGGGCTGCGCCCCGATCCTCGAGCCGACGTCGACGCTGACCCCGACGCTGGTGAAGTCGCCGCCGGCGCAGGCGACGGTCCTCGTCGTCGGCGAGGTGGCCGCCGGCGACCCGGATGCCCAACGTTGGGCCCGTCTCCTGCGCGAGGCTCTGATCGACCGGCTCATCCGCGCCGACGCATTCAGCGTCATCTACGACCGCGACACTTATGCAACGGATGGATCGACGTTGCTGCTCGCGGGAAGCATCACGCAGGCGGATCGCGGCAGCGATGCCTGGCGCTTTGCTATCGGCAGCGGGATCGGTCGGCCTGAGCTCGCCGGCGCCTTCGAGCTTCGCCGCCGCGAGGGCGAGGTGCGCGCCGCCTTTACCATTGCGGCCGACGAGTTCGGCCCGGGCGGGTTGAGCGGCCACTGGCTGCCTTTGTCCATGGAGGATATGGCGCGCCGGCTCGGCCGCGACGCAGCCGACGCCATCGTGCGCTGGCGTCACGGCGAAGAGATTGCCGCAGCCACATGGCCTTAACATTGAGCAGGCTCTCATCACGTCAACTTGACAAGCGCGAGGAGCGAGACATAACCTCCTGCCGCGGATCGAGATTTGTTCTCAGTTGCCATGCGTTTAACGAGTTGGGAGGGAGAAGATGCATAAGCTCGTATATGCGGCCGCGGTTGCAGCAGTCTTCACAACGGCGACGGCCGCCGCCAACGCCGCCGAGAGGGACCCCAACAATGTCGGCTGCGGCCTTGGGACGATCGTGTGGGAGGGTCAGTCCGGCCAAGGCGGGCAGATTCTTGCCGCCACCACCAACGGTACTTTCGGCACCCAGACCTTTGGCATCACGTCGGGTACCTCGGGTTGCGCCCGCGGCGGTCGCGTCTACCGGCCGGATCAACTCGCGCAATTCATCGGGCCCAACATGGATCGACTGGTCCAGGACATGTCCGTCGGGCAAGGCGAGACCCTGGCCTCGGTCGCGGACCTGATCGGGATCGAAAAGGGCGATCAGGGCGCCTTCTTCAGCGCGACGCAGCGCAACTTCTCGCGGATCGTCCCGTCCGACTCGGTAACGGCCGCGGATGTCGCCGCCTCGTTGAACACGGTCCTCTCCGAGGATCCGACGCTCAAGCGCTACACTCTTTCCTAGCCTCATCCCTCGCAAGCCGGGCCGGCCCCAAGGGCTGGTCCGGCAGAGGGTCGCGCATCGGCCGCGCCGGGGGCGCATCGGCGATCGGGCCGACCGCTTCTCTTGCCTTCCGGATCGTTCTCAGGCCATGGTCGGCGGATGCTGCGCCTGCGTCCTTCCTCTGCATTCGCCGCGATCCTCTTCGCCCTGGCCGTTGTCGGTCCCTGGCGCATGACCGCGAGCGCGCGGGAGGACGGCTCGGCCGGCGCCATCCATGACGCCTACCTCGATGAGCTGATTGCACGTGCCCGCGACGCGAATCTCGCCGATCGCCGCGAATGGCGAGCCCTGCTTCATTATGAGCCGCGCCTCGCCGGCGGGGTCTCGAGCGTGATCGACAGCCGCTCGTTCTTCGCTTCGCCCGACGGGAAGACGGATCCGCAGGCCGAACTCGAGGCGACGCTCACCAGTTTTTTTGAACCGATGCCGGCCGGCGGCCCCGATGACTCGGCCCAGTGCCTGCGAATCGCCCGCTATCACTGGCTGAGGGACGAACTCCAGTTCGATTCGGCCCGCCTCCCTGAGCGCCCCTGCCCGGCGTTCGAGGCCTGGTACCGGACCCTCGACCCTGCCCAGATTACGCTCGCCTATCCCTCGGCCTACCTCAACAACCCCTCGTCGATGTTCGGGCACACCCTGCTGCGCATCGACCCGCCCGGCCAGAGCGACCAGACCCGGCTGCTCTCCTTTGCCATCAATTTCGCCGCCGACACCGGACCGGACGGCGGCGCCTTATTCGCCGTCAAGGGCCTGGCCGGGGGCTACCGCGGCTATTTCTCGGTCATGCCCTATTACGAGAAAGTCAGCCAATACAGCGATATCGAGAATCGGGATATCTGGGAATACCAGCTCAACCTGACGCCCGACCAGATCAGAAGAATGCTGCAGAGTCTCTGGGAGCTCCGCGATCAGTATGTCGACTACTATTTCCTCAGCACGAACTGCTCGTATCTGCTTCTGTCGTTGATCAATACCGCTCGGCCGGATCTCGACCTCAAGCGCGGTCTCTGGCTGTACGCCATCCCCGTCGACACGGTGCGCTCGATCCTGCGCGACCAGGGTCTGCTCAAGCGCGTGGTGTACCGCCCGTCGGGCATGACCCAGATCAAGAACCTGCGCGACCACATGTCCGCGAGCGACCGGCAGCTCGCCCTTGCCCTTGCCGACGGCCGGCTTGAGCCGCAATCGCCGGCCATGGCCGATCTGCGGCCGGAGGACCAGGCCAGGATCCTCGAGCTTGCGCAAAGCCTGCTGCAGTATCGCCTCAACACCGGCGAGGAGGGCCGCGACGTTGTCGCCCCGCGCTCGCTGCGGCTGCTGCAGGCGCGCGCGGCGCTTTCGGATCTGTCGGGGCCCGACCCGCGCAGGGTCGAGCCCCCGGCGGTGCGGCCCGACGAGGGCCATGAATCCGTGCGGCTGAATTTGAGCGTCGGCATGACGGGATCCAACCCGTTCGTCGAACTGGGCCTGCGCCCGGCCTACCACGACCTTGTCGATCCGCCGGCCGGATATCCGCCCGGCGCCGAAATCGAGATCCTCGGCGTTCGCGCCCGCTCTTACTTCGACGACCCGTTGCCGCGGCTGGAAGATTTCACCGCGGCCGGCATCAAGTCGATGGCGGTGCGCGACGACTTCTTTCAACCCATTTCCTGGCGGGCCAAGGTCGGGGTGGAGCGGTTTCGCGAGGAGGCGAGCGACGCCGGCTGGCTGGTCGGCGTCGTCGAAGGCGGCGTGGGCGGAACATGGTCGCTGGGCGACGGAGCCATCGTCTCGGCCTTGCTCGGCGGCAGCCTCTTTGCCGATCGCGACTGGCCGGAGGACCGCATCGCCGGACTGGGGCCGGAACTCGGGTTGTCGTGGCCGATCACCCCGTGGTGGACAACACGACTGGAAGGACGCTGGCAGGCCGTTGCCGGCAGCGACCGGATCGGCGATCGCTACGGCGTCCAGCTCAGTCAGGGATTCCGGCTCGGCCGGAACCTGTCGTTGCGCCTCGACGGCGGCCTTCGCAATGATGGCGGCGACGCGTTCGCCGAATGGATGTCAAGCTTGCAATGGTACTTCTGATGCGCCGCCTGCTGCCGATCGCATTTCTGCTTCTTTGTGCCGCCGTGACCGGCTGCACCAGCCTCCTGTTCTATCCGACCTACGACCACGTGATCACGCCCGACGTTATCGGCTTGAACTACCGCGACGTCTCCTTCGAGGCGGCCGACGGAACCCGGCTGACCGGCTGGTTTCTTCCGGCCTCCGGCCCGGCGCGCGGCACGATCGTCTTCGTCCACGGCAACGCCGAGAACATCAGCACGCACATCGCCAGCGTCGCCTGGTTGCCCGGCGCCGGCTTCAACGTGTTTCTGTTCGACTACCGGGGGTTCGGGACCTCCGAGGGGGAGCCGACGCTCGAGGGCTTGCACCTCGACACCATGGCCGCGTTCGACACCGTCTTTACGCTCGACGGGGTCGATCCGAACCGCGTCGCCGTGTTCGGCCAAAGCATCGGCGGAAGTATCGCCATCTCTGCGCTGGCCCGATGGCCCGGGCGCGATAAAATGCGGGCCCTAATCGTCGAGGGCGCGTTCTCAAGCTATCGCCGGATCGCGCAGGAAAAGCTGGCCGAGTTCTGGCCGACCTGGGCGTTGCAGATCCCGCTGTCGTACACGATCAACGACGACTATCACCCCGAAGATGACATCGGCGAGATTTCGCCGATCCCGGTCCTGATCATCCACGGCGCGGCGGATCGCATCGTCGCGCCGAGCCATGCGCAGGATCTTTACGTCGCGGCCATGCCGCCGAAGGCGCTGTGGCTGATTCCCGGCGCCAGCCATATTCAGGCGCTGCAGGATGGCGCGGTTCGCAAGCGCTTCGTCGACTACCTCGACGACTGCGCCTTCGCGGGGCCGCCCGGCAGGCGGGCGCCCGAAGCCTGCACCGCTGCGAAGTAGGCGGGCGCGCGGCAATAAAAAAGGACGGGCGCCCCCAGGGCGCCCGTCCCGGGCCGTGAAGCAAGAAGAAGCGTGGCTTACTTTTTGACCGGGCCGAGAGGCATCAGAACCCGGCCGTACACCTCGTTGATGACCTGGGCAAGGCCGGTGTAGATGGCGCTGAGGCCGAGCACGATGCCCTCCCAGCCGGCCATTGTCTTCAGCGTCGGGCTGCCGATGAGATCGCCGATGGAGAGAAGCGCGAAGGCGACGACGAGCAGGAAGAACACCACCTGCAGCGCCCTGTTGAGGCGGAACGTGCCGATGAACATCACGAAAGACAACAGGCCCCAAATGCCGAGGTAGCTCGCCATTGCAACCTCGCTCGGCCGCTCGGCAAGGCCGAGTTTGGGAAACGTAATGATGCCGGCCAGGGTCAGCCAGAAAAAGCCGTAGCTGATGAAGGCTGTCGAGGCGAACGTGTTATTCTTGCGCCATTCGAACACCCCGGCGAAGACCTGGGCGATGCCGCCGTAGAACACGGCCATCGCCAGGATCATGGCATCGAGGCCGAACAGGCCGGCGTTGTGCATACTCAACATCGTCGTCGTCAGGCCGAAGCACAACAGCCCGAGCGGCGCCGGATTGGCCGTCGTGTCGACGATCGCCAGCGTCTGCGGTACTGCCGCTTGTGCGGGTGCGGGCGACATCGCGGTCGCTGTTTTGACGTTACTCATCTCTAACCTACCTTCTCTCCACGCGGCGGGCGCCGGCGCCACGGTTCGCGACGCCTTCCATGCCGGCCTTTATTGACCTCGATCAGTCCTACCAGCCGAGCCAGTCCGGGCGCAGCGGGATGGTGGTGGTGTAGACACGGGTCTGGGTGACCGTGCCGAAGTTGTAGTCGTTGCGGTACAACATCACCGTCGTGGTGCCGCGATGATCGGTCGGGGTCCACGTGGTCGGCAGGCAGACGCCTTCCAGCCCGGCGGGGACGTGGTCGCGCATCTGCTCGAACGCGGCCTTGATGTTCTCACCGGTTACGCCGCCTTTTTCAGCGGCCGTCTGCATTGCGTCGCGCATCAGGAAGGCCGAGCAGACGCCGCGAATGTAGTGGACGGACCGCTTCTCGTCGCCGCTCGAGTCCGAAACCTGCGACACCTCGCGGACGGTCTTCATTCCCGGTACGTCATCGCCCCAGCGGGCGACGCTGACGACCCAAATCAGGCCGTTGCCCGCGTCGCCGGCCTGTTGCCCGGCGCCTTCGTCCCAGCCGTAGATGTTGGTCATGAACTGTGTGGCGACGCCGAGCTTGGCGCAGTCCTTGAGCAGCTGGACGTTGGATTCCGCCGTGTTGGCGAGGAAGGCGAAATTCGCGCCCACCTGTTTCAGCGTCTGACACTGAGCGGAATAATCGCCAGGGCTGAGCGAGTAGCGGATCGGCGGCACGATCTCGAAGCCGAGATCGCGGGCGTATTCGGTACATGCCGCTTTCGGCGAATTCGGATAGGGATGGTTGTCGCCGAGATAGGCGAACTTCGGCCGATTGAGGTCGCCGAGGAAGGTTGAGCCGCGCTGAGCCGTGCCTGTGCTCCGCCATTCTTCGGCGGCGAATTGCACGAGCGCCCGGCAGCCGTCGGAGTACGACGGCCCGTAGAAAAAGTTGAACGGCGCCGGCGTGCTGGTCCACGGCGAGCGCCCGGTCGGATCGGTCAGATGGCCCGAGGACGAGCCGGACATGAACACCACCTTGTCCTTGGTGGTCAGGTCGATAAGCGCCTCGGTGTCGGCTGTGCCCCAGCCCTGGATCGCGACCGGCTTCAGGCTGTCCTTCCAGCTTTTGTAGGTGCTGATCGCCTTGCTCGGATCGTAGCCGTAATCGACGGTCTGAAGATTGATCTTCTTTCCGTTGATGCCGCCATTCTGGTTAATGAAAGTGAATGCATCGACGATGCCCTGGCCATAAACCTTGGCGACGGGCGCGGTAGCCCCAGTCTGCGCGACGAGCTGACCGACCGGGATCTGATCCGCGGCCGAAACGCCGCTCGCCGCAAGCGGCAGCAACAGGGCAGCCGCGGCAAACGCGGCGGTGAGCCGCTTTCTGTGCTTCATGATAATCCCCTCCCTTGGAACGTTACCCGCCGAACCGGGCAGCTCTTTCAGCGACCCGACGCGAGGGGCCACATCCTTAGCGGCTGTCCGCGGAGGTTGCCAGCGGTAAAATGCAACCTGCCTCCCGCGGGCGAAGGCGCGGCGGCGGGTGTGTCCGACCGGCCCCGGGGCGGCCGATCGGTGGCGTTTCCCGATCTCGACCCGACGCGGATTATCCAAGGCATCATCTCCGGAATCGGCCTGATCGGCCCCGGACTGATCGAGAAACGGCCAAGGCGTACCGTCGGCGGCGACTGACGGATCGGCTTCGCGCGGGATCCAATGGGGGTCCGTCTGCGGACGCATAGCAATTGGCCGAGGCGGGGGAAGAGAGGGGGAACCCGTTCTCTCACCGGCATATGCAAGCGCGGCGGAATGGGGCCCAGGCCACAGGCCACTATGATCGCCCGGGAGCGCGCCAGCGCTCTGGTCACAAATGTGTCAATAGGTTCGGAGGTGGGAGCGGGTTAGATCGGAGCCGATCCGACACCCAACCGAGGACATGAACGATGGCCGACGAGAGCGCGGTTGAGTTGCTGAACGAGATGCGGAGAGTTCGCGCTCACGTCCTCAGGGAAGGCGATGCACTGCTTGCCAGATGGCAGCCGATGATCAAACGGCAGGCTTTTCTTCCCAGTGCACACAATCTCGCCCGGTACTTGGCGCTTCGCCAACTCGACCTGCGGCCGGTGCAAATGGCGCTGAGGCCGTGGGGCCTGGCGTCGTTGTCGCGCAAGGAGGGCCACGTCCTGCCAAGCCTTAACGCGATCATCGCCAACCTGGAGGTGTTCAGCAGGGTCAACCGGGAGACCGAACGTCCGTCCCTGGACGATTTCCAAAGCAGCGCCGCGACGTTGGTGGAAAACACCGCGAAGATCTTTGGTCCGGACCGCGACAGTCGGCGCACGCGCATCCTTGTGACCCTGTCGCGGCGGGCAAGCAAGGATCCGGGTTTCGTTCGCGCCCTCATTGGCGCCGGCATGGACGCGGCGCGGATCAATTGTGCTCATGACGGCCCGGACGTCTGGTCCAAGATGATGGCAAACGTCCGCGCGGCGGCCGAAGAGGCGGGCCGCATGTGCCCGATCCTGATGGATTTGCAAGGGCCGAAAATACGTACGCAAACGGTTCGCGCGCGCGAAGATCGCAACGTTGAGCCGGGCGATCGCATCCTTCTCACCTTCGGCGAACCGGAAGAGGACGAAGACTTCGCCTTCCAAGCCAGTTGCGCCACACCCGCCGTGTTTCGGCAGGTGGGCGAAGGCGCGACGGTCAGCATCAAGGATGGCCTTATATGCGGTCGCGTCGAGTCGACGCTGCCGGAGGGCCTCGTTGTCGAGGTGACCCGCACGCCGCCCGGCGGCCAGCCGCTGGTCGAGGAGAAGGGAATCAACTTCCCCGACACCGACCTCGATGTCCTGCCGCTGACCGAGGCCGACCTGCAGGCTCTCGATTTCGTCGCCGTGCACGCCGACATCGTCGGCTACTCCTTCGTCCAGCGGCCGCAGGACATCGCCCTGTTGCAAAGCGAGTTGGACAAGCGTCGGCAGAGCCGGGCGCCGATGCCGATCGTCGCCAAGATCGAGACCAAGCTCGGCTTCGCCAACCTGCCGGATCTGATCGTGCAGGCGGCCGGGGCGAACCCGTTCGCGGTGATGATCGCGCGTGGCGACCTTGCGGTCGAGATCGGTTACGAGCGGCTGTCGGAGATCCAGGAGGAGATCCTGTGGCTGTGCGAGGCGGCGCACGTTCCGGTCATTTGGGCGACGCAGGTCCTCGAGAGCCTGGTCAAGCGCGGGATGCCGTCACGCGGCGAGTTCACGGACGCGGCCATGGCCGAGCGCGCCGAATGCGTGATGCTGAACAAGGGGCCGTTCGTCGAAGAAGGTATTACCGTCCTCGACAACGTGCTGAGGCGGATGGAGACCCACCGGATCAAGCGCAGCGCCCAGCTTCGTCCCTTGGCCGCGTGGCACGTCCTCAGTTAGGCCGCCGGCGCTCATAGCGAATTCCGATACGCAGCGGCCGCTTCTGCGCCGTACCTGCGACGGCGGAAGAAGTAGTTGGCGCAACTAGATCTTCTGCCTTCCCTTCGAGTCATTGGCTCGGCCCCGACTGTTTGAGCTTCTTCGGAACAAGAGATCCGGCGGGGACCATTGTCCTCCGTCGTGCCACTACCTCTCTGTGCGCTCACCGCTTTGAGTGCACACGCTCACGTCTCACCAGTAAAAAAACAAATTCATTCAGACAAGTAAGGAGTACACGATGTTGGCTCAGACAAGTCCAGCACGTTGATTATACTTGAGCAGTTACAGCCTATCTACATGTTGCTGTGTAAAATTACACAAGAGTGTCTGCCATTATTCGGTTACGTCTATACCATTTTGGTGTGCTTTATACTGGATAACAGCCAAGTAAAAAATGTACGACAATTGTCGCATTGACACGCCCCCGCTCCGATATGCTGTCTTCCGTCTGAACCTCCGTCAGAACAGCCCCATTGGGGCACACTGGTATGTCATAAAGTTGTAAAAGAGCGGAAGAAGCAACAATAGCGGGAGCTCAAAAGATGAAAGCAACAAAGATCCGTAGGGCTATGAGCCGAGCCTTCCTCGTTTTCGCCTTCGCGGCGATGATCGCCTCGCCGATCGCCGGGCGAGCCGCGAGCGAGATCGCCAAACCCGGCGCCATCGTCATGAATCACCTGCCGAATCCCGTTTATTTCGATGGCGCGAACACGCCTGACAGGGAAACGGCGATCGCTGCCTACCGGCGCGAAATCAAAGACATGATTGCTATCGGATCCTATTCGGTCGCCCTCGACGGCTTCAACAACCCCCGCGACAAGACGCGGTTTGGCTACTGGAAAGAGGCGGTGCGACGACACAACGAAGAAGGCGGGGTGAAGTTCTGTTTCTTCCTCCTCGCAGACTTCGACCCGGCCGTTTGGCCTGCTGAGACGATCCGGTCGGTCTACCAGTCGCTGGTCGACAGCCCGTACTACTGCGCGATCCAGGGCAAGCCCGCCCTCGCCACCTATCGCGGCGAACAGAAGAGCGCAAGCTGGTTCCTCAGCGAAGTGTTGAACCCTTTGCGCGCCGACGGTGACGAGCCCTTTTTCCTCGTGTTCTTTCGCGGGACGTCCACTCAAGCCGTCATCAGCAATTACCTGAAGGTTTGGCGGAACGCGTTCTACAAGGTCGGCGCCTACCGCTTCAGCGGCAATACCCCGCAGGCGACGCTCAACGGCGAGATTTCGGAAAAGCCGCTGTACGACAATGCGGGCTTTCTCTACATCCCGGGCTTCGGCACTTCCTACTGGGCGGCCTGTTCTTCGAAAACGAACGCCGGCGTCTATTTTGAACACGACGGTTTCGAGGGACTGGATCTGCTTTGGAAAAAGGTCAATCCCGGCGGGCCGCTCAACGGCGACTACGTCATGCTGACGGTCTGGAACGACGTCGGCGAGGACAATTTTTTCAGCCGGGCGAAGGAGCCGCTACCCTTCTACCGCAACCCCGACCTCGACACCTGGACCCACCGCGGCTTCCATGAGTTCTCCCGGTCCTCCATCCGCGCGTTCCGCAAACTGGGGTCGGAAAATTACGATTGGCTCTATTGGGCCTACCGCCAGCATCCGAAGGATCTGCCGGCGCCAAAGGGCGACGAGTGCGTCGAATACGGAAACAAGCTCAGCTTCACCGGCAATATCCAGGACGTGATCTACGTGACCACGGTGCTGAAGGCGCCGGCGGAGCTGCAGGTAACCCTCGGCAATTCGTCCTTCGTCCAAAATCAGCCGGAGGGGATCGCCCACGTGCGCATCCCGTGGAACGACGAGCGCGGCCGGCCGGTCTTCACGCTCTCGCGCGGCGGCGTGGTCATCATGTCGCGACCCGGAGACCTCGAGATCACCGACAAGCCGATCGGCCGCGATGGCGAGGGCACCCGCAACTTCAATACCTATGCCGACGTCATGCGCAGGTAGATGCGCAGGTAGATGCGCAGGTAGATGCGCAGCTAGATGGACGGGCAGGCTGGCGGCTTCGGCTTCTCGGCAGGAACCGCCGCCCGCCCGTTTCCGCCCGGACAACGCTCTCCGGACGTCGACTTTGCCTGTGCGGCCGCTCCGCTAGGCACTTCTTGATGCCCCGAGCGGCCGGCGCCGAAGGCGTGAGCGCCGGTCGCCGAGACGGCTGAAGCTTAAGCGCGTCGCGCCCGAAAACCGTTTTGCCGGCGGCGGCGTTGCTGTAAGCATCTGCCAGCGGCAGACCGGAACGATTGCAAGCGGAGCGCGGACATGACCGTGGTTGTGCGGACGTCGGGGCGGATCCACGCCAGCTCGTGGCACGAAACGCACCGCGAGGCGACCGACCTCGCCGACCGGCTGAAGGGTCTCGGCCCGTGGAACGGGATGGTCGCGATCACGCGCGGCGGGCTGGTGCCGGCCGCCGTCGTCGCCCGCGTTCTCGGCATCCGGCTCATCGACACCATCTGCCTCGCCAGTTACGAGCGCGAGGTCCGGGGGCCCGTTCAGATCATCAAGCCGGCGCCGGAGAGCATGGGCAAGGGCGAGGGCTGGCTTCTCATCGATGACGTTGCCGACAGCGGCGCCACCGCCGAGGAGGCGCGGCGGCAGTTGCCGAAGGCGCATTATGCTGCGCTCTACGTCAAGCCGGCGGCGCGCCCCTACGTCGACACGTTTCTGCGCGAGGTCGACCAGGACGTCTGGATCGACTTTCCCTGGGACCGCGATCCGCACCTTCCCGATCGCTGAGTAGCGTTCGCAGGAGGCCGGCGCTTTCCGCCGTCTTTGCGAGGCGGCAAGGCCGACGAAGCAACCTACGCCGCCGAGCACTGGATCGCCACGCCCCTTCGGGGCTCGCGATGACGACAACTACCGTGCAACGACGGTGTGGCCAGTCCAATGAGTGGGGTTCTGCCGGAGGCCTCAGCCGGACGGGACCGGCACGTTGTCGATCAGCCGGGTTCGCCCCAGCCAGGCGGCAACGAGCACCCGGCCCGGTTGCGGCGGCCCGTCCCAATCGCCCAGCGTTTCGGCGTCGCGAACCGCCACGTAGTCGATCTTGCCAAAGCCGACCTCGCCGAGACGCCGGGTGCCTGCGTTTTCGGCCTCTCGCGCATTTCGCCCGGTAGCGACCGCCTCGGCGACGTCGACAATCGTGGCGTGGAGGACCGGGGCGATGCGCCGCTCGGTCTCGGCCAGGTAGGCGTTGCGCGATGAGAGGGCCAGTCCGTCGGCCTCGCGCACCGTCTCCCCCGCGACGATCCGCACCGGGATGTCGAGATCGGCGACCAGTCGACGGATGACCAGAAGCTGCTGGTAGTCCTTGGACCCGAAAACCGCCGCATCCGGCAGGGCCATGAGCAGGAGCTTGGTGACGACGGTGGCGACGCCGGTAAAGAAACCGGGGCGGAAGGTCCCCTCGAGCGCGTCGCCCAGCACCGGAACATGGACGCGAGCGAGGTGGCCCGGCGGGTAGACTTCGCTCAACCCCGGGGCGAACAGGAGATGTGCGCCGGCAGCGGCGAGCTTGGCCGCATCGGCGGCCTCGTCGCGGGGGTATCGGTCGAAATCCTCGTTCGGCCCGAACTGGGTGGGGTTGACGAAGAGGCTGACGCAGACGCGATCGGCTTGCTCCCGCGCCAAGCGGATCAGCGACAGGTGACCCTCGTGCAACGCGCCCATGGTCGGCACCAGCGCCACACTTCGCCCCTCGCCGCGCCACCCGCGCACGTGCTGCCGCAGCGCCTCGACGGTGCGCACGGTGGCCAAACCGCCGCCGCCGGTCATCGCCCGGCCGGCCGCCATGTCCCTCTCGTTCATTCCGCCTTGGCGCTCGCCTTGACGCCGAAGCAGTGCTCGAGACCGGGGAATTTCCGGGCGCGAACGTCGGCGGCGTAGGCCTTGCCGGCCGCAGCGATCCCCTCTCCGAGTTCGGCGTAGCGGCGGACGAACTTGGGCTTGAAGTCGGAGAACAGGCCGACGAGGTCTTCGGTCACCAGGATCTGGCCGTCGCACGCGGGCGAGGCGCCGATGCCGATGGTGGGAATGGCGATCTGCGCCGTGATCTCGCGCGCCACCGGCTCGACGGTGCCTTCGATGACGGTGGCGAAGGCGCCGGCATCGGCAATGGCGTGGGCATCGGCGACGATCTCGGCGGCCTCCTTTTCGCCCCGGCCGAGCGAGCGGAAGCCGCCGGCGGTGTTGACCGATTGCGGCAGCAGGCCGACGTGGCCGAGCACCGGGATGCCGCGCTCGGTAAGGAAGCGCACGGTCTCGGCCATTTCCGTGCCGCCCTCGAGCTTGACGCCGGCACAGCCGACCTCCTTCATCACCTGGGCGGCATTGCGAAAGGCCTGCTCGCGCGATTCCTGGTAGCTGCCGAAGGGCAGATCGACGATGACGCACGCCTTCTTCGAGCCGCGCATGACCGCCTTGCCGTGGGCGATCATCATGTCCAGCGTCACCCCGAGCGTGCTGTCCATGCCGTAAAGAACCATGCCCAGGGAGTCGCCGACGAGCAGCAGGTCGACGTTGTCGTCGAGCAGGACCGCGGTCAGCGAGGTGTAGGCGGTCAGGCAGACGATCGGTGCCTCTGCCTTCATCGCCCTGATCTGCGGAACGGTGATGCGCTTCTGCCGGCCGGCGACGCTCACGGCGTTGGTCCTCCTGTCGGTCCGCGGAACGCGGAGAGCGCGCACTCTAGCCTTCTCCCGCTGGCGGGCAAACATCATTCGCAATTGCAGCGCCTGGAGCCGGCGTTGACGTGTGCGCGGGCAGCGTCGATACACTTGCGTGAGGTCGGGTGCATAATCCGGATGCATGCGATCGAACGGCGGAGGGACGATGGCGGCTGCGGATGACACGTCAGGAACCGGCGGACCCGACAGCCTGTTCGGCGGCGACGCACGCGCCGGCGCAGCGGCGCGGGTCACCGGCGTTCTTCCGGCCCAGGACATCCGTGCGCTGATCCGCGGCCGCGAGATCATCGGCGTGGCCGAGATCGGCGAGGACCAGATCCAGCCGGCGAGCCTCGACCTTCGCCTCGGCCGGGTCGCCTACCGGGTGCGGGCGAGTTTTCTTCCCGGGCCGGACGCGACGGTGCGCGACCGCCTCGACTGCTTCGGCATGCACGAGATCGACCTGGCGGCCGGCGCCGTGCTGGAGAAGGGTTGCGTCTACATCGTCCCGCTCATGGAAAGCGTCGCGCTGAAGAGCCGCGTCTCGGCGCTGGCCAACCCGAAGAGCTCGATCGGTCGGCTCGACGTTTTCACCCGGCTGATCACCGACCGCTCGGCCGTCTTCGATCAGGTCGCCGCCGGCTACAAAGGCCCGCTCTACGCCGAGATTTCGCCCCGGACCTTCAGCGTCGTCGTTCACCAGGGCAGCCGCCTGAACCAGCTTCGTCTGCAGCGCGGCAACCCCCCGGCCAGCGACACCGCGCTTCGCCGGCTGCACCAGGCGACGCCGCTGGTCGCCGCCGCAACCGGCGATGGCGGGGCGGCGGCCGACATCGACCAGGGCATCGCGGTGACGGTCGACCTCGCCGGCGCCGGCGATGGGCGCGGCGGGCCGGTCGGCTGGCGCGCCCGTCGCCACACCGACCTGATCGATCTGGCCCGCGTCGACCACTACCGGCCGGAGGACTTCTGGGAGCCGGTCGCAGCCGACGACGCCGCGACCCTGATCCTCAATCCGGGCGACTTCTATATCCTGGCGTCGAGGGAAGCCGTCGCCGTGCCGCCCGATCACGCCGCCGAGATGCGCCCCTACGACACCCGGGTCGGCGAATTCCGCGTCCACTACGCCGGGTTCTTCGACCCCGGCTTCGGTTACGCCGGCAGCGGCGGCGCCGGCTCGCGGGCGGTGCTCGAAATCCGCACCTTCGAGGTGCCGTTCGCCTTGCGCGACGGCCAACTCGTCGGCCGGCTGGTCTACGAGCGGCTGGCCGCGGTGCCGGACAAGCTCTACGGCGCCGCGATCGGTTCCTCCTACCAGCGCCAGGGCCTGATGCTGGCGAAGCAGTTCAGACGAATGGTATAGAACTCTAACATCCGTCTATAAGCTCGGTGAGGTACTTTATAAAATAGATCACCCCTGCGCTACGTTAGGAGACACTCGCATGGAAAGCTATGACAGTAACAGCTTCATGGTTGCCTGGAGACGGGGAGATGATACTAAGGCGACTGAAAAACTTCCTCCTGGCAGAAAGATAAAGGTTGGACCTTGGCCGGATCAGATAGGCTGGACAGACGGCCTATCTGTTACTGGATGCTGTTCATCTTTTTTTCAAGAGCAGCCACCCGAGCGGAAGGCGCAACTTCTGGTCAATCTGTTCGTTGATCTGGTTCTTGGTTATGGGCTTAATCCTGCCGAAGTACAGCAGGAGTTCATGAAGATAGACATCTGGCGCGATATGAACATCGACCTGCCAAGCGGCCGGTATATGGCACACCAGAAGGGTCTGTGGTCGCCATACAATCCTTAATCTGATTTGAAACATCCCACTGTGAAGTCGTTCCTTGCATAAATAAGCCGCGCGTGCAGGCCTGCTCAGCCCCTGGTGAGCGGGCGACCGAGCCGGCCGGCCAGATCCTGGATGAATTGCCAGGCCACCCGTCCCGAGCGGGCGCCGCGGGCGAGCGACCAGGCGTTGGCCTCGGCGCGCAATCGCTCCGGCTCCATCTCGAGCCCGAAATGGCGAGCGTAACCATCGACGATGGCGAAATACGTCTGCTGGTCGCAGGCGTGAAAGCCGAGCCAAAGGCCGAAGCGGTCGGAAAGCGAGACCTTCTCCTCCACCGCCTCGGCCGGATTGATTGCGGTCGAGCGCTCGTTTTCCATCATGTCGCGGGGCATCAGGTGACGGCGATTGGAGGTCGCGTAGAAGACGACCGTCTCCGGGCGGCCCTCGATGCCGCCCTCCAGCACCGCCTTCAGCGACTTGTACGAGGCGTCCTGGCCGTCGAAGGAGAGGTCGTCGCAGAAGAGGATACAGCGCCGCCTGGCCTCGCGCAGAAGGGCGAGCAGCCGGGGCAGGGTGGCGATATCCTCGCGGTGCAGTTCGATCAGCGCCAGCGCACCGCCGTTCTCCTCCCGCTCGGCATTGACGGTCGCATGCACCGCCTTGACCAGCGAGCTTTTGCCGGTACCGCGCGCGCCCCACAGCAGCGCATTGTTGGCCGGCAGGCCACGAGCGAACCGGCGGGTATTGTCGAGCAGCGTTCGGGCCTGCAGGTCGATGCCCTGGAGCAGCGCCAGCTCGATGCGGCTGACCCGGCGGACGGCCTGCAGCCGGCCGTCGGCGTGCCAGACGAAGGCGTCGGCATCGCCCAGCGCCGCCGAGGCAGGCGGCGGCGGCGAAAGGCGCTCGAGCGCCGCGACGGCTTGGGAAAGAAGCGCGATCAGATCCGGTTCGGCCATGCTCCGAGGCTATAGGGCGAGCGCCCGCAATCGGCAAGCCGCGTGACCACCGGTGAGGCGCCGACGTGGCGCCGGCCCGTCGGTCGGCGTTATCGGTTGCAACCGGGGCGACGGGGCGTATAGTCCGCCGCGGGTTCCCAATCCGAGAAGAGGAGTAAACGATGTTCGTCTCGCCGGCTTTCGCGCAAGCGGGCGGAGATGTAGCGGGCGCCGGCGCCGGGATTGTGCAGTTTCTGCCGCTCATCCTGATATTTGTCGTCTTCTACTTCCTCCTGATTCGCCCGCAGCAGAAAAAGATGAAGCAGCACCGTGACATGCTGGCGGCCATTCGGCGCGGCGACCGGATCGTCACGGGCGGCGGCATCATCGGCACGGTCAGCAAGGTCATCGACGACGGCGAGATCCTTGTCGAAATCGCCGAGGGCGTGCGCGTGCGCGTTCACAAGCCGCTGGTCTCCGCGGTTCTGGCCAAGACCGAGGCCGTCTCGGCGACGACCGCAGGGCCGGGCGACACCCCGACTTCGGCAAACACGAACGCGCCGAACGGCGAGCCCGGGAAGGGCGGGTTCAAGAAGTTTCTCAGTGGCAAGAAGGACTAGCGGTCCTGATCGCCGACGATGGGCTATGCAAAAACCGGTGGATCGACGGCCGGACCCCTGCTGCGGTGCGAGCGATGCGATCGAGTGAAACGGGCGGCCGCCGGGGATGAGTAACTTTCCTGCCTGGAAGATCGTTCTGATCGTCGCGGTCACCGTTCTCGGGATGCTCGCCGCGGCGCCCAACCTGCTGTCGCGGGAGCAGGCCGAGGCGCTCCCCGACTGGCTCCCGCACCGACAGATCAGCCTCGGCCTCGACCTCCAGGGCGGCTCCCACCTGCTTCTCGATGTCGACACCGGCGCGCTGATCCGAGAGCGGCTTGAAAGCATGGTCGAGTCGGTTCGCGCAGAGCTGCGGACGGCGCGCATCCGCTACGAGCAGCTCGGCGTCGGCGGCACTGCCGTACAGGTGACGATCCCCGACCCGGCGCAGCGCGACCAGGTGGAGGAAATCCTGCGCAAGCTGGACCCTGGCACCACGGTCGATGTCGGCGACAACGGGCGGATGACCGTCAGTCTGACGGAAAAGGCCATAGCCGACCGGGAGACGGCCGCGATCGACCAGTCCCTCGAGATCATTCGCCGGCGGATCGACGAAACCGGCGTGCGCGAGCCGACGATCCAGCGCCAGGGGCGGACCCGCATTCTCGTTCAGTTGCCCGGGGTCGACGATCCGGATCGGGTCAAGCGGCTGATCGGCAAGACCGCGAAGATGACGTTCCACCTTGTCGACGACAGCGCGAACGCGACGGACGCCGCACGCGTTCCGGCCGGGACAATGCTTCTGCCCATGGTCGAGGGCCAGGCTGCGGGCGGCCAGCCGCGACAGATCCTCGTCAACAAGCGGGTGCTGGTCAGCGGCGAGAACCTTCTCGACGCGGAACCGACCTTTCAGCAGAACGAGCCGGTCGTCTCCTTCCGCTTCGACTCGATCGGTGCGCGCCGCTTCGGCGATGCGACCTCGCACAACGTGGGCAAGCTGCTCGCCATCGTGCTCGACAATCAGGTGATCAGCGCGCCGCGCATCCGTGAGCCGATCCTCGGCGGCTCGGGCGTCATCTCGGGCACCT
Organism: Rhodospirillales bacterium; assembly: GCA_016793925.1. Taxonomy (GTDB): domain Bacteria; phylum Pseudomonadota; class Alphaproteobacteria; order Rhodospirillales; family Defluviicoccaceae; genus JAEULH01. The sequence goes on along the minus strand of JAEULH010000031.1, from coordinate 14,468 downwards.
TCAGCGTGACCGACGCGCGCGACCTGGCGCTGCTGTTGAGGGCCGGGGCGCTGCCGGCGCCGCTGACGGTGATCGAGGAGCGGACGGTCGGGGCCGGGTTGGGCGCGGATTCCATCGCCGCCGGCAAGCTCGCCGGCGTGGTCGGCGTCATTCTGGTCGCCGCGTTCATGACCCTGGTTTACGGCTTCTTCGGCGTTCTCGCCAATGTGGCCGTGGTCATCAACATCGTCATGCTGCTCGGCGCCCTGTCGCTGCTGCAGGCGACGCTTACCCTGCCCGGCATCGCCGGGATTGTCCTGACGGTGGGTATGGCGGTGGACGCGAATGTGCTCATCTACGAACACATCCGCGAGGAGATCCGCAACGGCCGAACGCCGCTTTCCGCGCTCGATACCGGCTTCGCCCGCGCGATCACCACCATCATCGACTCCAACCTGACGACGCTCATCGCCGGCATTGTCCTTTATGCCATGGGCTCCGGACCCGTGCGCGGCTTTGCCGTGACGCTGTCCATCGGGATCCTGACGACGATGTTCACCGCGGTGACGGTCACGCGGCTGATGATCTTCACCTGGTATCGCCAGGCCCGACCCCGGCTCCTCCCCATCTAGCGGTCAATCATGTTTCGTGGCTTCACCCTTGTCCCGCCGGACACCAAAATCCCGTTCATGGCCATGCACAAGATCAACCTGGCCATTTCCGCGACCATCATCGTCGGCACGGTCCTTCTGCTGATTTTCAAGGGCCTGAACCTCGGCATCGACTTCAAGGGCGGGGTTCTGCTGGAGGTCCGCATGCCGGAGACGGCCGATCTGCAGGCCATGCGCTCGGCGCTGGGCGGGCTCGATCTGGGCGAAGTGGGCTTGCAGACGTTCGGGTCGGACCGTGAAGTGCTCATCCGTCTGGAGAAGCAGCCGGGGGGAGAGGAGGCGCAGCAGGCGGCGGTCGAAAAGATCCGCGAGGCGCTCGGCCCCGGCGTCGATTATGAGCGCGTCGAAGTGGTCGGCCCACAGGTCAGTTCCGAGCTCTTTACGAACGGACTTTTGGCCATCGCCGCGGCTCTGGCGGCGATCATGATCTACGTCTGGTTTCGCTTCGAGTGGCAGTTCGGCGTCGCCGCCATTCTCGCCGACCTTCATGACGTGGTCGCGACCGTCGGCCTGTTCTCGCTGCTCGGCATGGATTTCGACCTCACCACCGTGGCCGCGCTGCTGACGATCGCCGGCTATTCGGTCAACGACACGGTCGTCGTATTCGACCGCCACCGCGAAAACCTGCGGAAGTACAAGAGCATGCCGCTGGAGCAGCTCTTCGACCTGTCCATCAACCAGACCTTGTCGCGGACGACAATGACGGCCGCGACGGCGCTGATCGCTCTGGTCGCGCTCTATATTTTCGGCGGCGAGGTCCTGCGCGGGTTCAGTACGGCGATGCTGTGGGGCATCCTGGTCGGAACCTATTCATCGATCTTCATCGCCACGCCGCCGCTGCTGTACATGAACATCCGCAAGTCTCCCGTCGCTCAGGATCAGACCGCAGCGGAACACCCGTAGGTCGTGGCCCATCCGGACACGCCATCGCCCGGCGGGCGCCAGCGGATCCAGGCCTACGGCGGCGGCGGTTTCCGCGTCTCCGGGCAGCGCATCGAAGGCTCGGTGCTCGTCTTCGCCGACCACGCGGACGCTTGGCCGGCGCGCAGCATCGACGACATCGCCGTGGCGGAGATCGACCGCCTCGTCGCCGACGCCGCGGCCGGCACGCTGGTGGTGATAGGCTGCGGCGCGCACTTTGAGCCGATGCCGCGGCCGCTGCGCGAAGCGCTGGCCGCCGCCGGGATCAATGCCGAATGGATGGCGACCGGCGCGGCTTGCCGCACCTTCAACCTGCTCGCCGGGGAAGCCCGCGCCGTTTGCGCCGCGCTGTTGGCGGTGGAGTAGGTCCGCTCGGGGCGGCGCCTTCCGGTGGCTGCGGGCGGCGCACTCGCGCCGCGCCGCGATTGCCGGTTACGCCGATTTCGCCATGTTCTTGGCGACGAAATCCCAGTTGATCAGGTGGTCGATGAAGGCCTGGACGAAGTCCGGCCGACGGTTCTGATAGTCGAGATAGTAGGCGTGCTCCCAGACATCGCAGGTGAGCAGCGCCGTCTTGCCGTGCGCCATCGGGTTTTCGGCGTTCGGCGTCTTCATTACCGAGAGCTTGCCGCCGTCGGCGACGAGCCATCCCCAGCCGCTACCGAACTGGCTGGTGCACGCGGTCTTGAATTCGTCCTTGAACTTGTCCAGCGAGCCGAAGGCGCTGTCGATCGCCGAGGCCACGTCGCCACTCGGCGCGCCGCCGCCTCCGGACTTCATGCAGTGCCAGAAGAACGTGTGGTTCCAGACCTGGGCGGCGTTGTTGAAAACGCCGACCTTGTCGGGATCCTTGAAGGTCGTGGTGATGATGTCATCCAATCCGTGGGCGGCAAGCGGCGTGTCCTTGACCATGTTGTTCAGGTTCGTCACGTACGATTGATGATGCTTGCCGTGGTGGAACTCGAGTGTTTGAGCCGAAATATACGGCTCCAGAGCCTTCTTGTCGTAAGGCAGCGGGGGAAGTTCAAAAGCCATGAGATCCCTCATTTCCGGGTTTGAAATGGGACGTACCGGGACAGTAAGGCCCCAACCGGCGATTTGAAAGCCCGCCTATGATAACCAGTGGCGCATCTTCGTTCCGAGCGCCGTGGCGCGAATGATCCGCCGGCGATGTCGGGGATTGTCCTCGCATTACGGATCCGAGCATTCCCCGAACGCAGGTAAGCGAGCTTCTGGCCGCGTCGAAATCGGCGTAGGCGCGGTCGGCTGCGGCCCATGTCTTGCTTGGCGTCTCCACGTCAGTGGCATGCGAGCATATAATATCTCATAAGTTGCAGCAGATTCTCTTAAGCCCAGCATTTGACATTTACGCTAAGATCCTCGGCATCTAAAAGATGTCTCATTTGCGTGTTTTTCTCCCAATAATCTTGGAGGCGAGACGGTCGCACAATCCTCATGGTTGATACTTTAGCCATGCTCTTCGCTGATCGGATAGGAGACAGAGATGGGAACCTATAATGGCACGCCTGGAAATGACACGATCATAGGCAGCAACTCCAGCGACGTGATCAACGCTCTCGGTGGAGATGACGTTATCAACGGTCGGGCCGGCGACGACGATATCGATGGCGGAACGGGCAGCGACACGATCTATGGCGGCGCCGGCAACGACCACATCCTGGGCAAGACCCCCGGCATCGGCGACTGGAACGATCGCGACACGATCTACGGCGGATCGGGCGACGACTGGATCTATGGGAACGGCGGCGAGCACGACGGCTACAGCCCCGACGGAACCGATTACATCTACGGCGGAGACGGAAACGACCATCTTTATGGAAAGCTGGGCGACGATGTGCTTCACGGCGGCAACGGCAATGACCTGCTCGGCGGGTACTACGGTCTCGACTCGATGTACGGAGATGCCGGCAACGATACCCTGAAGGGCCGGTTCGAGGGGGACGTGCTCAGCGGCGGTAGCGGCAATGACACCTATCAGTACGTCGAAACCCGCGATTCCACGCCGAAATCCAAGGACATCATCCTGGATTTTGACAACGTCGGTGCGAAGGTGGGCGACCGGATCGACCTGCACCTCATCGATGCCAACGAGAACGCAGGCGGGAACCAGGCTTTCGTGTTCATAGGCACCGCCGCAATTACGGGGCCGGGGCAGGTCCGCGTCGAGGCGCACGGGCCCCATACCCTGATCCAGGCCAACACGGGCGGAACCCTGGCGCCGGATCTGGAAATCCTGGTCAGGGACGGGAACCCCGGCCCGGGCGATTGGCACGCGAGCGACTTCATCCTCTAGCGTCGGCAAACGCCGGCCGGCGTCGGCGAGGAGGGGCGACGCCTGGGGCGCGCCCTTCTTTCCGCGAACATTCCCGCTGATCCAGGGTCCCGACCCGGGCTGATCCGCGGACGATAGCTGCGCGCGACAGGCGTGGATGGCCGTGACAAGCGAGTCCCGGTCTCGACTGCCCGGCCACTCCATACCGGACCCGTGACTGTTGTCGCTTCCGAGCGCCGATTCGCGCATGGCGGGTTGTCATCCCTGCTTTCATCCAGACGGTTGAATCCGCGAGCGTTGCCTGTTTGCGGCACTCGTGAAGAAAAGAGCCCATCCATAAAAACGACATATTTACTCGCAACGCGGCATCTGTCTATGCTGGATCCAACACAAAAAAGCCATATTTTCGGCACGCTGGGCGCGGGCCGTCAGGCCTCGGGAGGAGGCTCGGCGGTGTGCGAGAGGACGGGGAATCCGCATCCGGAGACCAAGCATGCCCCCCGGGCGCGGATCGCCCGGCGCAACTGATCTGCGTGCGTTACTCCACGGAGGAGATCATGGGTACCTATACCGGGACTGACTTGAGGAACACCATCACACCCGACGCGGTTTCGGGAGGCGTGACGCGGCTGCCGGATCTCAGCAAGCCGTCCGCGGCCGCGGATACGATCAACGGCCTTGGCGGCAACGACGATCTTGATGGCGGCGGTGGCGGCGACAGGATCAACGGCGGCGTCGGCAATGACAACATTTGGGACCACTCGAGGGGGGTCGGCGAGATGAACGCGGGGAACGCCATTCACGGCGGCGCCGGCAACGACGACATCACGATCGAAATCAGCGACAGCGGTGGCGCGAATCCCGCCGACAACGCCGCCTATGGCGAAGGCGGCAACGACAACATCACCGTCTACTACTCTCTCGCCCCGAACGAGTACGACGACTGGAAGGGGAAGGACCCCACCGGCACCATCCTCCTGCATGGCGGGGCCGGGAACGACTTTTTGTACATCACCACCGGCTACGACACCTGGAGCCTCGATCTGTCGAAGACGACGGCGAACCTGTATGGCGATGCCGGGGATGACTACCTCGTGGCGTCGGGCCGCAACCCGAACGGCGACGCCAGCATGTGGGCCGGGCACAATACCGACAACCTTTACGGGGGCACGGGCAACGACACCTACGTCGTCCTCGAAAGCAAAGACCATGTTTTCGAGAAGCCGGGCGAGGGGATCGACACCGTCATCGCCGACCAGACCGACTACACGTTGCCTGCCAACGTGGAAAAACTGGAGATGACGTTGGACCTGTCGGGACCTTCCGAATTCGGATGGCACGGCGTCGGCAACGCGCTCGACAACGTCATCACCGGGACGGAACTCGACGGGGAGCGCCTCGATGGCGGCGCCGGCGACGACACCATCTACGGGAAGTCGACCGACTCCTTCTACTTCGGCAACGACACCGACAACATCCACGGCGGCGCGGGCAACGATACGATCTATGGTGCCGGCGGCGACAAGGACACCTGGGACGGCAACGACAGACTCTACGGCGAGGACGGCAACGATCGACTTTTCGGCTCGTTCGGCGACGATCTGATGTACGGCGGCGCCGGAGACGACGAACTGGGCGGCCAGGCCGGCAACGATACCCTTCACGGCGGCATCGGCGCCGACAAGCTCGGCGGTGGCACCGGCAGCGATGACCTCTACGGCGACGCCGGCGACGATCTGCTCGCAGGCCGGGAAGGGGCCGATCGGCTCAGCGGCGGGGAAGGCAAGGACACCTTCGACTACTATGCCGCGACCGACTCCGGAAAAGGCGCCGCACACGACGTGATCCTGGATTTCGAAGGCACGCACGTCCATGGCGGCGACCGGATCGACCTCGCGAAGATCGACGCCGACGCAACCAAAGGCGGCAACCAGGCCTTCACCTTCGTCGGCACGACGACGGTCCTCAAGGCCGGCGAACTTCACGTTGTCGCCGGCGGCGGCGGCGCCAGCCTGGTCCAGGGAGAGATTGACGGGAAGGCGGGAGCCGACTTCGAAATTCTGGTTCAGGACGACGTTGCCAAGCCCGGCGACTGGGTCAGCGGCGATTTCGTTCTCTAGCGTTTCGCGTGCGGAGGGGCTGCGTCGGAAGACTTGCCCCTCTTCCGCGACGCTTGCGATCGCGCATGCTCAGGCGAAGCTGCTGGCCCGTAATGCCCGGGCGCGCCACCACCCGAAAGCTTCCCGGTCGCGGCGAAGCTGACCGAGAGCCATCACCCGTCGTTGCCGCCGTGAAGAAAAGCGGTGTCATGCGCGCGCCAGGCGATTGCGCCGGGGAGCCCCGGTGACGACCTGAAGACCAGGTGCGCCGGTTCGGCCGAGTGCATTCGGCGCACGGCGAGGCGGATCGGCGGTTGGGGGGAGGCGACTTGGCGACGCTCAGGTTTCTGTTCGACGGCAAGAGCAGGTCGGTGAAGTTACCGGGCGGCGCTCTGGGAGCCGCCGTCGCGCCGGCGACGATCCTTTCCGTAGCCAGGGCCTACAAGGTTCCGCTCCTGTCGAACTGCGGGTCGGGAGATTGCGGCGCCTGCCTTGTCGAGGTCGAAGCGCGTGCCGGCTCGAGCCGGCCGCCGACGGAGGCCGAGGCTTTCTTCCTCGCCGCCACGGGACGACTTGACGCCGCCGGCGGGCCGGGCGTTCATGCGCGTCTCGCCTGTCAGTACCGGCTCGGCGACGACGAAGACATCGAGGTCCGCTTCAGCACGCAACTCGGTTGCCTGTGACGGCCTTCGTGCGCACGTTCGCAGCCCAAGCGCGACGCCAACATGGATCGGGCCCATCATGACGCCCACCACGACGACCGTGAGCCGCTTCGCGCCGAGCCCGACCGGCGATCTGCACCTTGGTCATGCCTTCGCCGCTATCTACGCGCATGACCTCGCCGCCTGCGGTGGCGGCCGCTTCATCGTGCGTGTCGAAGATCTCGATGCCGGGCGGTGCCGGGAGGACTTTATCGTTCGCAACCTCGATGATCTCGCCTGGCTGGGGCTGCGCTGGGAGCAGCCGGTCGTTCGCCAGTCGGAGCGGATGGCCTTTTACGCCAAGGCTTTGGCGCGACTCGATGCGCTGGGTGTCACCTACCCCTGCTTTTGCACCCGCCGGGAAATCGCCGACGAGGTCGCCGCGGCCGTCGGTGCGCCGCACGCCCTCGCGCCGGACGGCTCGTTCCGGTACCCCGGAACCTGCCGCAAGCTCGGCGGCACCGAGCGGCGCCGGCGTATCGCCGCCGGGCAACCCTGCGCCCTCCGCCTCGACATGGCGCGGGCGGTCGCCATGACCGGCCCGCTGGCGTGGACGGATCGAGTGCGCGGCCCGCAGGCGGCGGCGCCGGAGCGTTTCGGCGACGTGGTCCTCGCGCGCAAGGATGTGGCGGCGAGCTATCATCTCGCGGTCGTCGTCGACGATGCCGAACAGCAGGTGACGGAGGTCACCCGCGGCGAGGATCTGTTCGAGGCAAGCCACATCCACCGTCTCCTTTACGCGCTTCTCGACCTTGCGCCGCCGGTATGGCACCACCACGTGCTGTGCCGCGACGCGACCGGCCGCCGCCTCGCCAAGCGCGACGGCGACACGACGATCCGTGCGTTGCGCGCTGCCGGCCATGGACCGGGGGCCGTGCGCGCGATGGCGACGGCAATGACCGCGGCTTTCGGGGACGGCTCGCGCTCCGGCGCCTCGCCGGTATCCTCGTCGGCGCGACAGCGCGCACGCGTGCCAGCGCCGTCATGATGGCCGTCACCTGTCCCGCCCTTTATCAGATCAACACGCGCGTCTGGCTGACCCGCATCGGCCGGCGTCTCGGTCGCACCGCCACCCTGGACGACGTCGACGACGCCGCGCTCGACCGGATCACCGACCTCGGCTTCGACTGGGTCTGGCTGCTGGGCGTCTGGCAGACCGGCGAATTCGGCCGCAGGGTCTCCCGCGAGAACCCGCAGTGGCAGCAGGAGTATCGCGCGGTCCTCCCGGATCTCAGCCCCGAAGACATCTGCGGCTCGGGCTTCGCGATAACCCGCTACCGGGTTCACGCAGCCCTCGGTGGGCCGTCGGCTCTTGCGCGCCTGCGCGAACGGATGCGCCGGCGCGGTTTGGCCCTGATGCTGGACTTCGTCCCGAACCACACGGCAGTCGATCACCACTGGGTTGAGGAGGACCCCGACTTCTACGTTCACGGAACGGACGCCGATCTGGCCCGCGCGCCGGAGAACTGGGTCCAGGTCGACACCGGAGCCGGCCCCAGCATCATCGCCCACGGCCGCGATCCGTATTTTCCCGGCTGGCCGGATACGCTTCAGCTCGACTTCGCCAACGCCGATTTGCGCGAGGCCCAGTGTCGCGAACTGGTCTCCGTTGCCGGCCAGTGCGACGGCGTGCGCTGCGACATGGCGATGCTCGTCCTCCCGGAGGTGTTCCGCAAGACCTGGGGGCGGGCGGCGAGTTCCTTCTGGCCGGAAGCCATCGCCAGGGTGCGCCGCAACCATCCGGGTTTCACCTTCATGGCCGAAGTCTACTGGGACCTCGAGTGGTCGCTGCAGCAGGAGGGCTTCGACTACACCTATGACAAGCGGCTCTATGACCGGCTGCGCGAACGCAACGCGCCGGGTGTACGCGATCATCTCGTCGCCGACCTCGACTTCCAGAACAAGCTGGCGCGCTTCCTCGAGAACCACGACGAGCCGCGCGCGGCGGCGGCGTTCCCTCTGGCGACGCACCGGGCCGCGGCGGTGGTTACCTACCTGTCGCCGGGCCTGCGTTTTTTCCATCAGGGCCAGCTCGAAGGTCGGAAGATCCGCATCCCCATGCACCTCGGGCGAGGGCCGGATGAGGCGCGTGATCCGGCGTTGGCCGCCTTCTACGACCGCCTGCTGGCGGTTCTGAAACGGCCGCTCTTTCGCAACGGCGCCTGGCGTCGCATCGACCCCCGGCCCGCCGGCGAGAATGACCGGACCTACGAAGGTTTCATCGCCTGCGTCTGGGAGGGTGGCGACGGTGCTCGCGTCCTCTGCGTCGTCAATTACAGCCATGCGGCCGGGCAATGCCGCCTGCCGCTCGCCCTGGCGGACCTGCGGCGCAAGGCGGTGCGTCTCGTCGATCTCATGAGCGACGTGCGCTATGTGCGCAGCGGCGACGAGCTTGCCGCCGCCGGTCTGTTCGTCGACATGCCGCCCTGGGGCTACCACGTGTTCGAGATGGCGACCGACTGAGGCGCTGAGGCGCGTCGCGGCCGTCGTCAGGCCCTGGTCAGGCCCTGGCGGCCGCTGTCGACAGGCCCGCTTCCGCCTCCTCCCACTCGCTCTGCAAGGTCAGCCATGCCTCCTCGGCGTCCGCAAGCCGGCGTTCCGCCTGGACAAGGCGCGTCTGCAAGGCGACGGGACGGCCCGGATCGCCCTGATACAGCGCCGGGTCGGCCAGCTCGCGCTGGAGCGCGGCCTTCTCGGCCTCCAGCCCCGCGACCGCGCGCTCGGCCTCGGCGAGGCGCTTCTTCAGCGGCGCCAGCGCGTCGCGCCGTTGCGCCGCCAACCGTCGCTGCTCCTTCCGGCTGGGCTCGCTCCTGCCTCTCTCGCCGGCGGCGGAGCCACCGTCGCCTCGATCGCGGGTGAGCAGGAATCGGCGATAGTCGTCGAAGTCGCCCTCATAGGGCGCCACCCGGCCGGCGTCGACCAGCCACAGGCGATCCGCCGTGAGCGCGAGAACATGCGGGTCGTGGCTGACGATGACGACAGCGCCGGGGAAGCCATTGATGGCCTCGATCAGGGCCTCGCGGGCCATGATGTCGAGGTGGTTGGTGGGTTCGTCGAGCAGTAGGAGGTGCGGCTTGTCGCAGCTCATCAGGGCGAATAGCAGCCGCGCCTTTTCCCCGCCGGACAAGGCCGAAACGGGCGTCTCCGCCCGCTCCTGACAGAAGCCGAAGCGACCGAGATGCGCGCGCAGCCGCTGCTCGGGGTCGCCGCGCCGCCGGCGTCCCATCTCGATCAGGGGCGTCGCCGCGAGATCCAGTTCGTCGGCCTGGTGCTGTGCGAAGTAGCCAACCCGGATCTTGCGCGAGACGCTCGTTCGTCCGGCCTGCGGCGCCAGTCGACCGGCGAGGAACTTGATCAGCGTCGACTTGCCGTTGCCGTTGGCGCCGAGCAGGGCGATGCGATCGTCGCCGTCGAGCCGGAACGAAACGTCCTTCAGCACGGCCGCGCCATCGTATCCGAGGTTGACGCCGTCCGCGCTCATCAACGGCGGCGGCAGCGGATCGGGGTCCGGAAAGTCGAAGCTGACCTCCGCTTCCTCCTGAAGCGCGGAGATCGGCTCCAGGCGCGCCAGCATCTTGATCCGCGCCTGCGCCTGCTTGGCCTTGGTCGCCTTGTAGCGAAAGCGGTCGACGAACGCCTGGATCCGGGCCCGCTCCGCATCCTGTTTGGCTCGGGCCTTCTCATTCAGTTCCAGTCGGCTGCGGCGGGCGCGCTCGAACCGGTCGTAGTTGCCGGCGTACAGCGTCAGTTTGCCGGCCTCGAAGTGGAGGATCTCCTCGGGCACGCGATTGAGCAGGTCGCGGTCGTGGCTGACGATGACGACGGTGCCGGCATAGCCGCGAAGATACTCCTCCAGCCACATCGTCGCTTCGAGATCGAGGTGATTGGTGGGCTCGTCCAGCAACAGCAGGTCGGGCGCGCTGAACAGAAGCGCCGCCAGCCCGACCCGCATCCGCCAGCCGCCGGAGAAGACCCGGCACGGCATCTGCTGCTGGTCCGGATCGAAACCCAGCCCTGCCAGGATCCGCCCGGCCCGGGCTTGCGCGGAATGGGCGCCGATGTCGCTGAGCCGGGCATGGATATCGGCAATACGGTGGCCGTCGGTCGCGGTGTCCGCCTCGGCCGACAGCGCGACCAGTTCGCGGTCGCCGGCAATGACCGTCTCGATCAGGCTGGCCTCGCCGTCCGGCGCCTCCTGGCTGGTGAGGCCGATGCGCCAACGCGCGGGCACCTCGATCCGCCCGCCGTCGGCCTCGAGCGCGCCGGCGATCAGCCGGAGCAGCGTGGTCTTGCCGCAACCGTTGCGACCGACAAGTCCGACCCGGTGGCCGCCGGCGATGACCGCATCGGCGCCGGAAAGCAGCACCCGCGCGCCGATGCGGTAGGTCAGGTCCGATATGATCAGCATAGCCTGGATCTAGCCTCGGATCGTCGCGGTGTCGAAGGTTTCCGGTCGCCGCGCATCGAAATCGGTGCGGTTCCGCAACGGTGCACCCGACGGCGCTGCCGTTCTCGCCAAGCCGCTGCCGCCTTGGAAGCGTTCAGACAGCGTCGGAATAGGCCTCGTGAAAACCGGCGAAACCGTCGTCGGCGGCGGCGAAGCGGGACTGGATCGCTTCGGCTTCGCCGCGCGCCGCAATCAGCGCCGCGACGCAGTCGGCGTCGAAGGTCTTGCCGGCGTGCGCGCCGAGAAAGGCGAAGGCGGCGGCGTTGCTCCAGGCATCCTTGTAGTGTCGCCTCGTCGTCAGCGCGTCGAACACGTCCCCGACGGTCACGATCCGCGCTTCGAGCGGGATGGCGTCTCCCTTCAATCCGGCCGGATAGCCGCTGCCGTCGAAGGCCTCGTGGTGGCAGCGAACGATGTTGCGGAGGATATCGATGTGCTGCGCCGGGCCGAAGGCGAACCGTTGCGCCATGGTGTCGACCATCTCGACGCCCTTGGGCACGTGCTCCTTCATGATCTCGAACTCGTCCGCCGTCAGCCTGCCGGGCTTGAGCAGGATCCGGTCGGGTACGCCGATCTTGCCGATGTCATGGAGCGGCGCGAAGCGGAAGACGAACTCGACGAATTCGTCGTTCAGCCGCCGTTCGCCGGCCAGCGAGCGGGCGATCAGCCGGGCGTAGCGCGACATCCGGTCGAGGTGCGCGCCGGTTTCCTGATCGCGCAGATGGCTCCACTGCGTTGCGACGTCGACGGCCGAGCGGACGACGCGATCGAACGAAGCGTCCTGGATGATCATCAGCGAGATCAGGTGAGAGTAGATCGAGAGGTGGCGGATGACGCCCTCGGAGAAATAGGCGCGCTGGTCGGAGTCGTAGAACAGGAAGCCGAACAGCTCGCCGCGGTCGTAGAACGGCTTGGTGAAGCTCGACCGGTAGCGGTGCTCGACAAGCTGACGGGTGTGCTGACCCGGCGTTCCGCCGCCGGCTATCACCTGCTCGACCATGGCGTCGAGATCCTCGACGATCCGGTCGCAGTGGTTGCGTGCGAGAGCCGCGAGCGAGGGCACTGCGCTCAGCTTCGCCTCGTAGAGCGCGAACGGCGCATTTCCCTGGGTGCTGTGGATGAAGGTGGTGAGGATATCCGTTCGGTTGTCATAGACGGCGACGCCGATGCGGACGATCCCGGGAAGCTCGGCGCGAAGCTGGTCGTGGACGGTCTCGAGCTGCGCCTGAACCGTGGGTTCGTCGTTTCGGATCCCGATCACAACGCTCTCCCGCTACCTTCCCCCGGTTGCAGGCGAAAGCGTAACGCTGCGCCCGGCTTGGCGCCAGCATGCAGATGCCGTGCCGCCGCCACTCCGCCTTGATTCTGCGATGGGGCAGCGGCGAGGCAGGGGCTGGTCAGGCCGCGGCGATACCCCTACAGTCGCCGGCGCCGGGGAAAGACCAGGGGACGCAATGGCCGCAATGACGTCGACCTCGCCGGAGCAACTGCTCGACATGGCCCTGACCTGGGGCGTCAATATCTTCGGCGCCGTCGTGTTGCTCGTGGCCGGCTGGTTCGCCGCGGACTGGGCCGGCCGGTCGGTTCGCCGGCTGATCGCGCACTCCGACCATATCGATGCGACGCTGAAGCCGCTGCTCGGCAGCCTGGTCCGCTACGCCGTTCTGCTGTTCGTGATTACCGCGGCGTTGGCCCAGTTCGGCGTGCAGACGACGAGCATCATCGCCGTCGTCGGCGCCGCCGGCCTGGCGGTCGGTCTCGCGCTGCAGGGCACGCTCGCCAACATCGCTGCCGGGGTCATGCTGCTGTTTCTCCGCCCGCTCGAAGTGGGCGACTACATCGAGTCCGACGGCGTCGCCGGGACCGTCGACGAGATCGGCGTCTTCACGACCCAGCTCCACACCTTCGACGGCATTTATGTCACGGTTCCCAACTCGCAGCTTTGGAACAAGACGATCCGGAACTATTCGCGGTTGCCGACCCGCCGGCTCGACGTCGCCATGAGCGTCGGCTACGCCGACGACCTTGAACGCGCGATGGGCGTTCTCCACGGACTGCTCGACGAGGACCGGCGGGTGCTTCGCGAGCCGGCGCCGCAGGTACTGGTCACCGCCCTGAACGGCGGATTCACGGTGACCATGCGCTGCTGGACCGAAAGCGGGAATTTCGGCGACCTTCAGTCGGACCTGCTTCGCCTCGGCCGCCTGCGCCTCAGCGACGCGGGACTATCGACGCCCTACAGCCTGCGCGCGGTGCGCGAGGCACCTGTGCTTCGGCCTCCGAGCGCGTCGTCATGAGATTCCCGCCGCAGGTCATCGTCGGCGCGGAGGATTGGCGGATGGGAGCGCAGGATGGGAATCGCTGACAAGGAGCCCGTTCGCCGGGTGCGCGCGGCCCTTGCCGCCGCCGGGTCGGCCAGCGAACTGATCGTCCTTTCCGACAGCGCCGGCACCGCGGCCGCGGCTGCCGCGGCGCTGAAGGTGGCGCTGGGCGCGATCGTGAAATCGCTGGTTTTCCTGGTCGACGATGCGCCCGTGCTGGCGCTCGTCAGCGGCGATCGGCGTTGCCGAGCCGAAGCAGTCGCCGCGGTTCTCGGCCTCGCCGGCGCTGTGCGCATGGCCGACGCGCGGGCGGTCAAATCGACCACCGGCTTCACGATCGGCGGCGTCGCCCCGGTCGGCGCCACAACGGGCGGACTTCCGGTCGTGATCGACGAAGCGCTTGGGCGTTTTCCTGTCGTCTACGCCGCGGCGGGACATCCGCACTGCGTTTTTGCCACCTCGCTGGCGGACCTGGTCGGCCTGACAGGCGGTCGCGTCGCTGCGAACATCGCCGAGCCGGCGGCCTCGGACGAAGCCGACCCGCGGGTCATTTGACATCCGCCGCGGCGCTCTTGTAGAAGCCTTAAACCTGACCGTCGCATGCTGCGGGTCCGGATGGGTGGCCGAGTGGTCGAAGGCGCTCCCCTGCTAAGGGAGTATGGGTCAAAAGCCCATCGTGGGTTCGAATCCCACCCCATCCGCCACAGCGCGACCGCGTCGCGCGCTCGGCCGGGTGGCGTTGCCGGGGGACGTTCTGCACCCCTCGGAGAAGACGGTCCCCAAAGGTCGCAGAGAACGTGTCTGTGACGAGCGGCGTTGACCGCATCCGGGGCCGAAGTTATGGTGGCGACGCTGCGGGGTCACGCGCGCAAGGCGCGATGGGTTCCGCCGAAAAGGCGCGGTGGCGGAGTGGCTACGCAGCGGCCTGCAAAGCCGTGTACACCGGTTCGAGTCCGGTCCGCGCCTCCAGGGGCATTCCGGAGTAGCTCAGTGGTAGAGCAAGCGGCTGTTAACCGCTGGGTCGGGGGTTCGAATC